>NZ_LKAJ02000001.1:1552232-1862679 GCF_001431295.2 Candidatus Berkiella aquae | reverse complement strand
ACAAGCAATATTATTATTTGTAAAATCCTTATGCGAAAAAGTACTTCACAAAGAACTTGCAACGTCCTCTGAAACGATTGCGAATGTGATAACCCAAGCATTGAAAATGATTGACAATTCAGGTAAAGAAATTCGTATCGCATGCCACCCTAAATTATACGAAAAAATTCAGAATGAAGACTTTAATGGTTATTCAAGAATCATTTTTGAAACGCAGCCACAATTGGCAGATTTTGAATTTAAGATAGAATCTGAAAAGCAGAAGATCTGTTTTAATCTGGAATCACTCCTAAACAGATTGCAGGATGAACTATTACTATGCAATTCCCAAACTTAAGTCAATTAACCCCTTTTACAGTTTATGGCAAGGTACATAAAGTATCGGGCTATTTAATTGAAGCAACAGGGTTAAAAGCCAAGGTGGGGACACTCTGTCAAATTGATTGTGCGCCTTTACCTGTTCAGGCTGAAGTGATTGGTTTTAAATCCGATGTCACTTACTTAATGAGTGCGGATGAGCTTAGAGGTATTTTGCCTGGAGCTGAAGTAACCCAATTAGATACCTATGCTAAAGTGCCTATTGGGGAGGGGCTATTAGGTAGAGTCATTGATTCTACCGGCTTACCTTTAGATAGCTTGGGAGAACTCAAGGGAATAGAGCGCGTTCCACTTCATTTTGAACCCATTAATCCATTGCAACGTGCACCCATTCGTCATGCGATGGATGTGGGCGTTAAAGCAATCAATGGATTATTAACCTTAGGGATAGGGCAGCGAATGGGGTTATTCGCCGGTACCGGCGTTGGGAAAAGTATATTGCTAGGCATGATCACGCAATTTTGCCAGGCGGATATTGTGGTGATTTCTTTGGTGGGTGAACGGGGCCGCGAAGTCAAAGAATTTATCGAAGAAAATATTGGTGTGGCTGGACTGCATAAAGCAGTTATTGTCGCGGCACCTGCCGATAGCTCACCTTTAGCGCGGGTGAAAGCAGCAGAAACAGCCACTTTTATCGCAGAATATTTTAAGAATAAGAAAAAGCGCGTATTGCTGCTCATGGATTCTTTAACACGTTATGGTCAAGCATTACGGGAATTAGGTTTAGCACTGGGTGAACCGCCTACGAATAAAGGTTACCCTCCATCTGTCTTTGCTCGTATCCCTAAATTAGTGGAACGTGCAGGCAATGGCATCAACGAAGATTCCTCTATTACGGGTATTTATACGGTACTCGCAGAAGGGGATGATGTGCAAGATCCCATCGTTGACTGTGCGCGAGGTATTTTAGATGGTCATATTATGTTAACAAGGCAGTTAGCAGAACAAGGCCACTATCCTGCGATTGATATTGAACAATCCATCAGTCGAGTGATGGATAAAGTAGTGCCCGCTGAGCAAGTGCAATTAGCCAGAACTTTTAAGAAAAGTTATGCTAAATATCAGCAAAATCGAGATTTTATTATGATTGGTGCTTATCAAAAAGGAAATGATCCAGAAATGGATATGATTCTAGAAAAAAAGCCCAAGCTGTTTGCATTTTTGCAACAAGATAAGAGCATTCATGTGGATTTGAAACAAACAGCCGATATGCTAAGAGAATTTGCTAGCCTTGCCATGATACCGGTTGCCACTAAATGAAGCGAGAGGTTAGCCACCTAGAAAAATATCGTTTTGTTCTGGAAACGCAAGAACAAAAACTCATGCGGCAAATCGCCAATAATCAAAAAAAATGGGAGCAAGAGAAGGGCAAACATGAAATGTTGAATCATTGTTTGTCAGAAACGCAAAGCAATTTGCAAACGCTAGCCAATAATCATATTTCAAGCATGCAATATCAACAATTTCAACATTTCATTTTCCAATTAGAAAAAGCTATTATGATGCAAAATGAGGTGCTCAATAACCATCAAAAGCAGCATGTGGATTTCATTGCTCAATACCAAACATTGAAAGTAAAACGTAACAACCTGCAAGAACTTATCAATAATATTCAAAAAAGCAATCAATTCCATGAAAATCGCAAAGAAAATCAAGAAAACACCGAAATATTTAATCGCTTAAAACCGTATCAATAAGCTATGTTCCAGGCTCATCATTGATGTCGCGATTAAACCACATTAGGTAGCATCGTGAAGTTACACTAAATTATCGTGCTCGTGATCTCGATTAGAATCTTTACATGGTCGCTTATCATTTACCTGTGCCTGAACTCAACAGTAACCAGAGTGAATCCCCCAAGAAGAAGCGTTTGAAGTGTGGATACAGTAAATGCGATGCCGTAAGGAATATCTTTACTTTTTTTTCAAATTAAGTTAGATTGCAAAGTTTTTATATTCGAACATTTTGGCGGTAAAGTGGCAGTTAAAGACGATTATCATGATTTGCTTTGTATAGCGATTGAAAAAGGGAAGCTGAAAGAAGCTCTTGGCTTATTAGATATGGAGCTGGTTAGGGAAATTGCTCATCTTAAAGAAAACAAGGCGCTGCGTACTGCCGCAATTAAAGGTCATATTCTCATCGTACAAGCTTTACTTAACATCAATGGTGTCAAAGCCACAGCCCATGTTAAGGACAATGCAGCCCTTCGACTGGCCTCTTTTAACGGCTATGTTGATATTGTTAAAAACTTATTAGCGATTCCAGAAGTGAAAAATAATGCTCATATACTCCAGAATTGGGCATTGAGTTTTGCGGCATTGAATGCCCACCTTGAAGTGGTCAAGGTATTACTCACAATAGATAGCGTTAAAGCGAATGCGCATGTATTGAATAATAAGGTACTCGCATTTGCTGCTAAAAATGGTCTGCTTGAGATGTTAAAAACCGTACTCGCCATTGATGTTGTTAGATCGAATGCACATTCAAATCATAATGAAGCACTTAACTTAGCGGTCGAGCACGGTCATGTTAAAATCGTTGAGTTGTTATTAACGATTGATTCTGTTAAAGCCAATTTGCAAGTAAATTCATATTATATATTGCGCTGTGCGATAGATAATAAACATTTCGATGTGCTAAGCATTTTATTAAAGCAACCGTCTCTATTACAAGCATTAAAGAGTGACGAGGGAGAAAATATACTGGTTTTCTTCGAGAAATATCCTCATTGTCAGTCTGTTATTATTAAGAATATTGCTTTATATGGATTGCCATTATCAGAATTATTGAATGAAACACCTGAGGATGAGCAATTAGCGGTCCTTGCAAACTATTTTCATAACCCAATTATGTATTTAGAAAGCAAAAACATGCAAGCGTCAAAGGTAGAAGCGGTAAGAATACTGTATACTGCGCAATTGGTAGTGAATGATAAACGTCGTCAAGTGAGAATGGAGCGAGAGCGGGAGCGCTTTAATAATGTGGATGATGAAGCGCGTATTGGTGCCATTCGCCAACATTATAATGCCGTGATCAAACCGCATTTTAAAGACCGTTATGAAGCCTATGGCGATAATGATACGCTAAGAATTTTCCACATTGAGACAGCGATCCGTCAATTATTATTAGATGCCATTATGCACGAAGCACAAGAGAAAGCGGCAACTGATCAGCATGCAGCAAGCATCATTACTTTTATTAACGCCCTAACGCAAGATGACAAAACGCGGTTATTACAGGGTAATGATGAAACGTTAATGAATAAAGCCCGTAGTATTTTTAGCAGTAATGAAAGTGAAGCCGAAACGGCTTGGCGTGCCTATGATTCTTGGGCTCCTGTTGGCGGAGACTGGCCTAATCTACTGACAGCACCATTAATCAATAAAGACAATGCCGTATTTACCGTCAATACGGTTGGATTGCATGCGCCAACAACGCAAATGGCGAGTGATTTATCAAGAGAAATGATGGCGTATAGTTACTTATTAGTCACCGATAAGCAAGATGGCACTGAGGATGAACAAAAAATACGCGAAACGACCTTCATTGCAAAAGTAGCTGAGATCCGCCGTGCACATAATGAAAATACACTAGGGTTAGATGATCCTTCTTGTTTACCCGGGACACTCTCACGAGCGGGAGACACTTGGGTTGCGCATCATAAAAGTGTCATACCGGATACATCCCAATTGCTCATTGAAGAATTACGTAGTTTTATTTTGGCTAAATTTCAGCAAATTCCTAAAGCAGAACAAAAACAATATTATAAATCGCTTACCATGCTGAGTTTTTGTAATGCAGAAGATGTGATGGTAGATAAAGTTGCATTCTCATCCAAATACGTTTTGTTAAGGCAACAGTTTAGAGACAGTTTAGGCAATTATGGTGAACTGACGCAAACATTAAATCAAGCATTTCGAGCACGAGGTGCGATAGAGGCAAGCTTTGAAATATTGAATGTGAATCTGCCTGCTTTATTAGCTAATATTGGAGGTGCTTGGATTGTTCAGGGATTAACGGATATTTATAGAAAGAATCAGGAAGTCATACTGGAAAATCCTTACACTTACTTCATTCAGTCTCAAACTTGCTCGGTATTTTCAAAAATGCAAGCTGTCATGTGGTTGCGCCCTTATTTACAATCAATCGAAGTGGAAGACAAAAATGCCTTAATGTTTCAAGCTGCACAAGAATTTGTTAATAACGATATTGAGAGAGCGATACAAATACTTAAGGAAAAGAATATCTCGCAGGATATTCTAATGGCAATAAGAACTTCTTTTCAAAACCTTCATTCACAAAAGCAAATGCAACAGCATATGACATCTAAAAAAGCGGTTTTGTGGGATAAATTATATCAACGTTTTAAAAGCACTGATATGCAAGACAAAGGTAAGACGTTAAGGTTAGTCGTTAATCGAGTAGTTGATGAGCAGGTAGAACTGGAAACAGTCTTGCAAGATGAAAAGGTATCATTACAAGCAAGAGTGACTGGCTTAAAACGTACAATTGAATCTCATATAGCCGAACACCCTGAACAAGAAAAAGATGTAACA
This sequence comes from Candidatus Berkiella aquae, assembly GCF_001431295.2. Taxonomy (NCBI): domain Bacteria; kingdom Pseudomonadati; phylum Pseudomonadota; class Gammaproteobacteria; order Candidatus Berkiellales; family Candidatus Berkiellaceae; genus Candidatus Berkiella; species Candidatus Berkiella aquae. The sequence goes on along the minus strand of NZ_LKAJ02000001.1, from coordinate 1,857,745 downwards.
GATACCGCTAAAAGAGCCAAGTGTTAAACTCGAGTATTATTATGTAGATGCACTGCTCTCATACTGGCAATGGAATGCCAGCATTATCATCCTCTGAATTCAAGAATTCCTATCCTATACCGACTAAATACAATGTATTAACCTTTCTGGACAGAATACTGTATACAATAACTGGAGTGGGATATGGCAATCAAATCAAGCATATCAAGTGACGGACAAGAGATGACTATTAGCGTACAAGGAAGATTTGATTTTAGCTCATTACAAATGTTCAGAAATGCCTATGAAAACCAAGATATGCATCCTCATTCATATGTTGTGGATCTAAAAGAATCTGATTATTTAGATAGTTCCGCATTAGGGATGTTACTCGCCTTGCGTGATCATGCTGGTGGCGATACTGCTCAAATCAGAATTGTCAATTGTGCGCCGGATGTAAAGAAAATATTTACAATTACTAAATTAGACGAATTATTTACAGTAGAATAAAGAAAAACCATTTATGAGCGACTCACAAACAAGTGCATTAATAGATATAAAGCAGGTAAACAATCTTAAAGAGTTATTTAATGAAGGATTTGGCTCATTTCTAGAAACGTTTTATCTTGATTTTGAGAAGAAAGAACAAGATCTATTAAATGCACTGAATAACAATCAAATGGACACAGTTGGTAGGATTGCGCATTCCATTAAAGGCAGCAGCTTGAATATGGGCGCATCGGGTTTAGCCATTATTTGCGAATCAATTGAAGAGGCCATTAACCAAGGAAATCTTGAAAAAACCAAAGAAGCCTTTACTCAGCTACATCAGACCTACCCTAAAATCAAAGACGAATTCAATAAAATCTCATCAATTCATTAGCTTCTAGAGCTCGCGACATTACATTGATCGTGAGGTTACAAGATAAAAATCCCCCGCTTGTTTTGCAAACAAGCTGCCCCCTTTTATTCAAAGGGGGCTATTTTATGAATCGAGCGTATTGTTGCCCCCTTTGAATAAAAGGGGGCAGCTCGCACTTGTCCTGCGTAGCAGGAGCGAGCGGGGGATTTTTATCTTCATTAGCAGTGCTAGCTGCCAAGCCATAATTGATAACCTGGCACACCTTTTGATTACTATTTAATGTCTTCATCTCAAAGGAAATGCTTAGAGTGGAAATTAACGGTAATCTAGAACTGCTACCTGAGCTTGTGGCTCCACCACAAGTAGCTGATTCAACAACAGATTTTTCTCAAATGCCACTTTCAGAATTTGAAAACATCCTCGTTGAAGCAACCCTTGATCATGAAACAATAGAGAATCAGCCCAGCATAAACCTGCCAACGGGTGGCAATAGTTTGCCACTGGATATGACTTCAACCGCTGAAGAAGCAAGTTTGCCCGTTATGCTTGAGCGCTCTGAAAATACTGAAATAAAATCGAATGAACCTGAGAAAGAAGATCCCGTTTTTTTAATGACCCATTTGCTAGTACATTTGCCAACAGAGCCTATTGAAATTCGACCTATCATCCATAAAAATGAATATACTGATGTCTTATTAGAAAATAACAACAAAAATAATCATTTATCAGCGGCGCAAATAAGCGAAGCAGACTTAACATCAGTGAAACTGCCAGAGGTTGAAAATAAAGCGCTAGAAAAAGAAGACTATCTGTCTTTCGATAAACCCTTGGTATTCGATCTTAAACCATTAAAAATGGAAGCTGAAAATGAGGCTGTTACTAACGATAAGCTGTCGATTGAAATAGCGCCTGCTCTTTTGAAACAGCAAGAAGAAGTCATTACACAATCTAATTCAATAGCCACAGAGCGATTAAATCAAAGTTTTATTGAAGTTGAAAAACCCATGAGTAACGAAGAAAACATGATTAGTGAAACATTCTATGCTCATAAAGAAGCTTCAAAGCCGATGATTGAAGCGCCTGCGGTAACTATGCAGCAAGAAGATTTTGCCGAAGTATTTGAACAGAAATTATTCGATAATGTCACTTTAATGATCAATCGCAATGAAAATGTCGCTAAAGTGCAGATAGATCCACCAGAGCTAGGGAAAATTGAAATTACGATTGAACATAATGATGATAAAACGGACATACGATTTGTAACACAGGTCGATCAAACCAAACAATTAATAGAAAATACGGTCGATAAACTTAAAATTCACTTAGCACAAAGTGGGTTAGAGTTAGGGCAAGTGGATGTTCGTGGTGGGAGTCAAGAACAACATTCATCTAAAGCAAATCATGCTTTTAATGATGATTATTCAAACTTTCAAAAAAAAGAGACTACAGTGGTGACCGTCAATAAAATGGTTAGTGCCAATCAATCGCAGCTGATTGATCTATACATCTAACTGGTCTGTCAAGTTTTTGACAGACTGCATTTTGTAAGTCCATGATTTTTAAAAACTAAAACATGGTACAACTTTTGCTTTGATAACTCCATAAGGAGCTATCATGGCAACATCAGAAAAAAACGATGAAAACAGTCGACCTAACAAGCACATGCTCATTATTGCGGGTGCGCTCATTACTTTGATGTTAATTGTGATGGGTGTGCTGGTTGTCATGCTATTAAAATTATCAGCTCCCACTCAACAGACGATAGTGGTGGATGCCAAAGGCAATGAAGTATCAACAACGTCTAAATCGACAGAAACCGTTGTTAAAGCTGATCCAAAGGATATTAAAGAGGCTAAAGAAGCAATGGATGCCAAAGGGACCGCTGATGCTAAAGGTGGTAATGAGGCAAAACATGCTGAGAAGAGTGATAAAAAGTCTGTAGAAAGGCCTTCATTTTATAAATTTACTCCTGCCTTTATTGTCAATATTCCAAGCAATGGACGGTTGCGATTTTTACAAGTTGAAGTGCAATTAATGGCAAAAAATGATGAAGATGTGAAAAGCATTGAATCGTATGCTCCGCTTATTCGTAATGATCTCATTACCTTATTTAGCAGCCAAAATTATGATGATTTACTAACGCCTGATGGCAAAGAAAATTTAAGAAAAAGCGCTTTAAGTATTTCAAGAAAGATTTTAAAAGACAACACAGGGATGCCACGTGTTGAACAAGTATTATTTACCAACTTTGTAACACAGTAGATAGTGCAATGAACCAAATATTAACACAAGATGAAATTGATGCGCTCTTAAATTTTAAAGAGAATGACTATCAAGATTTTGAAAGGATTGATCCTTCGATTCCTCGTGAATTTGATTTAACGAATCAAGAAAAAAGCATACAAAGCAAGATTATATCATTAGGTTTAATTAATGAAAAAATTGCAAGAAACGTTCGCAATACTTTGTATCATTTTTTAAAAAAACCAGTTGATATTGGCATTTCAAAAATTAAGATAATTCACTTCAGTGAATATATGAAATCATTGCCAATACCCAGTAGCGTAAACATATTTAAAATGAGCCCTTTGAAAGGGATGTCACTGTTCGTATTTAATTCAAGATTAATTTATACCTTTGTTGAAAGCTACTTTGGTGGGGAAGGTCACACTCATTTTAAATCAGCAAAGGAATTTACACCGACTGAAAATAGAATTGCTAAATTATTATTGGAAAATTTTTACAAAGATCTCAAAGATGCATGGTCATCTGTGATTGATATTAACTTTGAAACTAAAAGCACGGAAACCAATCCAAGCATGATTACTTCTTTTCATGATAAAGAAGTATTCATCGTTTCTAAGTTCAAGGTTGAAGGAACAGGGGGCGATTTTGATATCTGCTTACCTTATTCCATGATAGAACCTATTAAAGAATTATTTGAAGCAGGCATTCATGCTGAACATGATAAAAATAACGAAAAGTGGGGTCAGCTTTTAAAAGATCACCTGTTAGACGTCAGAATTGATGTGAATTGTGTTTTAGCAAGAAAAAAGGTCTTACTAAAAGAAATTATGAAGTTTAAAGATGGTGACATTATCAATATTGCCATTCCTGAAGAAATCGTTATTAAATCAGCTGATATTCCATTGTTTAGTGGGTCATTTGGAACATTTGATTCAAAATACGCAATTAAAGTTAACAAAAAAAGTAAATAAATCATAAGAGGAATATTATGGAACCAACCGATCAAAATCAGGGAGCACCCCAGCCAGCGGCTCAAGATGCTGCAACCAAAGCGGCGGCTGCACAATTTTCTGAATTTAGTAAGGATGGGAAAAGGAATGATTCAACCAACAATAAAGATCTTGATCTCATTCTCGATATTCCAGTGACAATTTCGTTAGAGGTTGGACGGACTTCTATTAGCATTAAAAACCTTCTGCAATTAAATCAAGGCTCTGTTGTCGAACTTGATCGTTCTGCAGGTGAACCTTTAGATGTGTTGGTGAATGGCACTTTAATTGCACACGCTGAAGTCGTTGTTGTCAATGAAAAATTTGGTATTCGTTTAACCGATGTGGTCAGTGCAACAGAACGTTTAGAAAACATTCAATAAGGAGAGTGTCAATTGGTCAATTTACCGATGGTAGCAAATGTTGCATTAATGTTGGTCATTACTATCGTTTTAGTGTTTGCGCTCGCTTATCTATTAAAGCATTTTAAGAAGATGGTACCGCAGTTTTCAGGCGTTATTCAGGTATTAGGTGGAGCAAGTTTAGGTAATAAGAGTAAGCTGGTATTAGTTGAAGCTTATGATACTCAAATTCTGGTTGGTGTAAGCGATTCGCAAATACAAACATTGCATGTTTTCAAAAAGAAGCCTGCTGATGAAAAACCTCAATTACCTTAAATTTATATTGTTATTGCTAGGGATAATATCCCCTTGTCTTTCTTTTGCAAAAGATCTGAGCTTAAATGCTTTTGCCGTGACAGAAGGTAACGGCACCCAAACTTATTCTATTAATATTCAATTGTTGGCAATTATGACGGTTTTAACCATTTTGCCAGCCATTGTCTTAATGATGACATCTTTTACTCGCATTATTATCGTATTATCCATTTTACGCCAAGCATTGGGGATGCCACAAACGCCCAGTAATCAAATTATCATTGGGCTTTCATTGTTTATGACCTTTTTTATTATGTCACCCATCTTATCTCAAGTTTATAGTGAAGCAGTTAGTCCCTATATGGAAGAGAAGATAACCCAACAAGAAGCGCTGCAAAAGGGTTCGGCGCCTATTAAAAAATTTATGTATGATCAAACCCGAACCGAAGATTTGATTTTATTTGCAGAACTTTCTGGCAAACAGATTCAAAGTGATAATCCTGATGATATTCCTTTTTCAATCATGATTTCCTCCTTTGTTGCATCAGAGTTAAAAACGGCATTTCAAATTGGTTTTATAATTTTTATCCCATTTTTAATCATTGACTTAGTGGTTGCGAGTGTTTTGATGTCAATGGGGATGATGATGTTATCTCCTGTCATCATTTCGCTTCCTTTTAAGATTATGTTGTTTGTATTAGTTGATGGATGGAATTTAATTCTAGGTACGTTAGCAGCCAGCTTTTCAATATAGGTGCAATGATGACTCCTGAAATTGTAATTGATTTATTAAGACAAGGTACCTCACTCTTACTGGTTCTAGTTTCATTACTAATTTTACCAAGCTTGATAGTGGGGTTGTTTATCAGTGTCTTCCAAGCGGCAACTCAAATTAACGAACAATCCCTCAGTTTTGTGCCAAGGCTCATTGTGACCTTTACCACTCTTATTATTGCAGCGCCTTGGTTGATAAGAGTGATTACAGATTTTACGCAAAATATCATTGAATCTATCCCCCAGTTAATTGGTTAGCAATGATTACATTTTCAGGTGATCTTGTTAAATATTTGATGATGTATTTGCTGCCATTTGTCAGGGTGTCAGCCATGATGATGGCACTTCCTATTATCGGTACGCAACTGGTCCCTGGTAAAATAAGACTTATTTTTAGTTTGGCATTAACTTATATCATTGTTTGTGCCGATCAAACGCATTTGGTATTACCGTCAAACACTTCGTTTTTCTCATTATTTCTGATTGTAGTATTACAAGCCATTATTGGGATTTTGATGGGGCTTGTTATTCAGATTATTTTTCAAACCTTTATGATGGCAGGGCAAATTATTTCCATGCAGATGGGCTTAGGTTTTGCATCGTTAATGGATCCACAAAATGGTATTTCAGTTCCTATTGTAGGTCAACTTTATATTATGATTGCAACCTTGCTCTATCTCACCATGAATGGTCATCTATTTGTGATTGGTATTTTGGTTGATAGCTTTGCGCAAATTCCGGTTAATCAGTTGGATTTTGATGTGCTACAAATCGAAAAATTTATCGCATTAGGATCTTTCATGTTTTCTTATGGTTTAAAAATAGCATTGCCAGCGGTAATTACTATTTTAATCACTAATATTTCTTTTGGTATGATGACTAAGGCTGCGCCGCAATTAAATATTTTTACACTCGGTTTTTCAATTACGTTGATTGCAGGATTTGCCTTAATTTATATTTGTTTATCTTTTATGTCGGCACAGTTTACTGAGGTTTCAGAAATGGCTCATACCACTTTAGTCGCGTTAATAGAGTAAAGTATGTCAGAAAAACGCGATGATTCACAAGAACGCACAGAACAGGCGACAGCGCGGAAGAAGCAACAATCCCAAGAACAAGGGCTTGTTGCGCGTTCTAAAGACTTTAACGCCTTAATGGTTTTACTGTGTAGTGGACTGTTTTTTATTGCTTTAGGGCACTCAAGTGCTCTCAAGTTGCAACATTTATTTGAATCTTATTTGGCATTTGATCCCAAATTATTAGCAGATGACAATGGTTTATTTCTTGCGCTAAAAAATGCTGCATTTTCTGCTATTAAAGTGTTGCTGCCGTTTCTGATTCTCATTGTTGCGGTATGTATTGCCGGCCCTATGATAATAGGGGGATGGGCATTTTCGTGGGAGAATGTGGCACTTAAATTTGAAAGGTTAGATCCGGTCAAAGGGTTGTCAAAGATATTTTCACTAAAAAACTTGGTAGAGCTCATTAAGTCCATTTTTAAAATAGCGTTGGTTGTACTCGCCATGGCGCTTATTGTCTATTTGTTTATGAAACAGATCGTTTATTTCTCCTTTGCCGATCCCCTCGTCGGAATTAAGCAGTCAGTTAAAGTCTTAACATGGTCATTCATGCTGTTAGTGGGGGCCTTATTGATTATTACCTTGTTCGATGTGCCGTTTCAACTATGGAATTATCAGCAAGAATTGCGCATGACCAAGCAAGAAGTGAAAGATGAATATAAAGATACCGAAGGTAAACCGGAAGTAAAATCCCGCCTTGCTAGATTACAACGTGAATTGTTAAAACGCCGTTTTGCGACAGAAGTACCCCAGGCTGATGTGATCATTACTAACCCAACCCACTATGCGGTTGCCCTTAAGTATGATCCGAAGAAAATGAAAGCACCCAAGGTTGTTGCAAAAGGGGTTGATTTTATGGCCGAAAAAATTATGGAAATTGCCAAGCAACATTCAGTGCCGTTAGTCGCTTTACCGCCTTTGGCACGTACAGTTTACTTCCATACTGAAATTGGTGAAGAAATTCCTTCAGAACTATATGTGGGTGTTGCACAAGTATTAGCTTATGTCCATCAGTTAAAACTATATAAACGCGGTAAATCTAACAAACCAAAAATACCTAATAAAATAGATATTCCTCCTGAAATGGTGAAATAATGGCAACTGCAAACAATTTGATGACTTTAAAACAACTCGCCAATATTGGTGTCGGGATACCGATATTTGTGGTTGCGATGTTAGCAATGACAATATTACCATTGCCTCCGTTTCTATTAGATATCTTATTCACTTTTAATATCACCTTGGCTTTAATGGTATTATTAGCCGGAACCTATACCGCCAGACCTTTAGATTTTAATGTGTTTCCTACCATTTTATTATTGGCTACTTTACTACGATTAGCGTTAAATATTGCTTCAACCCGTGTTGTGTTATTAGATGGTCACAATGGTACCGATGCTGCAGGTAAAGTGGTGCAATCATTTGGTGAAGTGGTCGTTGGTGGGAACTACGCGGTTGGTTTTGTTGTGTTTATGATCTTAGTCATTATTAACTTTGTGGTTGTGACAAAAGGTGCAGGACGTATTTCAGAAGTAAGCGCTCGATTTACCTTAGATTCCATGCCCGGTAAACAAATGGCAATCGATGCCGATTTAAATGCGGGTGTGATTACCCAGGAAGAAGCGAAGCAACGCCGTCAAGATGTCGCAAGTGAAGCTGACTTTTATGGCGCGATGGATGGTGCGAGTAAATTTGTCAGAGGCGATGCGATTGCGGGTATTTTAATTTTATTAATTAATATACTCGGTGGCTTCATCATCGGTGTGGTTCAGCATGATATTTCAATGGGAGAAGCTTTTAGAGTTTATGGTTTATTAACGATTGGCGACGGATTGGTTGCGCAGATCCCTTCATTATTACTGTCAACAGCGGCCGCAATTATGGTGACACGTGTGTCATCATCACACGATGTTTCTCAGCAAATTAAGTCTCAAGTCTTTAATCAAATAAAGCCCTTAGCCATTGCGAGTATTGTTTTAGGTGTTTTAGGCTTAGTCCCTGGCATGCCCCATTTTGTGTTTCTAAGCATCGCTGCATTATTAGGCTTTGGAGCGTACTATATGCAGCAACAAAAAAATAAACCTCAAGTCGTTGAAGAAGAAACAGTAGCAGAAAATCAACCGAATGATCCAGGCAAGCAAGAAATTAAAGAAATTTCATGGGATGATGTGCCACAACTTGACGATATCAGTTTAGAAGTGGGTTATAAACTCATTTCACTCCTTGAGCCTAAAACCGGCGGTGAATTATTAAATAAAATTAAAGGGGTGCGCAAGAAACTTTCCCAAGAGTTAGGTTTTTTAATTCCAACGGTTCATATCCGTGATGATTTAAATTTAGGGGCCAATCAATATAAGTTATCTTTGCAAGGGGTTATCGTTGGTGAGGGTGAAATTCTACCAGATTGCCTTTTGGCGATTAATTCAGGACAAGTCTTTGGCAGTGTAGAGGGGATCCCAACCAAAGAACCGGCATTTGGCTTACAAGCATTATGGATTAAACCCCAATTAAAAGAGCAGGCACAAACCTTGGGTTATACGGTCGTTGATACCAGCACTGTTATTGCTACGCATTTAAGCCAAATCATTAATGATAATGCACATCAACTGTTAGGACATCAAGAAGCGCAGAAAATGCTCGATTTACTAGCAAAGACAGCACCTAAATTGGTTGAAGATTTGGTGCCGGATAAATTGTCTTTATCGGTTATTGCTAAGGTATTCCAGAATTTACTAGAAGAGCATGTGCCACTGAAAGACTGCAAAACGATTGTCGAGACTTTGTCAGAATTCGCTCCAAAAAGTCAAGATCCTGTGATTTTAACTGAGATTGTACGCAGTGCTTTAGGGCGTTTAATTGTCCAACAGTTAAATGGTTCATCTCCAGAGCTGCCCGTTGTGACCTTAGAATCCAACTTGGAACAGATTTTGCTTCAATCTATGCAAGCAACTCAAGAGCCAATGGGCACAATAGAGCCAAGACTGATGGAAAAAATTCAAAAAGCAGTAATGCAGTTTGCAGCAAAGCAAGAAGTGTTAGGCAAGCCTGCTATTTTATTGGTTCATCCACATTTACGACGTCTATTGTCCAAATTATTTAAACATGTTGCTCGAAACTTATCAGTGATGTCGTTTAAAGAGGTCCCTGATGATAAACAAATCAAGATTGTTTCGACTTTAGGCTATTAGACAAGTTGAGAGATTGATTATGGCAAATCGTAAATTTGTAGCGCCGACCATGAACCTTGCATTACAAAAAGTAAAGCAAGAATTAGGCAAAGATGCTGTCATTGTATCGCATTCTACGATTAATGGAGAAGTGCATCTGGTAGCAAGCCTTCAACCTGAAACCTCTTTAGATATATTGCTTGCAAAAGGGGTAAAGCAGGGCAGTGCTCCTGTGTTAGAGATGCCAAATAATGAGAGTTTGCCTCATGAATCACCCAGTATGACATTGCAATTACAAAGTGAAATTGCGGCAATTAAGCGAATGATAACTGAATTTCAGGCGCCAAATAATCACAAAGCTTTTACGCATGCGATGCAATTTTTCTTCGGAAAAAAATTACAAGACATGGGGTTTTCAACGCAACTGGCTGAAAAAATCTTAATCGATCTGCCGCAGGATTGCTCATTTGATGAATCAATGAGTCTGATAGTCGAGCAATTATTAAAAAATATGCCTTATCGTCAAACCATGCCACATGCTAAGTATCATGGTTTCATCGGTCCAAGCGGTGTGGGCAAGACTCAATCCATGATAAAAATTATTTTACATTATTTAAAAAGCAAATCGCTCAACCATTTTTCATGTATTTTTGTAAATCATCATAATTTGCGTGTTTTAGAAGAATCAAAACTATGTGCAAGAATATTTAATGTGCCTTGCTATTATGTGGAAACACAAGAAGATTTAGCTGCCACTTTAGAAAAAACGGCTGATAATGATTTTGTTTTTATCGATTTTCCCGCATTTGATCATGTTACACCTGAAAATAATTATTACATTCCATTTATCGAAATGTATAAAAATGATTTTTACAATACGATGGTTTATGCAACCAGTACCAAGAATTTCAAACAATATTGTACGTTGCATGAAAACATTATCCATGAATTAGCGATAACAAAATTAGATGAAAATGCGCAAATTGGTGAATTTATGCAGTTTTCATTAAAAAATCAAATTCCCATTGGATTTTTAAGTACCGGGCAAAATTATGCTGCATTAGAGAGCGCTTCACCCCGTTATTTTGAAAACCTGTTAAAACAAGATTTGTGCCCCACCCGTGAACGTAATGTGATGGATAAGGTATTTTCCCTATGAATACGACAATGAATCATAAAATAGCGAATGTAATTGCCATTACCGGGGGAAAAGGGGGAATCGGCAAAACGACGCTATCGGTTAATTTAGGGATTGCGATTGCGCAAACGGGTAAAAAAACTTATCTATTAGATGCCGATTTTGGCTTATCGAATGTCGATGTCATGCTCGGTTTAAAGCCGCAATTTACCTTATTAGATGTCATTGAAAACCGTGCCAGCCTTGCGCAAATTATTATTGAGGGGCCAGCAGGGCTTCACATCATTCCCGGGGCCAGTGGTTTTGCCCGTATGGTTGATATGGCTGCAAGAGATTATGGTGGCATTATTGCCGCCTTTCAAAGCCTGGCATCGCAGGTGGACACCCTTATTATTGATACAGCAGCGGGCATCTCAGATTCCGTGATTCGCTTTGCCGTGGCAGCAAATGAAATCATGGTGGTGGTCACAGATGAGCCAACTTCGCTAGCAGATGCTTATGCTTTGATCAAGTTGCTAAACCTGCGACATGGCATCCAACGCTTCAGAATTATTGTGAATTTATCTAGTAGTTTATATGAAGCTAAAAAATTATTTGCTAAGCTAACTAATGTAACGGATCAATATTTGAATGTGGTATTGCACTTTTTGGGGTGGGTACCGGAGGACGAATTGGTACGCAAAGCGATAAAACAACAATGCGCTGTCATGGAAGCTTATCCAAGTAGTAAAGCTGCGCAATGCGTTATGACGCTCGCAAGCCAGATTAATAAACTCCCTCTACCTAAATCCCAAGGCGGTCAAGTGCAATTCTTTATTGAGCAATTTATTAACGTACAAAATGTCGTTCAATAGAGGTCATGCATGAGTGGAGCAGCAACGTATAAGAGCGTTCTCAAGGAATCAGATGAAGATTTCATCAAAGAGTATGCCCCTCTGGTGAAAAGAATTGCTCATCATTTACTTGCAAGATTACCGGCCATTATCCAAGCAGACGATTTAATCCAAGCAGGGATGATAGGTTTAATTGAAGCTGCACGTAATTTTGATGAGAAAAAAGGGGCTACCTTTGTGACTTACGCAGGGATCCGCATTCGTGGGGCCATGCTTGATGAAATCCGCAAAGGGGATTGGGCGCCTCGTTCAGTTCATAAGAATTCACGTCGTGTCGCACAAGCGATGAGAGAAGTTGAGAATAAAACCGGGCGCGATGCTCGTGATACCGATGTTGCTCAAACATTGGGAGTATCATTAGAGGAATATCACCAAATCGTCCAAGATTCTAATAGCTCTAAAATCTTTGCTTTTGAAGATTTAGGCGTTAATGAAGAAGCCATTGATTGCCCCACCAATAATCCGATTTCAGGCCCGCTAGAAGGCCTACAACGCGACGATTTCAAATATAAGCTATCCAAGGAGATCGAAAAGCTGCCAGAGCGTGAAAAGCTCGTCTTGGCGCTTTATTACGATGAAGAGCTCAATCTACGTGAAGTAGGGGAAGTGCTTGGTGTCAGCGAATCTCGGATCAGTCAAATCCACAGCCAGGCGATGTTAAGGTTAAAATCGCGATTGGTGAATTGGAAGTAAGCGAAGCTTAATTAAGATAAAAATCCCCCGCTCGCTTAAAAGCTCGCCGCCCCCTTTTATTCAAAGGGGGCAATAATACGCTCGATTCATAAAATAGCCCCCTTTGAATAAAAGGGGGCAGCTCGCGCTGTCCAGCGTAGTCCGGCGAAGCATTAGCGTAGACGGACGAAGCAGGAGCGAGCGGGGGATTTTTATCTTAATTCACGAAAATCATCACTGTCTTAAATCAAACTTCCCCACTACACTAAAAATGTTCAACCATGGATAGGGTCGGGGTCAACATATGTTATTCGCATTTTGGGGCTTAATGATTTTTTGCGGACTTTCTTTCCTGGTTAATTGTTACCTCTTTCATCGCAATCAAAAAATATTTCAACAAAATAAAAATATTCTTTCAAATCTGCAAAGAATATCAGCAGACATGGGACATCTGGTCACAAGTTCAACCATGATGGGGCAAAAGATACTGTCTTTAGAATCCAATATGGTTGCAGTATTCAATCAATTGGAACGACGCTTAAAAACGCACAGTGTCTCTTCAGCCTCACATCTTTCCAGTTCTGCTAAAGCGCAAACCAAAGCAGAAGCATCAGTGCTTCAATTGCTCTCGGAATAAACTTTGTTAACCAACTAATAATTAAAAAATCCTCGAATAAATTAAGCTTGTAAATTGACATTAGTAAGCAAGTAAGATTAAGATTTGGCCAATTTTAATTATCCATCAAAAGGTAAGTTATATGGCTAAGTCTAAAGGACGTAAGCGTACGGCAACAAAGCGTACGGTTCCTGCACCCGTGGCAACCACTTCTGGGGCTTCAACACCTGTCACACCAAATGCTCCCACCCAGGAGGGCCGCATTGCGTGGCTTCGCCAACAATTGGGATTAACCGCTTTAATCAAAGCAACCATTACTTTAGGTATTTTAGGATTTATTCCCGGCGCCTGGATCGTTGGGTTACCTGTATTATGCGTTTATGGTCTTATCAAACGCGAAAAAGTGACACAAAATATTCGTCGCTTTTTTAGTTTTCGCTCTGAACTTGAACAGCAAAATAATGCTGCGCAGAGTTTAGGTGAGAGAACGGCTGATTTCATTATTACTTATTACGCAGGGCTTCTGCGTTGGTTTGCGACTGCAATTATGTTTTTTACCATGCCAATTGGTTTTGGGTTAATAGCAGGTTATGGTTTATTGCGTTTTACTACCACTGAATGGTTAGAGCTTTTTGAAAAGCGTGCTCGTGATATTTACGATTTTATCATTAGAGGGGCCAATCGCTTTTTAGAAGATACCTCTATACGCGCTAAATTTGTTTTAGGCGCGACAGTCGCACTGCTATTAGGCACATCGATTTTGCTATCTGGCTTTGGTGTTTTAGTTACCTATAGTATTACTGTTTGCCAAGTCGCTGCGGTATTAGTGGGCTGCAGCGCGCTTATCAGAGATCTGGACTATGCCATGCATAATCCTGGGCGTGCCTTAACGGCGAATGCAGGAAAAATGGCAGGTACATTTTGGGGATATTCGCTTGCTTCTCAAAGAGTGCTTTTTTCGCGCCTTGCCTTTTTTACGAATATTTTCCTGCCACAAAGTATGCAAATCCAAGGTTATTTTTACGGTATTGCAACGCCGTTACCCATGATTAGCATGATGTTATTAGGTTGTTTAGCGGGTTATGCGGTTGAAAAATTTGTCGATAGCTTATGTAACGAAGTGGCTGCTGATAGTGTGATCGTTACCGATGCTTCAGCACGAAATGCGGCGATGACTAATAATCGATTTTTAGATGCGGTATATCGCTCAAGATGGGGCTTAGCGTTTATTACCGGTGCAACACCAATCATCGTAAACGCTAATGTAACTGGTTCAATCATGTTAGAGTTGGCGGGTGGTAGTTTAGTCGGGGCGAGTGCATTGACGGTTGCTGGGCTAGCCATTGGCATGGTAGCAATGTACGGCGTAGGCATGGGGTTGAGAAGCTTATGGATGAAAGCGAGCAATGCGCCTGAGGCTCCTAAGCAACCAGCGCAACCAAGCGTAGCACCTAGCAAGACACAAAAACCTAAAGCAGTGGATAAGCCTGCTCAAACCTTTACACCTGCCCATACCAAGGCTAAAGCAGCAACCAAAGCTAAAGCTAAAACGGGTGCGAATAAGCCTGCAGATCGACGCACAAGCCCAAGACTACAAAGGGCAGCTGTTGCACGGTAGTGATAAGTAGGGGACGGCCTCTGTGCCGTCCCAAATCTAGTCTATTATGCAGATCAAACAGGACTCATCAATTTCGCTAGCAGTTTATTCAATAACATAGAAAAACTGCTAGTGATTTTCTCCGTTAATTTTTGCTTCTCTTCATAACCAATTTCAAACACATCATGAGTTTTAATTTTCTCTAAAATGTAATCATCACTGGTTCGAACCTCATCGACGAAACCTAAATTCAAGGCCTCTGTGCCTACTCATGTTCGTCGGGCCTAACAAATCATTTCTTCGAACGAAATTTAAATTAAAATAATTTAACAATTAATCTATATAAAAACCGGTTAAGATAATTATTTATTCTTGCAATGAACACTCATAATCATTAGGCTTCCTGATTATTTTTTATAGTGAGCATTTTATGAAACGTGGATCGCCTACTTCTTTAGATCAGATTGATAATATAAAACGTCAAAAAAATAGCGATGATAAAAATAAACATAAATGTTCGACTGTAGAGTTGAATGAAGCCTTATTTAAAGCGATTTCAAGTAATGAAATCGATAGAGTAAACGATTTGCTTAAAGCGGGGGCCGATGTTAATGCTAAAGATAGTGAGGGTAGCACTGCGCTGCATTTTGCGGCTTCGAATGACCAGGTTGCAGCAATGGAGCTGTTACTTGCAAAAGGCGCGGATATTGAGGCTAAAGATATTGATGAAAGAACTGCGTTGCATGATGCTACGATGAATGGTCAGATTTCAGCGATGGGGCTGTTGCTTGCTAATGGCGCTGATATTGATGCGCAAGATATCGATGGTAAGACGCCGCTGCACGATGCTATATCAAATGGTCCAATTGTAACGATGGAGCTCTTAAAGCTCGCAAAGAACATCGATATTCAAACGAAAGATATCAATGGGAAAACGCCATTACACTATGCTGCTGAGTTTGGCTTGATCGATGTGATGAAGATATTGTATGCAAAAGGCGCAACTATTGAGGCGAAAGATGATGATGGCAGCACCCCATTGCATCTTGCTGCTGCAAATGGCCAGATTGAAGCGATGGAGTGGTTGCTTACAAAAGGCGCAGATATTGATGCAAAAGATCATGATGGTAGCACGCTACTGCATCTTGCAGCTATAAATGGCAAGATTGGGGTGATGGAGATGTTGTTTGCAAAAGGCGCAGATATTGAAGCGAATGATATCGATGGGAGAACGCCGCTGCATGATGCTGCTGCAAATGGCCAGATTGCAGCGATGGAATGGTTGCTTGCAAAAGGCGCGGCTATTGATGCAAAAGAAGATGATGGCAGCCTCCCACTGCATCTTGCTGCTGCAAATGTCCAAATTGAAGCGTTGCAGCTATTGCTCGAGAAAGGAGCAGCAATTGATGCGGCTGATAGCAAGCATAGAACTTCATTGCACGATGCGGTTGTAAATGGCTGTGTTGCTTTGACTAAAATCTTGCTAGCAAAGGGAGCCAGAGTGAGTGTTGCCGATGATTTAGGCAATACGCCATTGCATGATGCTGCATCGTGCGGGAACAAAGATATTATTGCAACGCTAGCAACCGAGGCAACAGAGGGTCTTAAAGATAATCGATTTTTTAGTAGAATAGAGCCCAATCGCCATAATAGTTCTGCGCTCAATTTTTTGAAGAGGCATCATGAACTTTTGCGCTTTAATCATGATGCGCGTAACTGGGAAGGCGAATTAGTTTCTGATCGCAGACAAGATTTAAGAAATAATGCTTTATATTATTTGTTAGGCAAACTTGACTCTCGATTACATGCAAAAGGAGAAAGCTTAGTGGAAAAGGCCGAATGGCGTGATGAACCGACAGATGTTGCTTGTAAGAAAGGACTTGGGGTGTTTTTTCAATTAGGTAGAGAAGGATTCCCGGAATTGCAAAAGATGATGATGAAGCATCTTAAATCAGGGCCTCTTACTTACACGACTAAAGAAGATGAAAAAGCACTAAGAATTGCTGAGCGCGCTGTAGGTTCTGAGCAGTTGTTTAATAAGCCTTAGTAATAATCCAATATTTCAAAACTCGCCAAAAGCGATAAAATCCCCAGAAAATTAAATTTTCTGGGGATTCCTCAATTAGGTTAAGGGGTTAATCAGTTTCGCTAATAATTTATTCAATAACATTGAAAAACTGCTAGTGATTTTTTCCGTTAATTTTTGCTTTTCTTCATAACCAATTTCAAACACATCATGCGTCTTTATTTTAGCTAAAATATAATCATCACTGGTTTGTATCTCATCCACCAGACGTAAATTCAGCGCGTCGGTGCCATACCAATGCTCACCGGTTGCCACTTCTTGAATTGGAACAATCGGACGATGTTGTTCAATATAACTTTTGAATAATCGATGGGTTTCTTCCAATTCTTCTTGGAATTTTTGTCGGCCTTTGTCAGTATTTTTACCTAGCATGGTGAGCGTGCGTTTGTATTCGCCAGCGGTATGTTGTTCAATGTCGATATTATGTTTTTCTAACAACCGGTTAAAATTGGGTAATTGTCCCACAACGCCAATCGAACCGACGATGGCAAAAGGAGCTGATAGAATTTTATTCGCCACACAAGCCATCAGGTAGCCACCACTAGCAGCGACTTTATCAATAGCGGCGGTGAGCATAATATTACGTGCTCGCAGCCGTTGTAACTGCGATGCAGCTAAGCCGTAACTATGAACAAAGCCACCGGGGCTTTCTAGCACAACCAATACTTCATCATCCGTTTTCGCAATTTCAACAATGGCAGAAATTGTTTCTCTTAATCCATGTACGGCAGATGCGCGCATGTCTCCTTCAAAACGTACGACAAATAATCTCGGCAGGAACTTTTCTGTTTTAGTATTTTTGTGCTTTTTCTTTTCTGCTTTTTGCAGTTTTTTTTGTTCTTTTTTCCATTGGCTTATTGCATGCTTGGGCAGTGTTTCTTCTTGTAAACTGTCCCGTATATCCGTCATTTTTTCATTCACATTTTCGATGGTAATGGAGCCATCAGCACTTTTTTTAGACCGTGCAAGAATGCCGACGATGCCTGCTAAGGTAACAAGAATAGCGATAACAAAAGTTAGTGTTTTGGCTAAAAACAACCCGTACTGGGCAAGAAATTCCATCATTTAAAGGCACCTTTGGATATTAAACTCATCTACATTTCCGATTATAAAACAAAATCCTTTTGATGGGGGGAGCATTAACCTATAATTAGCGTGCATTCAGCACGTATAAGTTAGAAATAGAGCTATTTTTAAATGACACTAGTGATCAAAAACCTGAGCCAAAGCAAAGGGCAAAGCACCTTGTTTCGCCATCTCTGCTTTGCTTTAGAGAAAGGTCGACAAGTGCTGGTTCAAGGAGCCAATGGTGCTGGTAAATCGACACTACTTAAAATCATTGCCGGATTACAATCACCTGATAAAGGTGAAATCACATGGCAAGGTCATCCGCTGTTCTCTGATAAGGCACAATATTTCTCCCACATGAGCTATCTGGGACATCAAAATGGGCTTAAACGCTCATTAACGCCCAGAGAAAATATCGAAGAATTGCTGTGCTTGGCAAATGCCAATGCAACCTGTGAAAAAATTGAGAGGGTATTTGAGGATTTTGCCTTAACCGAACACGCTAACCAACGCTGCGAAACCTTATCTGCAGGGGAATGTCGTAAAGTGGCTTTGGCAGCAGTTATTTTAAAAAATAAACCGCTTTGGCTTTTAGATGAGCCTTTTAATTCACTCGATAAAGCAAGTTATCAGAGAATGCAAACTTCTTGTCAGCAACATTTGGCCAGTGGTGGCATGATCATCTTATCAACCCATCAAGGCTCGCATCATTACGATAACAGCCAAATAATTTGTCTGTCATAGGAAGAGAGTGTGTTAAAGGTCTTTTTTTCCTGTATCAAGAATGATTTGAAAACTTTACAGCGAAAACGCGCTGATTGGATCCACCCTATTATTTTCTTTTTAGTGTTTATTTCTTTATTTGGGATAGGGCTTGGGTTTGAGAATCAACAATTGATTGCTGCCAGCCCTGCTATTATTTGGATCACCTTTTTACTGATTAGTTTAACGACGATTGATAATTTATTTAAACGCGAACAAGAAGAAGGCACGCTAACCCAATTAGTGTTAAGTCCCTATCCACTTTGGTGGTTATTACTAGCGAAGGCGGTGGTCTTTTGGTTAGTTGCTTGTTTACCTTTAATTCTATTGATGCCTTTATTTGGCTTCATCATGCAATTAGAGGGGAGCGCTATCGGGGGGTTATGGTTGAGCTTGCTGGTGGGCTCACCGGCCTTAACCTTATTAGGGATGGTGGGGGCTACCTTAACCACCGCTATGCCGCGTTCTGGGATTTTTTTAGCCTTATTGTTACTACCCTTATATGTTCCTATTTTGATTCTGGGCGAAAGCGTTGTGGTACAGCTTTTGGCAACAGAAAGTATTTCTTTTCAACTGGCTTTATTAAGCGCACTTTCAGTCTTTGCCTTAATTGGCGCGCCGCATGCGGCGGCTGGGGCATTAAAGGCCGCTTTGGACGAATGATATGATAATACAGTATTTGACCAGTTTGGGAACGCCGCGGCGTTTCTATCAATTTTGCGGTGTGATGCAGCCCTGGTTGTTTATCAGCAGCATTTTGGCACTGGCTTATGGTTTAGTGGCAGGATTGTTTATTGCGCCTGCGGACTATTTGCAGGGTGAAGGTTTTAGAATCATTTATGTCCATGTGCCTTGCGCCATGCTATCCATGCTGCTTTATGTGGTACTTGCGCTTTCAGGGGTGGTTTATCTGATTTGGCGAATTAAAGTTGCCGATTTGATTGCTTATTGTATTGCGCCTATTGGGGCTTTATTTACCTTCTGTGCATTAGTAACCGGCGCTATCTGGGGCAAACCCATGTGGGGAACTTGGTGGATTTGGGATGCGAGGTTAACCTCAGAGCTGATTCTACTTTTCTTATATATCGGTTACATTGGCTTGTATTCAGCGATTAACAATCCAAAATCCGCCGCGAAGATCAGCGCTATTTTTGCCTTAATAGGATTAATTGATATTCCCATTATTCATTATTCGGTTTATTGGTGGAATACGCTTCATCAGGGGGCTACCATTACGCGTTTGGCTAAACCTAGCATTGATAGTTCAATGTTATGGCCATTACTTAGCATGATTGCCGGCATGGCGCTTTATACGGCGGCGATTATGTGTTTGAAATTGCGCACGCAGATTTTAACCAGAGAATCACAGAGCCGTTGGGTTCAATTATTAGTAAGCAATAAGGCATAGCATGGGACAATATACTTGGTATGTTTGGTCATCGGTAGGGCTGGTACTGGCCAGTTTAGCTTGGCTTGCCATCAATGCGCTTTGGCAGCATCGCCAGGTGCGAAAACAGTTGCAACAGGTTAATCCATGTCGCTAGTTCATCAAAAAAGAATTGTCTTAGTCTTAACGATTGTGATTGGGCTAAGTGTCGGGATTGGGTTAGTGCTCTATGCGCTTTCACAAAATATTCATTTATTTTACACACCCAGTCAGTTAGCTACTGATAATGTGTCGCCACAGAAAAAAATCCGGGTAGGCGGCATGGTGATAGTGGGTAGCGTCAAACATCGTGATGACTTGGCAGTTGAATTTACCATTACCGATTTTAAACAAGAAACCAAAATTCGTTATCGCGGCATCATGCCCGATCTGTTTAAAGAAGGTCAGGGGATTGTGGCGCTAGGAAAGTTAAGTACCAATGGGGAATTTGTCGCTGAGCAAGTGTTAGCGAAACACGATGAAAACTATATGCCCCCCGAGATCGCCGATTTGAAAAAGCAAAGTGAAAAAACATGATCCCAGAACTTGGTTTATTTAGTCTGATCTTGGCGCTGGGGTTAGCGTCGATAACCCTGGTTGGGAGTTTTTATCGCCCGTTACAGCTTATGCAGCGGGGCGCAACCCTAGGTTTCATTGCTTTTGTTTTTTTTAGTTTTATTTCATTAGTCTATTGTTTTGTACAAGATGACTTTAGCGTTGCCTACATTGCCCATAATTCGAATACCCATCTGCCCTTTATGTATAAAGTCTGTGCAGTCTGGGGTGGACATGAAGGTTCGCTTTTATTATGGCTCTTTATTTTATCGGCATGGACCTTAGTCGTGACTTTATTGTCGCGTTCTTTACCGGAAAAAGTATTACGTTCACTCCTGGGGGTTTTGGCTGCGATTCATATTGGCTTTTTATTATTATTACTGCATACCTCGAATCCTTTTTTACGATTTTTACCCAATATTCCAACGGATGGGGCCGATCTGAATCCTTTATTACAAGATCCAGGTTTTGTCATGCATCCGCCGTTCTTATATTTGGGATATGTCGGCTTTGCCATCCCCTTTGCCTTTGCGATTGCGGCGATGCTAAATCCACGAGAATCCTTTGCTTGGGCAAAATGGGCAAGACCTTATGCTTTAATGGCATTTAGCTTTTTAACGATTGGTATCAGCCTTGGGAGCTGGTGGGCTTATTATGAACTAGGCTGGGGGGGCTGGTGGTTTTGGGATCCGGTAGAGAATGCTTCTTTTATGCCTTGGTTGGTAGGGGTGGCCTTAGTTCATGCGTTGAAAGTATCCTCGCAAAAACCGTTATTTAGCTCATGGAGCTTATTATTGGCCCTTTGCGCTTTTGCCTTAAGCTTAGTGGGCACGTTCCTGGTTCGCTCAGGCGTCTTATCATCCGTGCATGCGTTTGCTAGCGATCCGGCAAGAGGGGTTTTCATTCTCTACTTTCTTGCGGCCGTGTTGATTAGCTCATTTGGACTCTATCTTTACCATTTACAGCGCAGCGAAGCTGCTGCTCGTATTCAATTCGTTTCCAAAGAATCGTTTATTTTCTTGGGCAATATTATTTTTGTGATTGCCACGGCAACCGTCTTACTGGGCACGTTATATCCGCTGATTATGGAAGTGATTAGCAAAGAAAAAATATCGGTAGGCCCGCCTTATTACACCATGGTTTTTGTGCCTATTATGTTGCCAATGTTAGTGTTAATGAGTTTGGCACCTTATAGTTTTTGGGAGCAAGATCGCTTTAGCCATATCGTAAAGCGAATAAAAACACCCCTGCTATTGGGGGCGACGATATTTGCAGCGGTTTGTTTTTTAGCCTGGCATTCATTACCGGTGATGTCATTGCTGGGGGTGATTTTAGGGATTATGTTGGTTGTTAGCTCTCTTTTTAAATTACGTGGTCCCTGGCAACTTTCCAAGATGGCCATGATTTTGGCACATGTTGGCTTAGGCGTGAGTGTGCTGGGCATTTCCTTAACAACCGCCTTAGAAACCGAGAAAGAGGTGCAATTAGCGGTGGGGCAAACGGTTCACTTGGCACCCTATGATGTGGAGTTTGCAACGCTGCAAGATCAAGAAGGTCCTAACTATTTTGGTAAACAAGGGCACTTTATTATTCAGCAAGATAAAAAAACCTTGGCGCATTTATATCCAGAAAAACGCTTTTTTACGGCCCGTGAAATGATGATGACAGAAACCGCCATTTCAGCGGGGTTGTTCCGAGATTTTTATATTGCGTTAGGTGAACGCTTTCAGGATGGCACCTGGTCGGTGCGGCTTTATATTAAACCTTTTGTTCGTTGGCTATGGCTTGGTGGCTTGATGGTAGCACTAGGCGCTTTTTTAGCAGCGATAACGGCTTTACAGAGGAGAGTGTAAAATGAGTAATCATCGTCGATTTCCTATTACGTTTTGGCAGGCAACCATTGCTGCTTTAGTTGGTGTTTTATTATGGTTTTTATGGAAAGGATTATTTGTTTCTAAAGAAACGATTTTAGTCGACAGTCAAATGGGGCATGCATTCCCTAACTTTACATTACCCACTGTGAATGATGCAGAAAAAACGGTTACGTTAAAAGATCTACGCGGCAAACCGCATATTGTGCATATTTTTGCTTCTTGGTGCGGTGTGTGTGTTGATGAACATAATACCTGGATGAATATTAACAAAAAAATACCTTACCCCATTATTGGCGTGGTTTATCGAGATGAAATCGAACCGGTTAAAGCCTTATTAGAGAAAAAAGGCGATCCCTACAGCATGGTCCTAAATGATGAAGAAGGGAAACTGGGCTTAGATTTAGGCTTGGTTGGTGTTCCTGAAACTTACGTGCTCGATTCCAAAGGCAATATTCGCTTACATCAACTAGGTGCTTTAAGTATGCAGCAATTTGATGCTGAAATATTACCCTTATTAGATAAGTTGAAACAGGACGCTGCGTAGATGATTGGCCGTTTAAAGTTAGGTGCAATGGTACTTTGCTTGTTATTAACAACAGGGCAAGGGATGGCGCAAGAGACACTTACCTTCGAAACCCCGCAGCAAGCGCAAACCTTTCAAGTGCTTGTCAAAGAGTTTCGCTGCGTGACTTGCCCTAACCAAAGTATTGCAGATTCTCATGCCCCGGTTGCAACCGCGATGAGAGAAGATGTTTATCGCAGGCTTCAAGCAGGCGAATCTGCAGATTCGATACGTGCTTATCTTTTAGAGCGTTATGGTGATTATGTGAGTTATCGTCCCAGAATGAAATTGGCAACCTGGTTTTTATGGACCGGGCCATTCATTTTATTGGGGTTTGGGTTGCTGGGATATCGTCAAAGAGTAACCACATCATGATGACATCGCTCACAATAGGTTTAGTGGTTTTAATTATCGTTGCCATTGGTTTTTTGCTATTGCCAATGGCCAAATCAAAAATAAAACCCTCTAAATGGCCTGCGATGGTTGCCATTTTATTGCTGAGCGGTATCAGTATTGGCTTATATTCTTACTGGGGTGCAAGCCAAGGCTTGCGGCATCGACAAGCATTTAATGAGATCGATGATTTTTTCGCTGAATTTGCTAACAATAAAAATCAAACCAAAGAACAAGTTCTGAATAATTTAAGCACCTTAGAAGATAAAGTGGCTTATTCGCATGCGGCGCTGGCCCGATTAGGCAATGTTTACTTGGAATTAGGGATGCATGACAAGGCGATTGATTGTTTTGTGAAAGCGCAAAGCATGGCACCTGAAATTGTTGATTATCAAGTCCAAGCTATTTATAGCTACTCATTGGGTAATCAAGGTCAACTACCCCAAGAATTGCGCTTACAAGCGCAGACTTTGTTAGCGCTGTATCCGCAAAATTTTGTGTTAATGAATTTACTCGCACTAGATTATTATTTCCAGGGTGAATATGCGGATGCCATGTTGTATTGGCAAAAACTGATTGATTATGATCAATCGCTTACCCCTGAACGCAAAACGGTCATCGAAAATGCCATAGCGAAAGCCAAACAATTAGCGCCTGAGCTCAAAGTTGCTAATATTGTGGTTAAAGTAACGGTCTCTCTCGATAAACAGTTGGCAGAGAAAGTCTCGCCAACCGATGTCGTTTATATTTATGTTAAATCCCCCGAGCAGCGTATGCCTTTAGCCGTGCAAAAGCGGATGGCACATGAACTCCCCATAACAGTTGAGCTAACAAACCAACAACAAATGTTACCCAACATGGGGATGAAAGCGGGAGAAAAGGTGGAAGTATTCGCTAAGGTGACGGCATCTGGCGATCCTTTAACGAAAGAGGGCACCTTACGAGGCGAAAGCCAACCGCTCGTGGTAAACTACGGCATTAACCCGGTGGCGATTTGTATTAACCAATCATAGACTAAAAAGAATATTAGAGGGCCTAAAAGTGAGTGATAAATCCAAAAAATCTGATGATAGATTCGACGCTTTCACAGCGGTTTTCTTAATTGCTGTAGCAGTTGGTGGCGTTGTTTATTGGTTATCAGGCTTACCTTCTTAAATCAAAGGGGTCAAGTCCTGATAGGTCCCCACAAAATTTACGAGAACGCATTTGTTATTGCCGTTAGGGTTACGTCATTCGTTGATACAAACCGATGATGAGCGTAGCGAATTAATCGCCCTCTTTGAATAAAAGAGGGCGGCTTGGTGCGACCTGTGGGTCGAGAAGCTTTTTAGAAGAGGGAAGCACCAAGCGGGGGATTTTTATCATAACTCTTATAACTTTAATGATATTTGTCGTTTTATGACATTACAGTTGAATATTAACAATTTGCAACGATGACCAATTTCTTTAGTCCTATTTGTCTTAAGTGCGCGCAGGTAACTATTTAACTTTAGTAATAATGCTTTAGGATAAAAATCCCCCAGAAAGCTTCGCTTTGGGCCCCCTTTTATTCAAAGGGGGCGATTAATTCGCTACGCTCATCTATAGAAAAGATCAACGGAATGACGAAAATATTTCGTGGGGATCCCTCAGGACTCGCCCCCTTCTTAAGAAAACTGACGTAATCTCCCTTTATCTTTACCCAGATTTATCGCAGAACTGCTAGCGGTTAAGCTTCGCTTATGCATCTGATTATTTCGAAGTGGTGTCATCGGTGGCGCCATGGATAATAAATTAAAGCGCTCAACCAAATCATTTACATCATTACCGGTTTTTTTCCCTTCATTTGCTTTTTTCAATAACATAAATTGGGTTTTAAAGGCATCATGCACATCACATTGGATTTTACGCAATAATTCTAAAACCCGATGGAATTGCAAAGGCGATAAAGGATTATGATCGATAAATAATTCACGAAGCTTTGTCAGTTTGTAAAAATCTTCAGGTAATACAGCGATTTGATTGTCGCAAAGGTATAACCAGGTGAGATTTTTTAACTGCTTAATATCAGCAGAAAGCTCTGTTAAATGCATGTGGCTAAAACTAAGCCATTGCAAATTCTTCAGTTTATATAAGGAAGCTGGAATATGCGGCATGCAGCCATTGCTGAAGTATAAAAATTGTATCCCCTGCAATCTTGCAAAACTATCAGGAAGCTTGCGCATTGGATTGTCATATAAATTGAGTGACGTACAGTTTTGGCAAGTATCAATATTGTCAGGAAGTCTCTGCAGTAAATTTTCTTGCAATTCTAGTTTACCGACATTCGCAAAATAATCAGCATGAGCAGCAATCGTTCCCGCAGGTAAGCGAGTAATACATTGTAAACGCAATGAGAACGTACTGGTTGGCAATTGTGCTTCAATAAGCGTTGCATTAATACTTTCAATCAATTCATGAATTGACGCTAAATGTTTGAGATGATCTTCACCCCAAGGATTTAAGCATAATGTTTGTAGCTGTGCGAGTTGTTGGGTGACTTTGCTTTTTTGTTCGGGATGATTTTCTAATAAAGTATTTATTTTTTCAGTATTTTTTGTAAAAAACGCAGTTTCATCTAAGGTGCGCTTAAAAATTTGGCAAAAATGTTGCCTTGTGGGTTCAAGGGTGCAAGAGGGATCTAAGGCTTTAATTCGAGGTAACCAAAAATGGTAATCATTCATGAAATTATTAGCATTTTTGCAAGTACTGCTAAAAATAACTTGATCATAAAGGGGCAGTAAGTCAAGAATTTTAAAGATTAATTCAGCGGGGATCTGAGTTGGGAACATCGTGTTCACCTTTTAGCAGGCAGTTTCCATGTTTTTTTTATACTGCGAAATTGGTACACAATGCAAGGTAGGCAACATTTGTGCCACAAGTGTTAAATTAAGATAGAAATCCCCGCTCGCTTCCGTCTTCGTCCGTCTACGCTAAAAGCTTCGCCGGACTACGCCGGACAAGCCTCCCCTTGTGGGATTTATTCAAATCAATCAGGCCTTTCTTCTCTTTTGCTCGCCAGCATCAAGATACGTGTAACTCCTTAATGATATTTGTTAAAAATAAAAATTATCTTGAAACCTGACTTCTTTTCTTGTATAAAGCAAAACATGTCAGGAAGTTCGAACGATTACTTCAAATAGGCTCCATAGGGCTGATATTGAAAAGTAATAATCGCTTTGCCATTTATGTGTATTTTTAGAGACCACCATTATGCCAAGAAAACCAACGAATCATTTAACGCCAGATCAGTTGCTAAAGAAAATTCGCCAATCAGCTAAGTATGCTGCCAGTGTCGGCCAAACGTGCTATGACAAAGAAATACTCAAGGCGAAAAAGGGTTACACCGATGATCAGGCAGATGTCTATATTGCTGTCTTTAATGAAAATGCAGGAACACCGCAAGAGCAAGCAATCAGAAAAGCGCGTCACGCTGCTCAAATGGCAGCAGGGAAAGGAGCCCTCTGTCTCACAAAAGAAGCGCTTCTAAAAAAGGGTTATTCCGAACAAGCATCAGAGGCTTATTTGGCAGCCTATAAAGAATCCAAAGGTAGTGATGAAGAGCAAGCAATAAGACAAGCGCGCCGTGCCGCTCAATTAGTGGCAATGCATGGAGCTCCCTGTCCGACAAAAGAAGTGCTTCTAAAAAAGGGTTATACGGAGCAAACATCAGAGGCTTATTTGGCTGCTTATAAGAAAACCAACGGAACTGATGAAGATCAAGCAATCAGAAAAGCGCGTCGCGCCGCTCAAGTGGCAGCAGGGCAAGGAACTCCCTGTCCGACAAAAGAAGCGCTTCTAAAAAAAGGTTATTCCGAACAAGCATCAGAGATTTATTTGGCAGCCTATAAAGAGTCCAAAGGTACTGATGAAGAGCAAGCAATAAGAAAAGCGAGTTACGTGGCTCGACTGGCAGTAAGTCGTGGAACTCCCTGTCCAACAAAAGAAGCGCTTCTAAAAAAGGGTTATACGGAGCAAACATCAGAGGCTTATTTGGCAACTTATGAAAAATCAAAAAATGCTAAAAATGCAAGATTAACCAGAGAGCAAGAGCTTCAACAATTGCAAAATCAATTGAATCAAAGCAATGAGAAAAATGATTATTCATGCTTTGCTTCATTGATAGATTCATTGGGCTATCAAGAAGACACATCATCTTCTTTAACAGAGCAAGAAGAGCAATATTTAGCTGAGGTTCTTGAAGAAGAAAGTGCCAATAACCTGTTTTTTAATTTCAATTCAGCAGAAACCACATCACTGACAGCTTCAGGTTTTCTTTCAAGTCTTGATGAAGTGGACAGAAAAGATGCTTCGGTTGAGATATATCATTTGAGGTAACCATTATGCCAAGAAAACCAACGAATCCTTTAACACCAGATCAGTTGCTAAATAAAATTCGCAAATCAGGGAAGCAAGCTGCCCGAGATGGTCGAACATGCCATGACAAAGAAACACTTAAAGTAAAAAGGGGCTACACCGATGAACAGGCAGATGCTTATATTTCAGCTTTTAATGAAACGGCAGGAACTCCGCAAGAGCAAGTTATAAAAAAGGTGCGTAAAGCCGCTCAAGCAGCGGCTGCGCATGGAACCTCTTGTCCGACAAAAGAAGTACTTCTAAAAAAGGGTTACACGGTTCAAGCAGCAGACGCTTATTTATCAGCTTATGAAGCAGCCAAAGGTACTGATGAAAAGCAAACAATAAGAAAGGCTCGTCAAGCTGCTCAAGCAGCGGCAACACACGGAGTTCCCTGTCCGACGAAAGAAGCACTAATAATCAAGGGTTATAATAAACAAACATTAGACACTTATCTATCAGCTTATCAAGCATCAAAAGGTACTGACGAAGAGCAGGCAATAAGAAGAGCTCGTACAGCCGCTCAAGTGGCAGCAGCGAAAGGAGTCTCTTGCATGACAAAAGAAGCGCTAATAAAGAGTGGCTATACTGAGAAAACATCAGACGCTTATTTATCCGCCTATCAAGCAACTAAAGGTACTGATGAGGAGCAAACAATAAGAAAGGCTCGTACAGTTGCTCAAGTGACGGCAGCGCATGGCGCCCCTTGTCTGACAAAAGAAGAACTAATAAAAAAGGGCTACACCGAGCAAGCATCTGAGGTTTATTTCACAACTTATGAAAAATCAAAAAAATCTAAAACAACAAGATTAACCAAAGAGCAAGAGCTTCAATTGCAAAGTCTATTGAATCAAAGCAGTGAGATAAATGATTATTCATGCATTGCTTCATTTTTAGATTCATTAGGATATGAAGAAAGCACATCATTACTTCTAACAGAGCAAGATGAGCAATATTTAGCTGAGCTTCTTGATGAAGAAGTTACAAATAGTAATGGGCTTCTTTTTAATTTCAATTCGGCAGAAACCACATCACTGACAACATCAGGGTTTCTTTCAAGTTTTGATGAAGTAGGCGAAATGGATGCTTCGACTGATATATATAATTTGAGGTAATCATTATGCCAAGAAAGCCAAAGCATTTAACGCCAGAACAGTTACTCAATAAAATTCGCAAATCAGCGAAGGATGCTGCGAGGGTCGGTCAAACGTGCTATGACAAAGAAACACTCAAAGCAAAAAAGGGCTACACCGATAAGCAAGCAGATATCTATATTTCAGTCTTTAATGAAAATGCAGGAACACCGCAAGAGCAAGCAATCAGAAAGGCTCGTAAAGCTGCTCAAACAGCGGCTGCGCATGGAACCGTTTGTCCGACAAAAGAAGT
Organism: Candidatus Berkiella aquae; assembly: GCF_001431295.2. Lineage (NCBI taxonomy): Bacteria > Pseudomonadati > Pseudomonadota > Gammaproteobacteria > Candidatus Berkiellales > Candidatus Berkiellaceae > Candidatus Berkiella > Candidatus Berkiella aquae. The sequence goes on along the minus strand of NZ_LKAJ02000001.1, from coordinate 1,828,590 downwards.
GCTTCTAGAAAGAGGTTATACAGAACAAGCATCAAACGCATATTTATCAGCTTATGAAGCAGCCAAAGGCACTGACGAAAAGCAAGCGATAAGAAAGGCTCGTAAAGTTGCTCAAGTAGCTGCGGGACAAGGAACTCCTTGTCTGACAAAAGAAGCCCTATTAAAAAAGGGCTATACTGAGCAAGCATCAGATGCTTATTTATCAGCCTATCAAGCATCCAAAGGTACTGACGAAGTGCAATCAAAAAGAAAAGCTTGTAAAGCTGCTCAAAAAGCAGCAACACGTGGAACCTCTTGCCCCGCGAAAGAAGTACTAATAGAAAGGGGTTATACGGAGCAGGCATCAGAGGCTTATTTCGCAACTTATAAAAAAACAGAAAAAGCGAAACAAACAAGATTAACTAGCGAGCAAGAGCTTCAATTGCAAAGCCTACTGGATGAAAGCAGTGAGACAAATGATTATTCAAGCATTACTTCCCTTTTTGATTCATTGGGATATCAAGAGGACTCTTCTTTGTCTCTAACAGAGCAAGATGAGCAATATTTAGTTGAGGTTCTTGGAGAAGAAAGTACCAATAGCAATAGGCTGATTTTTAATTTCAATTCGGCAGAAACAACATCGCTTACAACTTCAGGGTTTCTTTCAAGTCTTGATGAATATGAGGTAAAGGATACTGAGGTGGTTTATTCAGCACAGGTATTGAGGTAAGGACTCAAGTCTTTACCTTTTTACTTTACGCTCTTGAGTGTAATTGTAACTTCAGGGCGTGGCCCCCTATGGATAAAAGTTTCCCTCTCATACGTTATCAGCTACCATTTAGAGAGTTTTACAAGTTTTTGTTGGTAGCCGACAAACTAACTATTTATTGGTGCTAAGTTTCATGCTTAAAAAAAAGATTAATTTAAAAACATTTTTGCCAATGGCACTGGCGCCAAACATCGATGAATTATGTCGTCCACTGAAAGAACAACTTAATGTAAAATTTTTCAATTATATTTACTCAGAAAAAAACAACACTCGATTTACTTTGAGTAATCATGAGGCATGGTTTCAACATTATTTTGAAATGAAACATTATGATGATGAAATTATGAATTATTTCAATAAAAAGCCTATCAATTATAATAATATCAGCCTATGGGATGGTTGTCAGAGTAATCACCAATCTTGCAAAATATATAAGACTATTCAAAAAGAGTTAAATATTGGGTATATCTTATTTATTTTTGCCTTTTATAAAAATCATGCAGAATCTTTTGGCTTTGGTTTTGATCATAACATGGAGCATGCTCCCCAATTTATTTTTAATAACTTAGATATTTTAATTCGATTTTCTCAGTATTTTAAAGATGCAGGGCAAAGTGCTATTCAAATTGCTCGTGAGCAAAGTTATCAAGTGATTTTAGAAGAGAAAAAAGAATATTCAAATCCTTTTATTTGGGGACTGGATCATTCTGAAAAGAAAAAAATATTTAAAGATCTTAAAATAGAAAGAATCTACCTTAAAAATGAACATGCCGATGTTTTTATTACCTTACCTGAAGCCGAGGCAGTGCTTTTGACAATACGAGGTTTTACCTATGTCGAAATCGCTAAAATATTAAATGTGTCTCCAAAAACCATTGATTACAGAATGGATAAAGTTCGCAAAAAACTAAATTTGAAGCATCGTAAAGATATTATTAATTTGTTTGTTAAAGAGCGGTATTTAGAGTTAATAGAGTTGTCGATTTGATCTTGCCTATTTGCCGCGGGCAGCTAAAGTGGGTAATCTACATTTGAAGATTCTTTAACTTTTGTGTCAGGGATTTAGCCTTAAAGCTATCGAGTAGGCAACGACAAATTTCTGGTTGATTATTTTGCTGACAGAGGTCCATACACTTTTCATTGAACCAAATCGCTTTGGTATGTTTTGCTCCCTTTGCTTCATTGCCTATCAAACCATTTGATCCAATTCACTACCGCTTTATCCATCCAACGCCAATTACCAAAATCCCCGGTATAGCCTAACCAACCGACATGGCCTCCTCGAGAAGTGATAAGCACATCAAAATCTTTTTTATGCGGTAATTTTAAAAAGGAGCGTCGACTGATAACTGGATCATCTTTGGCATAGAGTAAAAAAGTGGGCAATGTAATATTGTCTATAAAATGTTTAGAGCTTGAGCGCGTGTAATAATCTTTTGCATCGACAAAACCAGAGCGCGGTGCGGTATACAGATCATCAAATTGATAAATATTTAATAATTTGGGAAACGAAGGTTTCGGTAATTCTGGAAAGGTTTCATGTAAGATTTGAATATCCCCTAATAAACCTTTGACGAAAAAATCATTAAATAATCGATTATTTTTATGGATAAGTAATTTAACGCTAGCTTCAAGATCTAAAGGCGGTGAAACCGCAATAACACTATCGAGATTGCCGCTAGGATGTTGGCCATCTTCACCGGCCATTTTTAAGGTAATATTGGCGCCCAGTGAAAAGCCTGCTTGGGTGACTTTGCTGTTGGGAAAGTTGGCTGCTAACCAGCCCAACACCGCACGAGTGTCTTCACTACGCCCACTGTGATAAAGATGTTTTGCGAGCCCATGCCCCAATCCACAACCTCGTAGATTCATCCGCATGACCAGAAATCCTTCGAGGGTCAATTTATGGGCGAGTCTCACCAAATATTTTGAGCGGGCTGAGCCTGTAAGCCCATGAACCAACAAAACAATGCGACCATTATCGGGCCAAACGAGAGGGCGATTTTCAATGAGAACGATTTGATCACCGTCTGGTAATGGCACGGTATGCGTGACATCATCAGAGAGTGTGGGAATATCAGGTAGATACGCTGCTGCAATGGTTTGGCGTTTACCCGTATTGAGTAAAGGCAGTGCTTTAAAGGGCAATAATTGTAGCTTATTAAGGATATTTTGAGGCATTGCACAACATTCAACGACTATAATGTAAGTAATTTAATGATAAAGGGATTGGAGCCATACCAAAAGGGAATTATGATGTTTTAATGTTGGCTGCCCTCTAGCAGATTTATTAATTCAACCTACTACGTACATGGAAGATACAATGAAAGGGAAAAGACTAGGGTTACCGCTATCGACACTGATCTGTCTTACCGGGCTTGTAGGTTGTAATACTGACTATGAAAAGCAATCGCAAACAGCAGCGGATTCACTGGTTGAAGTCAAAGGAAGTCACTTACTTTGTCGCGATTTGATTCAAACCGTTGGCGCAGAATCTGCGTTAGAAATTTGTACCAAAGAAGCGCAATCGGGCGATCCGAATGCGCAAATCGCACTTGCAAATTTGTATCTTGATGGGACGCTTGCCAAAGAAGATTGGCAGCAAGCAATGCCATGGTTTCTCTTAGCCGCAGAACAAGGGCATCCAGAAGCACAAATGCAAGTAGCGCACAGTTTACAGCTGGGTCGTGGCATTGCAAAAAGCGATGAACAGGCTTTCTTCTGGTTACAACAAGCTGCCAAGGGTAATGATCCACAAGCACAGGTAGCTCTAGCTCAATGTTATCTTCAGGGCAAAGGTGTTCCTAAAGATACGGCGCTTGCCATTCAATGGCTAGTTGATTGCGCGAAGAAAGGCAATAATGACGCCATCTATCAATTAGCTCAAATTTACCTAGAGCCCGCTAACCAAAATATCAATGAAGCCCAAAGTCTATTGCATCTTGCTGCACAAAATGGTCATGCATTAGCAATGTTCACGTTGGCAAAGCTTTATCATGAGGGCAATCTCATTGAAAAAGATGATAGCAAAGCACTTTACTGGTATGCCCAGGCCAATGCGAAAGATCATCCTCAAGCGGAATATGAATTAGCGATGTTGCTTTTAAAAGGCACATGGCAAGTGAATGAAAATCCTATTAGCATGCTGCACAAATCCGCTGAGCAAAACTATGCACCCGCACAATTAGCCTTAGCTAAATTGTATCAACAAGGACAAAAAGTAGGTAAAGATGAAAATGCTGCTTTTAATTGGTATTTAGCTGCAGCAAAGGAAGCCGATCCCGAAGCTTATTATCAAATTGGTTTATGCTTCGTTCATGGACAATTAAAGCAACCCAAAAATATTGAACTCGGTATTGATTATTTGAAAAAATCGGCGGAACTAGGTTGGATCCCCGCACAATACACTTTAGCTAGTTTATATTTAGATGGTCATGCAGTATTAGATGATCGCCAACAAGCGATGGATTATTTAATTCAGGCTGCCAATAACGGTTGGATTGATGCCCAGTTAAAATTAGCACAAGCTTTGATTCAATTCTCATTACCACAGTATGATAAAGCGGCTTTTCATTGGGTTCAAAAAGCCTCTAAATATCAACACGCCGATGCTTTATTTCAATTGGCTAGTTGTTACCATGAAGGAATTGGTACTCCCGTCGATTATCAACAAGCATTAACTATTTACCAAGGGTTGGCATCTCGCGATCATTTTCTTGCACAATGCAAATTAGGACAGATGTATTTTGAAGGGCAAGGTGTTGAAAAAAATCCTGACGAAGCAAAAAAATGGCTATTACAAGCCGCAAATCATCGTATTGCAGAAGCATCAGATTGGTTGAAACTCTATTTTAACGAAACAGATGAAACGTTAACCCAACTGAATACCGAGAATGAAATCAATGAATGGTTGTATAGTGAGAGTGGTACTCCTCAAAGTCAATTTGAACATGGAATGAACTATCTCTATGCAAGACAAGGCAAGGAACAAAATATTCCAGCTGGGATAAGTCTTATTCAAGAAGCAGCAGAGAAAGAATATTTACCGGCCCAGCGTGAATTAGCCATTATCTATGAACAAGGGCTTTTTGGGTTACAAAAAGCAGCAAATTACGCTTTGACTTGGTATTTACGCGCTGCCAATAGTGGAGATGAATACTCTCAATATCGGGCAGCGAATATGTATTATACTGGTCAAGGGGCCGCAAAAAATGCAGTACAGGCTTATGCCTTCGCTGATATGGCTGCCGCCAAAGGCTTCAAAGAAGCGGTAATATTGCGCGATGAATTGGCTACTCAGCTAAATGAAAATGAAATGGCTGTCGCAGATATGCTTGCCAGGACACAAAAACCAGAAAACTTATAGTCTTCTGCGAATGGAGATAAAGAGGCAGAATGGGACATTTACTTAGCGTACTGCAGTTTTTGTTTAAATTTTGTTTTTATACTTTCTTAGTAATTTTAGTTTTGTTCGCAATTACTGTGATAATGCTATTTAATTTTGATGTCAACAAACACAAGCTAACGATTGAAGAAACCTTTAAAAATCAAACAGGACTTAAACTTCAGTTAAACGGGGCAATTCAAACAGACCTTTTCCCAACACCTACGGCACATTTTAGTAAAGTAACAATCATCAATGAATCGAACAATACGGTGATGTCATTGTTTGTAAATGATGTGCAAGTCGATCTTGATTTATATTCTATGTTTACTGACGTCGTTAAAATTAATTATTTTAGTGCCAAAGGGGTGAAAATTAAAATTCAAGAAAATAAAAATTCTAAACTTGAATTTAATATTGATTCATTCTCGGGGCAAATATTATCATCCTATCGTGAAATTGTTATGCCCTCATTCTCGCTTAAAGCAAATAATAATGAAGTGACAGGCGATTTTAAACTGATGCTGTTATCGCATATCCCTATTGTGAATGGTAATTTTAATTCTAGGCAGTTTAATTTAAACATTAAAGATGATAAAGAATTATCAACTTTGAAATTGTTTAATAGCGACATCATTGCTTTGGATTGGATTAATGATTTAAATGGACAAATTAATTGGCATTTTAATAATCTCTTTATCGGAAATTTAAGTATTGAAGATAGTGATGTACAAATTTCTTTCAAAGATAAAAAGTTTGAACTGATCCCTCGGGGCAAAATTGCTGGGGGTGATCTTACCGGTAAAATATTCATTCAAAAGCGAGAGAACAATTTACAAGTCAATAGCGAATTTAGCTTAAAAAACAGCATTGCAAGTGGTTTTTTTCAGCTCTTTTGGAAAAATGCAGCTTTGCTCAATGGAAAATTAGATATAACCTTCCAAGGAAAAAGTACGGGAGATAGTTTAGCAGCTTGGATGGCACATCTCTCAGGTCGAAGCGTTATCAGTATTAAAAACATGCAAATTCAAGATAGAGAAATTGATGCTCGTTATATCGATGTTTTTGCAGCGCTTTGGAAGTCTTTGAACCCCTCAAAAACAGGCACCTCATTAGAGTGTGTAGCGATGTTATTAAATGCAACCGATGGACAAGTCACCGCCAAAGAGACCATTGCGATGCAAACAACCGATATCTATGCTTTAGGTGGTGGATCACTTGATTTAAAAAATGAAACGGTTGATTTAACTTTTGATTTTTATCCGCGCAGCCAAATGAATATCGAGATAGGCTCGATGGATCAAGTCATACATGTTAAAGGGAGCTTGTCTCAACCTGAATTAGTGAAAAGTCCTAAAGGTGTTATTAAAGAGGGTGGTACTATTGTTTTAGGCATTGCTACCGGTGGTATCAGTATTTTAGCGGAAAAAATGCTAAAAATAGTCAGTCAAAAGAGCTCGCCTTGTCAGCAAGTTTTGGCCGAAGCTTATGAAGAGACAAATGATTGACTATAGTTAATTGGCCGACCTATAATGAAAGTGATTCAGAGTTATTTGTACTGAAGAGTGCAAACCCTTTAACATTAGGGGAAAATACATGAAACGCACGGTAAGACAAGGTAAAATCCGTCAAGTAAAAGAAGATGGTGTCACCGTAATTGATATCATTGGATTAGACGATCATCCTAAAGCCTTTAAACGTGCTTATCAGCATGTCCAAAAGGACATTCGAAAGAACCGTTATAAATTTATTTCAGCAGGCGAACCTGAGCCGGTTATTAGAGTTACCCATAGTTTCGAAATTCATTGACGTGTTCGGCGTAGCCCGGCGAAGCATCAGCGTAGACGGACGAAGACGGATTACGCTGCCTAGTTTCACTTTGGGCGTTGTTAACTTCGTTCAACTTACAACAGGAGTGTATAGCAATACACTCCTGTTGTTCGTGAACTCGTTGCCTAGCCCAAAAAGAAACTAGTTTGCATAAATTCCTAGCCCAGGCTTGCATGTGGAGACAGGAATAAAATACTTGTTTCTACACCCAATTATTCGAACTTTTTCTGCTTTTTAAGAGTCTATTCCATATAGAGAGGAAATTTATATCCTCCTATAGGAGGACTTATGAAACTCTTGAAAACAGCATCGTTGATGCTCCTATCAGGGTTATTAATCCTGCCTTTTACGGATGCACAAGCACATCGTCACCATCACCATGGACACATCTATTATGGTCCGGGATATCATTATAATTATTATCCAAGACATTATTATAATTACTATCCTCGGCACTATTATGGTGGTTATCGATATTATCCAAGGTACTATAGGCAATATTATCCTGATTATTACTATGGTTATGGCTATTATGGTCAACCTAGAGTGGGGATTTATTTCCGCTTCTAAGATGGCTTAATAGCATTCTACATGCTAATCCTGTGTGATTAGCGTGTAGAATGTTATTAAAGTATTTAATACAAATGTAAAAGGGTATATGTAGGTACAAGCAATTTTAGCCTGTGGGCACAGTTATGCTGTACACCATAATTTAACAGAAGGGTAAATACTCAACTGAGCAATATAAGCATTCTCTAATTTAATGCTTAATATTTCCATGCTCATTTTGATGCCACAGTGTTTTAATGATAGCGAAATAATAGGGATCCCTTCACAGATTTTAGCCAAATCATCAACATCCTTATTGTTGAGTCTCATATTCGATACTTCAACAAGAATGATTGGCAGTCCCTTTAAAGCAAGGCTTAGATGCGACCAATGTACAGCATCTTTATGGATGACTATTTTTTGGGATTCCTTTGCGTTATCGAAATAAGGAATAGCGGTTTGTGAGCCAGAAATTTCTAAATGCGTTATTTTATTTTGTGTGAGATAAGCGCGAAAATTTTGATAGCACCCTTGGTTTACTTCGAGGAGTAATTCATTTTTAACAGATGAACGTAAGCATTCAGCCGATGAATTTGTTTGTATTGGATCACATTTCATGATGATCTTTCCCCAGCGCTTTTTGCAAGCAAACCTTTGGCAACACTAACAGTTGAACAACTCTATGTAAAGAATATCCTTACAATAAGTGATGATTGGTGGTGGTGAACGATTACTGACATAAGTTCGAATATTGCGGTTTATCACCATTGATTAATACATTGCCATAGCCCTAGGCACTTGCTAGACTTATCACGCTATTACACCAACCTGATAGGACGACTTATTGTGATTCTCGCGGTTTAGCTACGCTAACAAGTAAAAATTTTCCCCTTGGGCCTTAGGCTTTCAAAGGGCTTCATCTTTTGTATTACTTGTTTAAAAGAGAGCTAAATCATGAAATCGCGATTACCACATCGATTCTTCCCTATTTTCTTTATTTTATATGAATTTGCCTGCAATCTTTCTAACGATCTCTATTTACCTGCCATGCCTGAAATCGCTGCAACCTTTTCAACCGAGGTTAGCGCGATTGGTTTAACGATTGCTGCTTGGCTAGCCGGAAATGCCTCCTTTCAATGGCTATTGGGGCCATTATCCGATCGCTTTGGTAGACGAACTGTGCTGTTTTCAGGCGGAATATTATTTTTAATGGCCACTTTCTTTTGTGCGATAGCATCGAATCTCGGTTTCATGTTAATTGCACGTTTTGCACAAGGGATTGGGGTTTGCAGCATGATGATTGCAGGTTATGCGAGTATTCATGAATCTTATTCCGATCGCGATGCGGTAAAAATACTCGCTTGGATCACCAGTATTTCCATTATTGCACCCATGGTGGGGCCGTTATTGGGCGGTTTATTGTTACAATGGACAAATTGGCGATGGCTGTTTGGCACCTTGCTTTTGGTGGCAATCATTGCCTTGGCCGGTTTATGGGTTGTGATGCCTTTTTCGCAACACGATGCGGCGGCCTTAAATCCTAAAAGAATGTTTCACGATTATCGGCAACTATTGCAGAATAAGCTTTTTTTATTGCGTTGTGGAACATTAGGACTCATCTATACCTCATTGATTATTTGGATCACTGCATCGCCTGAGATATTAATAGAGCAATACCATTTGTCGACGGTACAATTTGGTTTAAGCCAATGCCCCGTTTTTGGTTGCTATATTATTGGAGCGCAATTAGGGCAAAAGCTTATCGATCGTTATGATGGGCAAATATTAATCCGGCGTGGGATTCAAATCAGTATCTTAGGAGCATTCGGTTTACTCGTCACTGTCATTGGATTTTCATCCTTAGTTTGGGGGATTATTGGTGCAATGAGTATCCTGGTATTGGGGGCAGGCTTGACTTGTGCACCTTTAAATAGAGCTTGTTTTCAAAGTTCTACCTTGAATAAAGGTATTACCTCAGCGATGTTTTATACCATTTTGATGGTGACAGGAACGATGGGAAGCTTGTTAGTCAGCCTTAGTTTCATGGCGAATACATTAAATCTAATGAGCTTGTTAGTGAGTTTCGCAATTGGGATAGCATGGTTCTTTTTTAGAAAGAGCAATGCTTAAAAATGAAGATGACTTGCCAATCTGTCGATTGGCAAGTTTAAAAAGCGCTTAACGTAAAGTAGGGGCTTGAATAGAGAAAGAATCATTAATTAACTTAATAAGAGCTTCCCCTATATCTACCGTGAATATTCTAATCATATTTCAAGAAAAATGGTCAGCATAGTACACAGCATGACCATTTGCTTTTAAGAGGCAGCGATAGCTTGCAAATCATTGGCTAAATTAAGAAACGAATTGATTTGATCTTTCATCGCTTGTTCATCTTGGCTTTCATCGGGTGAGAGATTACTTAAACAAATAACAGAGATTTTGCTTTGTGGCGCATAACTTAACTGCCCTCGAATGCCTTGTATCCAGCCACCATGAAAGTAAATAATGTCATTAGGATTATCATTATTAACAAATAGACCATAACCATACTGAATGGGGCCAAAGAATGACATTTCCCCAGAAATATGTGGGGTTACCATCAATTTAAGTGATTGGGGTGATAATAATTTTCCGCCGAATAATCCTTGAGTCCATTTTAATAAATCTTGTGTCGTTGAAAAGAGAGCGCCACCACCTTGAAGAGGTACTTCTAAATGAAGCTCATTCATTGGTTGGGGTGGGTGTTTAGGGTTGCTGAGATTAGCAATATGGCGAACGATAGGATGTTTACCGGATATCACATTGGCAATATAAGCTCGTTCTTCTTTAAAAGTTGGCAGATACGTATGATTCATCTTTAAAGGTTGAAAAATATGATTGGCTAAAAATAAGCTTAGGCTTTTCTCTGGTGATACCGTTTCGATTATTTCTGATAGTAGCAAATACCCCGTATTATTATATTCAAATTTTTCACCTGCCTTAAAACGAACAGGTTGGTTCTTAATATGAGTGATAATAAATGGAACGAGTTCTTGATCTGAAATAGCAAAGGTGTTTTGCCATTTTTCATCGGAGTAATCGACTAGACCACTGGAATGGGTTAACAGGTGATGAATGGTGATTTCATGTGCCCAATCAGGAACTTTTCCTTGCCAAATCGGATGAGAAGCTTTCAAATAATGGATAATCGGTGTATGTAAATCTAATTTATTTTGTTCTTGTAAGAGTAAAATAGCCGCTGCAGTGAATTGTTTGGTGATGGAGGCAACTGGGAATGGGGTATTGTCTGTAAAAGGTTGTTGAGTGACGTAATTAGCCAAACCGACGTTTTGCTTAAATAAAATATGATCTTCTTTAGCAATTAGAAAAGTAGCACTGGTTAAATAATGTTGATGATAGTCTGAAATCGTTTTTTCAAAATCTGTGGTTGTTGCTGCGTTAATAGATGAAATCATAAAAAGAGATCCTAAAAGTAAAGAGATGATATTCTTCTTCATTTACAAGCTTTTCCTTAAAAAATAGCACATAGAATCTTTCATAAATCCCTTAGAGATATGTTGAATTTCAAAACCCAATTGTTGATAAAACGTGAGTGCTTCCCAGTCCATGGTATTCACCGTTGCAAAAGTGCAGTCTTGGTTTTTACCGTATTCGAGCGCGGCTTGCATCAGCTTCAGACCATAACCTTGGCCTCGTAATGGCTCGCTCACCCATAATTGATCGACATACAGGCAACCATAAAGGCAACTGCCCTTGCAGCCACCGACAAGTTGATTTTCTTCATCACGAATGTAGTAAGCAAATGATTCAATAGGAGGGAGATCTCTTTGCTGCTTAGCATAAGCAGAGATCCCTTGATCGAGGATATCTAAATCAGCTGATTGAGGGTGAGGATCAAAGGTTAATGGGTGGTGCATATAATTCCAAGGTTGTTAACTAAGTTTTAACTATGTAAGCATTTTGCTTATTTTAGCTAAGTCGTAAGCCTAGTTCTATGCTAATTCTGCTATTCGATCACCCCCTTTGAATAAAAGGGGGCAGCTCGCGCTTGTACGGCGTAGTCCGGCGAAGCTTTTAGCGTAGACGGACGAAGACGGGAGCGAGTGGGGGATTTTTATCTTAATTATGCTTAAACAACGCTGCGCTGCTCTTTAATTCCTGGTCACTTTCAATATCGTCTGATGCTTCAATGCTAGGTAAAGCCTGAGCATAGGGTTCTTCAGCTCTTTCAATATGTCTTATAGGCATTAAATACGGATTTCCTTTTATATCTGCAAGCAGTCGTCCAAACAAGAGGGGAGTTGAAGTTAATGTTTGCAATTTCATCGCGTTGGCATATTGATTTTCAATCACAACAGCGGCGTCAGTGTAAGCCTGATCTGTACGCTCCATTACCGCTGTAGCGATATCTTCAATTGTTGTACCTGGAGCCAATGCTAATGCCTCATTCACAAAATCTAACCGTTGAGTTTGGTTTATCTTGTTGAGAATAATGTATAAAATTTCTCTTAGAATGATGGGGTTTATCACTGCTGATAGCTCTATATTTAGCTCGGCACCGTATTCTAAAAGCATTTTGAAATTTTTATAATCGCCATTAAGTGCAGTTTGAGTCAAAGCGGTGAAATCATTAACGTCATATATTTCATTAAGATCAGCTCCATATTTTAATAGCAACTGCAAGAGTTTGGTATTACGCTGTTGCGCAGCCATGTGTAGCGCGTTCGTGCCATACTCTGCTTCATCTTCATATCTTGTAGCATGAACATTGGCTCCTCTCTGTAGTAGCACTTCAACCGCTTTATAACGGGCATTGATCACTGCTAAATGCAGCGGTGTATGATTATCAATATCTTGGGATTCAGTATCTGCATTTTGCTCTACTAGTAATTGTATGATTTCAACATTATCTCTGACAGCTGCCAGATGGAGTGGTGTTCTTTTTCCTTGATTATCTTGAATTTCAATATTTGCTCCATAACTTAATAAAATCTTTGTCATTTGAGGGAGATTATAATATGCAGCAAGGTGTAACGGGGCGTAACCAGTTGAATCTAGTGTATTAAGATCTTCACCTTGCTTTAATAAATAGGGAATAATTTCGCCGTAATTGTGTTTTGTTGCATATCCTAACGGATGTATTTTAGTCAATGGTGCCTTTCCTGCTAACAGATCTTTAACAAAGTTAAAATCTGCTTTTCGGGTTAATAGCTGCGCAATGATATCAGTGAGTCCCATTCTTGCTGCCAAAAAAATAGGCGTTAACCCATCAGCATTTTTAAGATCAGCATGAGCTCCTTTCTCCAATAACAACGAGACGACTGCAGGGTGATTAGCTAAAGTGGCTAAATGTAAAGGCGTATCACCGACATTTGTTTCAACATTGAACGCTGCGCCACGCTCTAATAGTTGCTGAATAATACTAGAATAACCACATGCTGCAGCAATATGTAATGGGGTCATACCACGTTTGTCTCTGGCATGAATATCAATGCCATTTTGAATTAAGCTGGTTAACAGTTCAGCATTTTCTTCCGTGTAAGGTTTTTGGATCAGTTCAAAGAATTTTGTCGTGTTTTCGATTAAATTGGCACCTAAAATCATTGAAGCTCCTTAACCTGTTTAGCAAAAGTGATTCAATAGGTTACGCAATCAGTGTGAGAGAAGTAATAAGAAAATGACTGAGTGATCATCGTCTTGTTAATGATAAGTCGTTGATTTTAGGTGCTTTAATGTTTAAATTGGGAAATAAATTCCGACAAAGATCCTATCACTAGAAGATGAAAGGTGGATTCTCATCCTATTATTCAATAGAAATAATAGATCTATCCCGGCCAAGTGCACGACGTGCACGCAGAGCCAGGGAAAATATGGGATGACAAATTAGTTTATTCTAGCAGTTTTAAGCTTTCGATCAGTGAGTTCATCATCATTATCATCATCTAATGCTGCCACCAGGTCTGAGTCATCTCTTTGCTGTCTTTTCCCCGAAGGTTTTTTTGAAATAAGCAGTGGTGATATTGAATGTGCTAAGAGATCATCATCGGCAACGGGTGACGAGCTAGAGCTAGAGCTAGAGCAGCTATTGGGGTAAGTGATATTTGCGAGTAGTCCTCCAAGCAATGGAGATATATCGGTTTTCTTTAGCGCCATAGCGTTCGCATATTGCCTTTCGAGGATTTTTATTATTGTGTATAGATCATTTCTATGATAGATAGAGTCATCTATTCTATTGAACATATTTCTTGGTGTGTCTATGCCTTCTTTCTTGGCTATTGCTTGACGTTTTTTGTTATCTTTTTTCCAATCATCTTTCAAATCTTCATTCAGTAATGTGATGCAGAAATCCTCTAGTAATTGATCAAAGCATTTTTCTGCCGATATTTTTTTGATGATCAAGTAAAGAAAATCTTTGTATATTTCGAATCTTCTATGAACCTCCGGGAGGGCCTCTATATTACATAGACCTACAAATAGTGGCGTTTTTTCTTCATGATTGGGTGTGTCAATATTGGCACCGTTATTTAATAGCATTTTAATGATTTGGGATTCTAATCGTATAGCAGCCCAATGTAGAGGGGTATCGCCATCCATATTTTGAATATTAACATTCGCTCCATTTTTTAATAGTTCTTGCACAATTTTATTGTAACCATTAATCACAGCGTAATGCAGCGGACTATTTTGACGATAAGGATTTTTTGTTCTTTCTTGAAAAATCTGTAGAGCACCTTCATCTGTAACATGATCTTCTATCCATTTAGCACATTCCTCAGAAAGGAGGACCTGTCCATATTGAGCATCGATATCGATACCTTCATGAATCAAATTGATTAAGAATGCTGTATTTTCCTCAGAATAAGGCTGTTGGACAATCTCAAAAAATTTCAGTGTGTTTTCATGTTTTTTGGCATCAGTTGGCATGGTCGTTCCTACGTTATATTATCTATTGAAAATAACTTCATTCTTTATGACCTTAAAGACAATGCCACGGTGGGTTCGCTGTACTCATCAGTGTCATTTAAATGGCTTAACGGATCTGATGCAATAAGCGTAGGAGTAACCTCAAGGATGTCGTCAGTAAGGGGGGGGCTACCTAAAATACCCAATAAACGTTCAATGCAAGATGATTGTAAGGTGAGTATATTCAGGTATTGATCTTCAATCAGTTTGATTATGGGATGCATTTGATCTTTATCGCATCTCAAAATGCTTCTGATTATTTTGTTGGGACTTGTTCGTGATGTCCAATTTTCGTTTAATAGATCGTAAAAAGCCTCTTGTAGAAAGCTAAATCGCCCTGCTTTATCAATCTTGTTTATGAAGATAGATAAAATTTGTTGTAAGGTATGTCTTCGGTGACGAACCGCTAAGCTAAGTGGCGTCTTGTTATCATTATTTTGAGTATCAATTTTAGCACCATTATCCAATAGTTGCTGAATGATCTCCGTTTCCCCTAATATAACGGCTTTATGTAAAGCAGTTGCATTAGAACTATTTGGCTTATTAATATCAGCCCCTCTTTCTAAGAGCAGCTTAACAATTTCAGGGTTGCCAGATAATACTGCACTATGTAATGGAAACTCACCGTCGTTCGCTTGAGTATGAAAATTGGCTCCTTTTGTTAATAACAGGCGCACAATCTCAGTATTGCCATATAAAACCATCTTATGAAGCAAGGTATAACCATGGGAATCTACAGCATCAGCATCAATACCTTGATGAATTAAATGGATTAATGCTTGTGTCACTTGCTTGGATGGACGATTCAGGAGGATTTCAAAGAATCTTCTTGTATTATCTTCATACCGCTTTGTACCTGAGATCATATCGTACATCCTTTAAACCCTAAGTTAGAGCTTCCAATGTGGCTGCATCTTTATTTTAAAAAAAGCGACACCAAGGCCTAGAAGGAGCTGAATCGGTTTCATCGTCACTGGAATAGGGTGTTTCACTCGATGAAGCCGCAGATGCGCTTGGCGTCTCTGCCTCTTCACATAGGGCGAGTAATTTCCCCAGCAAGGGCGATGGCACTGATGCGTTTAGCGCCACCACATTCGCATATTGTGTTTCAGCAGTTTTAATTGTTTGAAGCATGTCATCATTGTATAACTTGTAATAGAATTCACTGGGCTTTTGTTCTGGTATTCCCAAAGCTTCACATAAGATATCAAAGCGATTAGCCTTATTTATTATTTTTAAAATAGTTCGCAATGTATGAAAGCAATTTGGGTATGCAAATACTAAGGGGCTTTCATTGTTATTATTGAAAATATCAATTTTTGCTCCTTTTGCTAATAGTTGTTGAACAACTTCATAACGGTTATGCTTTGCAGCTAAATGCAATGGAGTATTGCCTTCATTATCTTGAATATCAAGATCTGGCTTTTTATCTAACAATAGCGTAACAATATTCATGTAACCACGTGATGCAGCCCAATGAAGAGGTGTTCTGCCTAGATGATCTTTTATATCAATATTGGTCATGTATGCTAATAATGGCCTAACGATTTTAGCGAAATTCTGTTTTGTCGCTAGATGTAGCGGCGTGTCGCCATTTTCATCACGAAGTTCGCAATTTGCCCCATTTTCTAATAGCAATTGAAGGATCCTCTGATCATGGGATATCTCTCCAATTGGAAAAGATATGAAAAGATCACCAGGACTGCGAAATAATTCACGAATTGGCGAGACTAAATGATGTAACGCAGTTTTGCCATGAATATCTTGCGCATTAATATTGGCGCCGCTCAGTATTAATTGTTGTATAATCTCTCTGTAACCACGTCTGGCTGCCCAGTGAAGTGGGGTATACCCTTCCTCATCTTGCATTTGCATATTGATACCTTCACGCATTAAATACGCTAATGCCTCAGCGTTTTTGCTAGAAGGAGTTTCTTTGACAATTTCAAAAAAGTCTAACGTATTGTAATAATTAGAATATATTTTTTTAAGTCTGTTCACCGCACCTGAAATCATGGGTATTTCCTAATAGGTTCAATATTTTCTTTTGATATGTTACTGAATAACAGATGAGCCCGTAATAAGAAAAAGTCTGAATATTATCGATTGTGCAATAATAACCTATTGGTTCTTAAGGTCTTTGTTTTTTCTACCGGATTAAATCTTCAGATAAAGGCCCTGTAAAATCTTGATGAATGGTATCAGCGCCTGCATCGACACCATGTCCTAAAAGGATTAAAACTGACGTTGTCGCTGCTGCTTTCTTGCTCCCTGCTGGACGAAGCGAAAGAGGGAGTTACGCCGGAAGCAGCAGATGCGCTCGGCATCGTTGCCTCTTCACATAGAGCGAGTAATTGCCCAAGCAAGGGGGAGGGATCCGATGTTCTCAGTGCTATCGTATTAGTATATTGTTCTTCAACGATTTTGATTTTTTTGAGAGCATCTTCACCATAATAACCCATTAATAGATTGAGTAGTTCTTCTGGTGTTTGTGCCGATATTTCTAATGCTTCACACAAATGTTCAAATCGTTGAGCTTCATGTATCTTATTTAATAAGATGCTTAAAATGTCTATTAAACCCCATGGCCAATGCTCATTAGGTTGAAATGAAAATGACATAAACATGAATGGACTTTTACCGTATATATTCAATGTGTCAATTTTAGCTCCTCTTTCTAAAAGCTGCTTTGCGAGAGTATATTTTTGATGGCACATTGTTAAATGAAGCGGCGTGTTGCCATTAAAATCTTGAAGATCAAGTTTTGTCATTTTATTTAATATTTGACTACTGATGGTATGGCGATGCGTGATAGTCATATGCAGCAAAGTCTGTCCGCGATTATTTTGAATATCGGCCGTTTTGACTTGCTCTAATAGTAATAGGAGGGTTGATTCATCAGCTCTATGAAGTGGCGTATCACCATTGTTATTTTGAGTCTCGCAATTAGCACCGTTATGTAATAATAGTTGAATAGCTCGTTGACGGAAAAGCTTTGTGTTTAAAGCAAAGATATTTTGCAGTGAGAACATGGTATTAAAGTTTGCTTCACTATATATTCGCCGTTGCATTTCAGTATCGACGTATGTCGTTGCTAGGTGAAGGGGCGCATTACCTTCATTATTTTGTGCATTAACATTGGCTCCATTGTCTATTAGCAGTTGAATAATTTCAGGATAACCTTGTCTAACTGCCCAATGAAGCGGGGTATTACCTTTATCATCTTGAGCATCGATATCGATGCCATCTGCAATTAAAGTAACTAATGCCTCCATGAATATAGGAGAAGAACGTTTTTTGATTATTTCGAAAAATGCTGAAGTAGTTTTATAATAATATAAACTTTTAAGCTTTTTATAGATACCGGCTAACATATGGCCCCTTCATGTTTCTGCATTTATTTTTGCACCGACTTCAAGACTTTTGTTTATGGCGAAGCGAAGATGTTCGAATGACCATCGCCATACTAGGTTCCATGGAGACATATTGCGTAGCAAGTGGTCTTGCTCTCACTATCTGACTAATTGATCTTGATGCCTTTTTTGCTGGTGGTTGAACAATATAAGGTTTCTCATTGGTGTTGTTTAAATGAGGCGTGTCTAATAACCCTAATAAGCGATCGATTAATGATTGTTGTATAGTTTGAGCATGACGATATTGATCTTCAATTATTTTAATTTTTGCAATTCTCTGTTTTGTACGACTTTTGACAATCATTTTGGCGATTGCCTCTGGCGTTTTTAGTGATTGGTCGCTCTCACCTAACGCTTCACAGAGAATACTAAGCCGATTTTGATGAGCATTGGCTATTTTGTTTATAACAAATGATAACATCTTCTCTAGCATATTTTTAGGATGAAAATCTTTATTATGAGTTACGATTTCTCTCAATGGAGTATGCTTGTCTTTATTTCTAGCATCAAGCTTCGCTCCTTTGTCTATTAACAATGCTGAGGCTTTAATATGACCACTATCCATAGCGAGATGTAGCGGGGTATGCCCAAAAATATCTTGAGCATGAATGTGAATGCCGTCATGAATTAAACCGATTAGCTTATCTTCATCTCTGCCAAGGATCGACTTGTTGGCAATTTTAAAGAATGTATCGGTATTTTTGTTAAGTTTAACTGCACCTGGAATCATTTTATACTCCTAGAATATTCAATTTTATGAAAAAATATGTAATTTATTGGGTTGTTTTATAGCCTGCATTTTGGATGTCGATGTTTTTCTTCGGGTTTAGCGGCGGTCCCTGCTTGAGACGAACTTGAAGGCGAAGAGAATACGATTTGAGAAACGGGGCTTGATAACTCGTGAGCTTCATTAACGGATAGTGTACCCAAATGTTCAGATAAATAACCTAAAGAATAATAGAATTCAATGATGGTGATATAGTGGATTTTTTCTGCTTGGTCGCCACTCATTATTTTTTTTGCGATCATTTTTGGTGTTGGCGCTGATTTTGGGCCTAAATTTTTACGCAAAATTTCGAACTGATCCCATTTTGCTATTTTATCTATCAAGATGAGAAGCAGATTTTCTAAAACGAGATGACTCTCTTTAAGCTTGGGATTATCTGTGATAACACATCCTAACGCTGTTTTGCCAGTATGGTTTTTTATATCTACTTTAGCGCCACCCTGTAACAGTAACGCAGCAATTTCAGGGAGACCTTGTTGCATAGCCAGATGTAGCGCGGTGTCCCCATTGTTATTTCTCTCATCAATCTGTGCTCTTTTTTCAAGTAATAGCGTAACGGTTTTTGGGTGATTCCGCATTGCGGCTATCTGTAGCGGTGTATCACCGCGTCTATTTTTTTCATTAATGTTTATATTTTTGCTTAAAAGTATCTGTATAATTTCAGAATAACCTGAGGCCGCAGCCAAATGCAGTGGCGTCCAACCAGTTGCATCATGTATATTAGGTCGCGCACCGTGATCTAATAACAATCTAACGATGTTAGGTTGATTATATTCTACAGCCCAGTGGAGTAAGGTATAGCCTCTCAGGTAAGGAACATTGATATATTTTTGAATTGAGCCCATTATTGCTTTGGTATGTTCTTCCGAAGGAGCACCTTGGATAATTTCAAAGAGTTTTCGAGGATCCTGCCAGAATCTTGCTGCGTCTGAGATGAAGGGGGAGTGAGAAGCAATATAGTGAGATTCAATCAGTTTAATTAGCTGCAACTGATGGTAGGGATCGCAAGCAATGATTCTTTGCACTATCTGCAAAGGTGTGTCTTCTCGCTTGCATAGCATACCTAAAGATTGGCGTAGCGTATTAAGCTGCCCACCTTCAACAATTTTATTGATGAAAACCAATAAAATTTTATCTACAGCAAAAGGATTATTCATGATCACAGAAAATATTAACGGTGTGTTGCCAACACTATTTTCAATATCAATCCTTGCGCCATGATCTAATAGCAACTGAACGATTGCGGGTGTTTGTTCGGCTGCCAGATGAAGCGGAGTGTCACCACACCAATTTTGACTATCAATCTTTGCATGATGATCGATTAAGAGCTTAACAATGACAGGATGGTTATATCGCACAGCCAGATGCAAAGGCGTCTCGCGATTGTTATTCTCAAGGTCAATCATTGCGCCTTTTGCTAATAGCAACTGCATTACTTCAAGAAGACCTCTTCTTGCAGCCCAATGTAGCAGGGTTTCATTGTTAGTGCTTCGGGCATCGATTGTTGCGCCCAATCCAATTAATAGCTGGATTATTTCAAGGCTACCGTATGTTGCAGCAGCATGCAGTGGCATTATCTGCGAAATAGGAGATGGCTCATTAATATGGATGCCACTGTGAATCAAACGCTTTAATATGGCGGTGTTTTTAGCAGAGTTACCTTGTTGGATTATGTTAAAGAATCGTCTTGTATTTTTAAGTCGGGTTATTTTTGAAGTCATTGTGTTTCTCAATATGTTAGTCTGCGGCAAGTAGGCATTCTCATCGGGGAGGCTATGGTTTGAGTTGTAGTTGAGCGAGGAGTGGGTATCATCATGTTGTGCGAAGTGATGGCTGTTTGCTTAGGTACTTCTATGAATGAATCATCATCAACACACGCCTCATGTGGATCCAAGAGGTTGAGTAAGTGTGTTATGAGTGAAGGCTTGAATAGTTGTGTTTGGCCATACTGGACTTCAACGATTTTGAGCTTTTCATCTTTATCAGTGCAAGCGACAATCTTATCGGTGATTTCTGCGGCAGTTTGCAGTGATTCGTAACCTGCACCTAAGGCGCCACATAAAAGTTCAAGTCGCTGTCCATTGGCTATCGAGTTGATCACTAATAATAAAAATTTCTTAAAAATATCTGGGTTGTTATTAAATCGAGTATGGCAAGTAGCAAATTTTAGAGGGGTATAATCCACAAGATCTTTCTTATCAATCTTTGCGCCTCTTTTTAATAACAATTCTATGATTCTAATACGGCCATAATTAACCGCTTCATGCAATGGGGTTTCGTTAAGACGATTTTGCATATCAATCTTTGCTCTATTGTCCAAGAGCAATTGAACGACTCTCGAACTCCCGTATTTTGCTGCCATATGCAGTGGGGTGAACTTGAAAAGATTTTGAGAATTAATATAGATCCCTTGGCGAATCAAATCGATTAACGCTAAGGTATTTTTATTAGAGCGGGGGTTTTTGATTAGCTTACAAAATTGTTGTGTATTTTGAAGTCGCTGTGCGCCAGAAGTCATGATACTTCCTCAATAGATTCAATTATTGATATGCTACTGAATTACCTTGCGCCAGGTAATCGGAAAAAGTCTTAATGCAGAAAGTCGAGATTGAAAGTTAATCAGATAAATAATGATATTAATAAAGTATGAGTGGCTATAAATCTTGCTTTGACCGCTTTTCAATGTTAATACTCACACCCAAATTGCCAGAAGCAAAGTAGGGTCATATGCAAACAATTAAATGGGTTGATACGCCAGTCCCGCCACCAGCCGCTGCGGCGAGCGTTGAAAAGAAGATTGCTCGTCTTGAAAAGAAGCTCTTACATTATACGGGTAAGGCGATTGGCGATTATGGTATGATTGAACAAGATGACAAAATCTTGGTCTGTGTTTCCGGTGGGAAAGACTCTATCACCATGTTATTGATGCTAGAGGCACTGCGTAAACGAGCGCCCTTAAAGTTTGAAATCATGGCTTTTACGCTTGATCAAGCCCAGCCTGGTTGGAACGATCAAGGTCTTAGGGCCTTCTTTGAAGCCCATGGCATTGCTTATGAAATTATGCGGCAAGATACCTATAGCATTGTCAAAGAAAAAATCCCAGAAAACAGTACTTACTGCAGTTTGTGTTCAAGGCTTAGGCGGGGGATTATCTATCGTTATGCCGAAGAAAAGGGCTTCACGAAAATCGCACTAGGTCATCATCGTGATGACTTAATAACCTCATTATTAATGTCTATTCTTTATAATGGTAATATTCGTTCGATGCCCCCTAAATTGCTGTCAGACAACAAAAAGCATATTGTGATCCGGCCTTTAAGCTACTGCCAGGAAAAAGATATTGCAGAATATGCTAAATTAAAAGAGTTCCCGATTATTCCATGCAACCTATGCGGGTCGCAGGAAAACTTGGCACGTAAGAAGGTGAAACGCCTCATTCATACGTTGGCGCTTGAGAATCCGAAGATCCCAAGCAATATTTTGGGGTCACTGCAGGCAGTTAAAGTCAGCCAGCTAATGGATAAAAGTTTGTGGGATTTTAAAGGGCTCAAAACGGAAACTATGACTGAAGCATAAAATCTGAGTCACATAAGGATCAAGGATGACCACCCTGACTACCGAGCAGGATCTGAAGCTGATTGAAAACCCAGTTCGATTGTCTGAATCGAAATTATGGTTAATCCAACGAAATTATTTTGCGACGATGGGGATCAATGCTTGGAAGGAAGAGGTTCCTTTCTATATCTCTAGTAATGCTTTTATTGGTCATCAATACGCTTTGTTGGTGATTGAATTTATCAAAGATACAAGACGCAATCATCCGCAGACAGAGCACGAAACCTTTTATATTGCAGAATTTGGTTCTGGAACAGGCCTCTTTAGTTTTTACTTTTTAAAGGCCTTTACTGCGCTATTAGAAATCCATGGTATCTCTGAACAAAAATTCTGCTACATTATCACCGATATCGTCGAAAAAAATATTGAGTTTTGCCAAAAGAATAATGATTTTAAACCTTATCTTGACAAGAATCAGCTTGATTTTGCTTCTTTTAACGTAGAAGAAGATCAAGATTTTCATTTACGCATTCGCAAGAAATCGTATTCAGAATTGCAAGGAAATGCACCCTTAGTGCTGATTGCTAATTATGTTTTTGACTGTGTTAAACAAGATGCGTTTGATATTTTCAAAGGGAAATTGCAAGAAGAAAAGATCGGTATACGCAGTCGTTATAAAAATTTCGATATAGAACATGCAAAACATTTAAATGAATTACGTTTTGATTATCAATCTTATGATGTTGATATCGAACATTATTATGAAAATCCGTATATAAAAGAAATTTTACAAGATTATACCGCAAATTTACCCGATGTCTCTATTATGATGCCATTGGGCGCATTTTTGTTTTTCGATCATCTTAAAAAACTCACCAATGGTAATTATTTTATGATCGCTGGTGATAAAGGGTATTCTACGATTAAGCAATTTCCGTTATATCGGAAGAAACAACGCATCAGTTATGATGGCTGTTATTCCTTTTTTGTGAATTTCCATGCTATGGGCGAATATAATAAGAAAATCGGTGGTGATTGTTTATTAACCCAAAACCATAATAATTTTCAAGTTTGTTTATTTAACCATGGTGATTCTTTTACTGAGTTAAAAAATACGACGGCTTGTTTCAAAACCTACCTTGAAAGTCTCGGTCCTGATGAATATTGTTACCTATTTGATGAATATCTGACCAACAGTTATCGATTTTACTTGCGATCGCTGATGTCTTTTTTAAGATTAAGTCACTGGGATCCGATTGCTTATGCTGCTATTCATGAAAGATTAGTTGAATTAGTGCCAGTGTGTGAAAACCATGAATTTGCAGAAGTGCTAACCGATCTAGAGAAAGTACGTAACAATATTTACCATATTAATGTCGGTGAAGATGTTCTTGAACAGTTAGGTGTTTTTTATCAAATAAAAAATATGGATGAAATCGCCTTACAGTTATACGAACAATCCATCCAAACCTTTGGCGATAGAGAGCCATCGTATAATAATTCTGCTCTGATTTATGACAAACAAAAGAACACCTCTAAAGCCTTATACAATTATCAAAAAGCGTATGGAATGAATAAGAAGAATAAGTTCGCTTATAGAAGAATTGCGCAGTTAACCGGTAAGCCCAATTTTTATTCATTTTTGCCGCTTATTAAGCTCACCTTTGTGTTGGCGGTGATGGCAGGTGTGCTTTATTTACTGGGACGGCATTAACCCCTCTAATGACTACATCATTCGATGATAGATATCGTTGATTAAGATAAAAATCCCCCCGCTTGTTTTTCAAACAAGTGGCCCCCTTTTATTCAAAGGGGGCTATGCTGCAAACGCAGCCAGGTGCTATCAAGCCGAACCCTTAAAGCGCTTACGGATCCGAATGTTCAGCATTTCCACCACCACTGAAAACGCCATCGCAAAATAGATATAACCTTTGGGAATATGGAAATTCATCCCTTCGCCCACTAAGGCAACCCCAATTAAGATTAAGAAACTCAGCGCAAGCATTTTGATAGTCGGGTGTTGATCAACAAATTCACCAATCGATTTCGCCGCAAACATCATGACAAAGATTGCAATCACAACGGCAATCACCATGACGGAAACGTTATTAACCATCCCAACTGCAGTAATTACTGAATCTAATGAAAAGACAATATCGATTAAACCAATTTGTACGATTATCCCCAATAGGCTCGATTTGCCAGGCATCACGTTTTCTTCGCTGGGTTTCTCTTCTTCCATACTGTTATGGATTTCATGGGTACTTTTGGCAATTAAAAATAGCCCCCCAACGAACAGGATCACGTCCCTGGCTGAGAAGGTTTTATCCATTAGTGTAAAAAGGGGCGCTGTCAGGTGGGTCAGCCAAACTAACGAGATTAACAGCAATACCCGAGTGGCCAGTGCAAAACCTAGCCCAAGAATACGCCCAAGAGGACGATCTTTAGGAGGAAGGCGCCCAACCAGAATGGTTAAGAAAATAATGTTATCGATACCCAGCACTATCTCAAGTGCGGTCAGTGTTAACAGAGCAATCCATGCTTGAGGATCAGACATCCATGTCATCATCGTTTGAGTCTTCTCTAGGTTAGGTTATTGCCGCTTTAGATTCCTTTGACTCTGGTAGAATAATGTTAAGCAGTAAGCCAACAAGTCCACCAAGACCAATACCACTAATAGCAAAGTTACCATTACCAAGGGTAAGTCCGCCAACTGGAATAATCAGTACGATACCAACGATAGTCATATTACGAGGTGACATTAAATCTTCTTGAGACTGTGTCAATAAATGCAAACCTGTCACGGTAATCGCACCGAATAATAAGATTAAGATCCCGCCCATAACGGGGGTGGGAATACTTTGTAGGAACAGCCCCACTTTACCCACAAACGCTAATGAGATGGCAAACAAGCTTGCCCACGTCATAATGCCTGGGTTGTAAGTTTTGGTAATAGCAACGCCCGCAGTAACCTCGGCGTAAGTGATACTTGGTGGTCCACCGATGCTCGATGCTGCAATACTAGCAAAACCGTCGCCCATTAAGCTGCGATGAATGCCAGGGTAACGTAGATAGTTACGACGCGTAATACCACCGATAGCCATAATGTCGCCAATATGCTCAATCGCAGAAACCGCAGCAATCGGTATCATTAGTAATACTGCATGCCAGTTAACGCTTGGGGTCGTGAAATGAGGAATTTGAAACCAAGGCGCTGCGTCAACTTTGCTTAAATCAACAATGTTCAACCACAAGCTGGCAATATAGCCAAAAGTAATACCGACCAGAATTGGGATAAGCTTTAAACGACCTTTGCCAAAGAGTCGGGTCACAATGGTGGCAACCAGTGAAATGGTTGCGACTAAAAGCGCCGTATTTTGGTTGAATAATTCAATTTCGCCATTGCCGGTTTTACCCATCGCCATATTAATCGCAACAGGCGCTAATACCAGGCCAATATTCATAATGATGGGGCCGGTAATTAACGGTGGAAACATGCGATTGACGAATTCTTGGCCTTTGGTGAGGGTCAGAATGCTCATGAAATGATAGACCAAGCCACAGGCTGCTAAACCAAAGAGGGTGCTGGGTAAGCCCCAAGTTTGTATGCCATAAATTGTGGCAGGGACAAATGCAAAGGAGGAACCTAAGAAAACGGGGATCTGCCCTTTTGTCATTAATTGGAATATTAAAGTACCAATACCTGCGGTAAATAAGGCAACGCTGGGGTCCATGCCGGTGAGCAAAGGAACCATGACGGTTGCACCGATGGCAATAAAGAGGGTTTGGAATCCAAGTAAGCAGTCAGAGATTTTAAAAGAATAGTCTTGAGGATGCTGCTGTTTATTCATAGTAGGTACGATCACCATATATGTATAGTTTGGCGCGTAGCTTATCACGATTATGTGTTAGACACTACCAAACAGTGGGCCAAGCTTAGGTGCGCAATGATAATCGGTAAAGCTGACAAAAGCCAGCGCCCAACAAAAGGGAGGACGTGCAGTGATTAAATTGGCATTCCAACGCTAGGAAAGCTGGAAGAGCATCACAATCAAGCTTAAAAGCCATTGCACCGGAGGAAGCAGAATTTTAGATAAAACCCCCATCACGGCGAGCAAAATCAGGATAATGAAGCCAAAAGGGGTGATTTTATTGAATAAAATATCGAGCTTAGGAGGCAGTAACGCAGATAAAACGCGGCTGCCATCTAAAGGTGGCAAAGGAATGAGATTTAAAACCATTAAAACCAGGTTAATCATAATCCCGGCTTTACCCATTAATGCCATGGGGGTGCCCAGCGTTACTTTATGCGCGATGAGGTAAAGTCCTAATTTCATGACCCCAGCCCAAAAAAGCGCCATTAAAAAGTTTGAAGTAGGGCCAGCCATGGCTACCCATGCAAAGTCGCGACGAGGATGTTTCAGATTTCGACCATCAACGGGGACCGGTTTTGCCCAACCAAAAATAAAATTGGTGGTAAGCATCATGATCAAAGGGATAAGAATGGTCCCTAAGGGATCGATATGTTTTAAAGGATTGGCGCTCACGCGCCCCAGCAGGTAAGCCGTATGATCGCCTAGCTTATGCGCAACATACCCATGAGCTGCCTCATGTAGTGTGATAGCAAACAAAATAGGCAAAGCCCATATACAGATCTGTTGGATGATATCTTGCATGCTCTAATTATATACTCTTTCCATTTTGAATTCATGCTGTGTTGGCTGCATTCACTCAGTCATGCACTATGTGTGCACTCCTTCGTTCACTCACTTACCTGAATTCAAACTGGTTCGAGCAGGATGCTGCGCGGTTTTCTAGAAAAAACGATTTTTGGACGCTGCGATAAATTTATGTTCAAATTCATCATCAAAGTAGAGTTCTTCGGCAGAATCATCTTCAGATTCTTCTTCAGCATCCATTTCATACTTAGTAGCACGATTTTGTAATAGATGATGGTAAACAGTCTCTAACTTTTCGATAGCGCAGTGGAGATATTTTTCTACATGGGGATGTTGTTGTAAATAATGTTGCATGGAAAAGCCCTTGGAGGCTTTCATTTCATTGAGTGCGATTAAAAAGTATGGCATTTCATTACCGAGCACCATCCTAAGTGCCAGCGATGTTGTCAACATGACAGCACAGTCATGTGAATTCTCTCGTCTTTCTAAGAAGTCCGTTAATTCATTATTGTCGGAAAATGACAGTTGAAAGAGCTCAGAGATGTTCATCATAGAATGAACTAATTTGTTGGTAGCTAAAAATTTATTTTTATGAGTTTCTAATCCGGTTAACATCTTGATTCCAGAATTGAAATGTAATTCATGATGTTATCGTATTCTAAAAATAACTAGCATGTCAGACATAAGCTATTTTATGCCGCTTATCACTAACGTGAAATGTTCGAATTATTTCTTTTCATAAATATAAGTGGAACACAGTCCCCAATTCATTTTTTCCATTCCTGCATAATGTTGGATAAAGGCAGTCTCAGGCAGCGTCTTCGAGGTGAGAATAATTTTCGTGGTGGGTTTCAATTGAACAAGCTTAGCCATTAAAGGTTCCCATAAGGCATGAGAAAACCCCGTTGCATTGATAAAAATCAGCGTTGCATCAGAAAAATTAATTTCTAGAAAATCATGGTTGATATAATAGACGTTGGTGATGTCAGGCGGGGTGACAACTTGCGCTAGCCGACACAGTGGTTCTAAACGTTCTATCCCTTTTACCGTTAATGCAGGATACCGTAATTTAGCAGCGATGACGGTTTTACCCGCACCCGAGCCTAAGTCATAAAGAATATCTTGTTGGGTTGGATTGACCTGAGCTAAGAGATCTAAAAAGGCGCAAAGTTCAATTTCACCGTAAGTTAGGTTTTCATCAGCATGCTTAGTTTTTGCGGCTTGCGCAATAAGATAAGGGTTGTGGGGCTGATAAAGCACTGCGATGCGCTGCAAAATTTTACGATAACGGTACTGGCGCAAATATTCTAAAATAAAGGGTCTTAGCAGTTTGTAACCACAAAATAATAAGAGACTTGCGAGTAAAATACCGATAATGAGATGTTGCATCGTATTAACCGTTAAATTGTGACAATTTATAGCCACATAATTCAATCATATTTTGAAAGTTAATGCCTTCAGCATTACTTCTTCCACCTCGAATAAAGACATTTGCGTAAGCACGGACAATATAATTAAACTCTTTGCGCGCTAGAATTTTTAGGATTTTTTGCGCACGTTGCACATCTGTTGGGCTATTGATTTTAAGCGCTTGAAAGAGCACGGCGCCAAGGAGAGCCGCTTTGGTTTTTTGCCGCGCAAAGGTCATGGTCTCAAAATTTTCCATCCAGTCTTCAATGGCACGATCTTTATCCCATTCTAGCCAAGCGCGGTAAAATGTCATGATTTCACCCACTAAGGCGGGGACTTTGGATTGATCAGTGATTTTATCATGCAATAACATATAGAGCATGGTCGGAATCGATGATTCTGCATTGGCCCAAGAACAGTTACCTGTGATTTGGTGCTTTATGGGAAGTTTGGCATAAGGTTCTAGATCTAATATTTTATAAATATCCGATTTCATGCTTTTTTCGGTTTGGCGTTTATAAAGCAAATCAATTAAAAAGTCATGATCTTGTAGTGGACGCTCATTGCCGACAGTATGAATCACAATAGGATCGGTCATTTTAAAGACACCACGGTCGCATTTAGCCAGCATATTGCCATGTTTAATGAAGGTAATCGCGTGTCCTTTATAAGAAACGGGCAGCAGTAATAAGTCGACATCTAATAAGGGATAAATCTCTGATTTTCTGGCCTCAACATCACTGGTAAAATGCTTAAATTCCCTTAATTTATAAGCATTTTTAAACGCCTCAATAATTAATTTGAGCTCAGGCTCATGAATATCCATTCGTCTTGCGACATAACTGTTTATAAATCGTTCTACCGATTCTCGAATGACACTTAAGGTGAGTTCTAAATAAAAACCTTCTAAATCAATAGACAGGTAGAGCCCTGCGGCATTAATAACATCCGTGCTACCCTGCAATTCAAAACGGTGGCCAATTAATTTAGCATTAATAAAATCTTTAGCAAAATCAAGAGAAGCCCCTTTTGCTGTTAAGAGCTTAATTAAAACCGTATTTTTACGTAACAGAGGGTAAAACAGAACCGGTTGGCCATTTTCAGTATAAGCGTTAGGATTGGCACCGTAATAGAGTAATAACTTAGTGATCTCAACGTCATTAACATCAACCGCCCAATGTAAGGGGGTAGAGCCTGTGACATCGACGATATCGACCATGGCATTATTTTTTAGCAATAGTCTTACCACATCAACCCGATGTGTCACAATGGCATGGACGATAGGCGAATAGCCATATTCGTCACTAATGTTGATAGGAGCGCCCGCATTGACGAGCTTTTCTACCTCAGCAAAAGTGCCTTCTAGTATCGTTTTGGAGAGAGACATCGTTTTTATTGTCTCCACTACTGAGAAAGGTAAGCAGCATCCCTGCTATTCCTCAAGCCAGACTTAGTAAGGTCTTGGCTCGATCTTCTTGCCAGGTTTGGGTTGTGGCATTGCTTTGAGTTTCGCTTTAAGGCGATTTTCAACTTCAGCTTTAACTGCATTTTTGAATTGTTCAACAAAAGGTTGTGCCTCTTTTGAATCTGCAGCTTGGGCGCGACGACGTGCATTGTCAACCTTAGGATCCGCTGCTTCGTCGGTGTTTTTCATCCATGATGCTTCTAATAATCGTCTTTGTAGCTCATTACCTACCGCATTTTCCAAACGTTCATCTTTCTTATGAGAAGGTTCCGCTCTTTCTGGATGATGCTTTTGAATAAATTCTTGCACATTGGCATACAAAGTGCTGACTAGCTCATTAATCTGGCCAGAATGCTGCTTCAAACCTTTGCGAATTTGTTTCAATTCATCTTCTGGTTTATTGACGAGCTTTTGTTTAACCACATCATTACCAAAATTCCGAGCAAGATCTAATAAGTTGCTATATTGATCATACGTTTTCTGAGGAAATTGTTTCATCAGTTCATCAAATGCATCTTTTTGTACGTTAGCCATTTTTTGCCTCCAGATAACGCATATTCTTTAATTTGTAGATTAGCTTACTTATAACATATTATACGTTGAATTACCAGGTTTTAGCCGCTAATCGTCGGTAAAATATCGTTATTTGTCAGTAAGTTACAACACGACAGGGTAGTGCTTGGTGCTGATAAAACAAAGGCACTCACCCTGACATTCAATGTCGGTTATTTCTGCGGTTGTACGGTTTCGTACAGCAGCACTTCCTAATTGAGTAATATGGGTATGAGTTAGCGGCCATTCAAGGGCTGGGGCATTTAAAGTGGCTTCATGGAAGGGAAAAAAGGAAATAATGGTTTTGATAGGGGTGTAAATACGCATATTGGCTTTGAGCTTAAAAATCCATTGGTGACCTTCTGGGGTAGGGTTGAGTAAAGTGAGATCGAGCTTATCACTATAACGAGTCACTAAACTTAAATTATAAATAGCATGATCGGCAGAACCACCCAGCGTTCCAAGACAAAGAATTTTTTTGTCAGGAAATCTTAAACAGTATTGTAATGCTTTTTCAAAGTCAGTGGTTTCTTGATCGTCGCTGCGTTGTAATTCGCTATGAGGGAACGAGAGCTCATCCACTCCCAAGGAATCAAAGTCTCCCAAGATAATGTTTGGCGTGATATCAAACTGCCTTAAAGTGATTGCTGCACCATCAGTGCAAACCAAAAGAGAGTAGCCGATATCGCTCCAATCATTTTTGGTTGGAATATTTCCATTGGCAACGATGACGATATCAAACATTTTTTATTTGGCCTGTGAGTCATGTTATGTTGTTAAATGTCATTTTAGCAAAATTCGACCTGTGTCAACATTTCCTTTCTACTCGGACTAGGGTATGTTATTGCATAGCTTTCTTTTCAGAAATGTAAGTTAATTAACTCGAAGGGAGAAAATAATGAAAACTAAACTCGTCGTTGCTGCGCTTGCTTGCTTAGCTTTATCCGCTTGCAATCCATCATCTGATAAAAAGGATGAAAACAAAGCTGCTACTGAACAAACGCAAGGTGCTGCTGAAGGCGTTAAATCAGAAACCATGCAGAAAATTGATCAGCAAGCTAATGAAATGAAACAAGATGTAAACAAAGCTGCTGAAGATTTACATAAAAAGGCCGATGAAGCTGCTCAAGACGCTCATAAAAAAGTAGACGAGATGTCACAAGACGTTACCAAGAAAGTTGATGAGATGAAAAAGGACATGACTGACACTGCATCACAAATGCCTGCAGGTTCAAGCACCGCTCCTGAAAGCACCCCACCAGCGACCCCAGCTCCTGCTGAAGCGCCTAAATCTGAATAAGATTTAGACTCACCGCTTTGACTTTAGAGCGGTGAGTAAGTGACCCCAGGAGTGCACAATCGTGCATGACTGGGGTTAGTGAAAGCTGCGCAGAGTTTAGCCATAGCATTTGGTTAGTAAGTGATATTCATCCGAATCCTTTCTAAGGCGCTTAACCTTTTTCCATTGATTCGCAATATCTTCTATTCCTTTTTGTTCAAGTAGATCACTCAACATATAAAGCGCAACCATATTACCTTGGTCTGCTAAACCTTGAAGGCCGCCTTGTAGACAAAGCTCTAATTGAGAAAGGCCGGAATTGTGATCGCGTTCTGATAATGCGTAGTAATGCGCAAGCAGTAGGCAATGGCCAACAATACGATTTGCTTGCAAGTGAGTCTCGACCTGACATTCTGGATCGCTATCGAAATTGCCTGTATTGAGCGCATCTTCATAATCTTTGGAAATGCCTTGCGCTACCAAATTGTTTTCTTCATTGGCGACGCGATCTAAACCTTGAATAAGGCAATCATCATCAATATTGGTTACTTGGCCACAACTTTCCACGATCCCCAAAACCGTGGCTCGAGAAGGCTCATTGGCTGACTCTGATGTTGCCAGATTGTGAGAATATTTCATCACATTAAAAGCAAAGGCATTTTGCATGCTGCACGCACACAAAAGGGCTAGTCCTGTTAGACGCAATCTATGATACATTAACTCACCTTGCTTAGTTAAAAAACTTTTCTGCCTGGCACCATGGCGCTTATATTCGTTTCCATTGTAAAATGTGCCTAAGAGAAAGTGAGATCCAACATTATAACAACTTCCATGTAAAATTGAATTTCTTTGAGGAGTTGATGCTATGAGTCGTCATGAAACAGAGAATACAAAGCGGGTCGTCATCATTGGGGGCGGGTTTGCGGGTTTAAATGCGGCTAAAGCTTTGCAAAAACATCCTCATCTTAGTATTACCTTAGTGGATAAAACCAATCATCATTTGTTTCAGCCGTTGCTCTATCAGGTGGCAACTGCGGCTTTGTCACCTGGCGATATTGCGATGCCTATCCGTGAAATCTTTCGTGGCCAAAATATCGAAGTTTTGATGGCAACGGTCGAGAAAATTGATAAAGATGACCATAAAGTTATCTTAGACAACCAGCAAGTTTTACCTTTTGATTTTCTTATTATTGCACCGGGCGCAAGGCACGCTTATTTTGGCAAAGATGCATGGGAAACGTATGCGCCGGGTTTAAAGACTCTAAAAGACGCTCTGCATATTCGTGAGCGAGTATTAGCCTCTTTTGAGCTTGCTGAGCGTAAAGAACAGCCTTTCACCGAAGACTTAATGTCTTTTGTGGTGATTGGCGGAGGGCCAACAGGCGTTGAAATGGCTGGCGCCATTGCAGAAATTGCTCACCAAAGTCTAAAAAAGAATTTTAAACATATTGATCCAAGCCATACCAAAATTTATCTGATTGAAGGGGGCAAACAACTGCTTGCGCCTTATCCCGAACATTTGGCAAAAAAAGCCCAAAAAGCATTGGAAAAAATGGGCGTAACAGTGATGTTGAATACACGTGTTACTGATATTAAAGAGGATGAAGTTTTTATTTCTGAAGGCAAAAGTATAAAAGCGCATAATATTATATGGGCAGCAGGAAATCAGGCGGCCCCATTATTACAATCATTACAAGTTCCTTTAGATAAACAAGGTAGAGTGCTTGTTCAAAATGACTTAACCATTGCAGGATATCCTCATATTTTCGTTTTGGGTGATGCAAGCGCTTGCATGGGTAAAAATGAAAATTATTTGCCTGCCATCGCCCCAGTTGCAACGCAGCAAGGGCGATATGTCGGTAAAAGCATCAAAAATGTATTAAAAGGCAAAACGCCTAAGCCATTTCGCTATTGGGATAAAGGGATGATGGCAGCCATTGGACGTTATGATGCGCTAGTGTTATCAGGGCCCTTGCAAGGAAGTGGGTTTATTGCCTGGATTTTGTGGAGTTTTGTCCATATTTATTTCTTGATAGGATTTCGCACCAAATTTATCGTCTTCTTTCAATGGGCTCTTTACTTCTTTAAAGGGCAGCGAAATATTCGCTTGATTTTGAAACCATTAGAATTTTTAAATAAGAAATAGGTTGAAAGTTTCTATGAAATTAAGATTTTTATTCCTTTTTGTCGGCATATTATTTAATGCGCAAGCGAATGCATTGCAAGAGCGGCACATGATTGTGTTAAGGCATGGTGAAAGTGAAGATGTGGTGATGAAGGTTTGTAACTCGAATCCCAAACACGCCCAATATAAGCCTGCATTATTAACCGATAAAGGGCGAGAGCAGGTAAAAAAGGCAGCAGAGCAACTACTTAGTCATGGTTTTGATAATCGTAATATTAAAGCGGTTTATGTTTCAACCTTACCCAGAGCCGTTGAAACAGCCAATCTTTTGGCGCAAATTGGTGTGTTTTCATTAGACAAAATGCATTTAGAAGAAAAATTGAATGAAATTAAAGCAGGAGACAAGGAAGGGCAGCCGCAGTCTGATTTTGTCACAGAAACTTGGTGGGTAGGCGATCAAGATGCCCATGCATTACATGCAGAAAGTAGCACCTTGCTGCGCAAACGTATGCTCGAGCTGTATGATGAAATTGAGAAAAAACATCCAGATGGTCATGTATTGATTGTGACCCACGGCATGCCATCAATGGAATTAATCGATAGTTTAACCAAAACCAAAGTGAAGCTAGAGTTAGCGCAGGCATACATCGTGCCGCTCGCGAATCGTACTGAGCTGGTTTAGTCTTTGCAGCTGGCTCCTGTGCGTTGTTGCCTTCAAAAATCCCCCGCTCGCTTAAAAGCTCGCTGCCCCCTTTTATTCAAAGGGGGCTTTTTTAATTGTGCTATCGATCGCCCCCTTTGAATAAAAGGGGGCAGCTCGTTGTCTGGCGAAGCCAGAACGAGCGGGGGATTTTTCCGTCACAAATAACCTATTGTTTTTACAGTTATTGCTATTCAATTTTGATATTGATACGCTGATTTCACCTTACTTTGAAGGCGGCAATCAAAATGTTGTTAAAAGCAATAAAAGAAGTTGGACGCGTTCTATTCACTTTAGGAAATAGTGCATTATTAGGTACGGTTGCAGGCATTACTTATATTGCTGCAAATGGCTTTAAATGCGTAACATCCAATCTGCAACCGGGTGTCACCTTTGATTTTGGTCAATTAAACTATACCGAACTTTATGAAATGTTTCTGGATCACAACGGTTCTTTTCAGCTACCGATTGAGATTCATCCCTCCTTAAATAATCCAGGTGCTTGCGCAATACCTGTTATTGTTGGCGCAGCGGTTGGTACTGGTACTGGTCTTTTATGGCTCGCTGCACACTATGCAGAAAAACAGCGCAAACAAACGGCTCGCACTCAAGCACATCAATACGATAGCGAGAGAGAAAGGTTTCTTACTATTTGAGTAAAATCACGCGTAGCTGAAGACGGGTAGCCTCTTGCTAACTCGTCCATGGTACAATTCTCCCATCTTAAACCTTACAAATCAGTTTGTAGATGAACTACAAATAGATGTAAACCACTGTCGTAAAGGGATTGTAATGACTGAAAAAGAATCCACTGAACTGCGTGCTGTTGAGAATCAATTGATTGCAATAACCGAGGCTTTTTTAGTAGAACTGGGTAGAGAAAGAGCACAACGTACATTAACTCGAGATGCTTCATTGCAACGTGATTTAACGATCGATAGCTTAGGGAAGGTTGAATTATTTCATCGCATCGAAGCCTTTTACGAAGTTGAGCTTTCCGAAAGTGTGTTAATTCAAGCCGATTCATTAACCGAATTAGCCCAAGCCATTATTGATGCGAAATCAAGTAAGGGACAAGTAAAGCGTAAAGATTTTGTTGCACCAGAGAAAGAAACAGAATTTGATCCTTTGCGAGCCAAAACCTTAGTGGAAGTCTTATTAAAACGAGCCGCAAAAGAGCCTAATCGCGCACATGTTTTTTTACAAGATGATGCCGGCAATGAAAAAACCATTACTTATGGCATGTTATTAGAAAATGCTAAAAAGATAGCGCATGGCTTACAAGAGTGGAATATTGAAGTTGGCGAGACGGTTGCGATTATGCTGCCTACCTCTGAAGATTTCTTTTACACTTTTTTCGGTATTTTATTGATTGGCGCAATTCCCGTTCCTATTTATCCGCCATTTCGACCCGATCGCATTGAAGAATACGCTGTGCGTGCCGCCAATATTTTAAAAAATGCGGAAGTGCGTTTATTAATTACATTTCAAAAAGCGGAAAGATTAAGTGATTTGCTGAAAGTTTTTATTAGTAGTTTGAAAGCTGTGATCACGGTTGATACGCTAAACAAAAACGAAGGTCATTATCACCCCATCCATATTAATGAAAAAATGCCGGGATTAATTCAATATACCTCGGGGAGTACCAGTTTACCGAAAGGGGTTTTGCTCACCCATGAAAATTTATTAGCGAATATTCGTGCCATTGGTCAAGCCATTCATTTAACCTCATCGGATGTTGCAGTAAGTTGGTTACCCTTATACCACGATATGGGGTTGATAGGCTCTTGGCTAAATAGTTTTTATCATGCCAATACCATCGTGATCATGTCACCACTGTCGTTTTTAAGTAGACCTGAGCGTTGGTTGTGGACCATTCATTATCATCGAGCAACGGTAACTGGGGCACCTAATTTTGCCTATGAACTTTGTATCAGGCGCATTTCGGAAAAAAATCTTGCAGGCCTTGATCTCAGTTCATGGCGCTTATCGTTTAATGGCGCAGAAGCCGTTAATCCAAGGACCTTGGAAAACTTCATTAAGAAATTTGCACCCTATGGATTTAAAGAAAAAACGATGTATCCGGTTTATGGGTTAGCAGAATCGAGTGTAGCGTTAACCTTTCCTCCTTTGAATCGTGCACCCAAGATAGATGTGATCGATAGAACACTGTTTCAAACAGAGCAAAAAGCAGTTCCGATAAATGATAAAGGACCTAACAGCTTACAAATTGTTTGTTGTGGCAAGCCCCTTGCGCTGCATGAAGTGAAAATAGTTGATGAAAATTCTCAAGAAGTACCGGAACGAACCGTAGGAAATTTATATTTTAGAGGTCCTTCATCGATGCAGGGTTATTATAATCAGCCTGAAGCAACCAAAGCGATTTATCACGATGGTTGGTGGAATTCAGGTGATTTAGCTTATATAGCGGATGGGGAAGTTTATATTGCTGGCCGTAAGAAAGATGTCATCATCAAAGCAGGTCGCAATTTATATCCCGATGAAATTGAAGAGGCGGCAGGGCAAGTGAACGGCGTTCGCAAAGGTTGTGTGGTTGCTTTTGGTACGCATGATCCCAAATGGGGTACCGAAAAATTAATCATCGTTGCCGAAACCAAAGAGGATTCAAATGCCTTACATAAGAAAATTATTTCAGAGATTACCGATAAAGTGAGCGTTGTTTTAGGTATTTTACCTGATGAAGTATTATTGGTTTCTCCTAAAACCATTGGTAAAACCTCAAGTGGTAAGTTACAGCGTGCAGCTTGTAAACAAGCTTATTTAAATAACGAATTGAAAAAAGCACACTTACCCTTTTCGGTGCAAATTGCCAAACTTTACGTAAAAAGCTTCGCGACAAAATTGTCAAATGGCGTAAAATTTATTTTGAAATCGCTATACAGCTTATACGTTGGCATCTTAGTGGTGTTAAGTGCTTTAGGACTTTGGACGCTCAGTTTAGTAACGAAAGCAAAAACATTTTCTTGGATTTGTCATCATTGGGCTAAAGTTGGCTTAAAATTAATTGGCTGTCCTTTAACCGTTACAGGTGCAGAACATTTAAAAGAACAGGGCACTTGTGTCTATGTCGCCAATCATGCGAGCTACATTGATGCTATTGTTTTGTTAGCCATTTTGCCACCAGGGATTTCTTTTGTTGCAAAAAGAGAATTGCTTAAAGTGGCTTTTTTACGTGGCATCATGAAGAAAACCAATACGATTACGGTAAATCGAACTGATTTTTCTAGCAACGTTTCAGAATCCAACGAAATTGCGGAAATGTTAAGGCAAGGTAAATCGGTTGCGTTATTTCCAGAAGGTGGCTTTAGCTACGCAACGGGATTACGCCCCTTTAAATTGGGGCCTTTTAAAGTGGCTGTAGATGCAAATGCAGCGGTTTGTCCTATTGCATTAGAGGGTACGCGCCATATGATGCGAGGGGATACGCCCTTGCTGACTCCCAAGCACATCAAAGTGACAATTGGTGAAAAATGTTATCCTGAGTCAGGCGAATGGAAGGAAGTGATGCGTCTTCATAATCAAGCAAGGCAAGTGATAGCTGAACATTGTGGAGAGCCGAGTATTGACTATTAAAGTCAAATTGTATGAAGCAACGCATATAGGCAAGCGAGATCAAAATCAAGATTTCTGTGCCTATATGCAAACAGAGCAAGCAAGTTGCTTTGTCGTTGCGGATGGTTTAGGTGGCCATCAACGCGGTGAAATCGCCTCTTCTTTTCTGTGTAAAGCGGTGATGAGTGAAGTACAAGGCTCGTTATCTGTTATTCAGAATAACCCTGAACAGGGCATACAAGATTTTTTATTTAAATCTTATGAGAAGATGCGTAAAAATATTTTAGAAGAATTTGGCCCTTTAGATACGCATACAACCTTCGTTTTGGCGTGGTTCAATGAATCTTTGCTGATTACTGCGCATGTCGGAGATTCGCGTATTTATCGGGTTAATCCTGAAACCATGTTATGGCGAACGCCCGATCATACTCTGGTGCAGGATTTATTTGAACAAGGTTTGATTACCGAAGATGAGATAGGAAAGCATCCTGAACAAAATCAATTACTAAGAACGGTAAATTTACGTGAAAAACCGGATATCGATATCGTTATTCATCCTCCTTTAAACAGGGATGAAACCTTAATATTATGTACCGATGGTTTTTGGACAGATACCTCGATAACAGAGATAGTTAAATTAGCCAACACGCCAGATTTCGAAGCTGCCTTCCAGCAACAAATAGAACGATTGTCGCAAAAACCCTATTCAGATAATATTACCCTACAAGTCATAAAAATAATTTAAAAAACGAGGAGTTTGTCATGCGGGAATTTGTGATAGGCTTGGGAAGCGTTGCGTCTGCTTATGAAGTGGTTATTTCGCTTGTAAAAGCAATGAAAGGTTTTTTCTATCGTTATAATGTCGATGATACTAGCCGATTTGCACCAGATGAGGTTGATAATTATTTTGAAACAAAAGCTGCCGAGCAAGATCATTTGGCCGCTAATGTCGGATTAAATGCTGCTAAAGCACTCACTTATGGCTATTTTGCTTATCGCTTGGTGACAGAGCCTGACATTATGGCTATTAGTGCAGGGTGCATTGCAGCAGCAGATATTGCCAAAGAATATTATGAGAACTCGAAACAAAAGAAGGGTTATTGCTAGCAGAAATCCCCCGCTCGTATTTGCTCGCCGCCCCCTTTTGTTCAAAGGGCGATTGGTTCGCTGCGCTCATCAGGAGTGAGTGGGGAACAAAATCGATTGCCCCCTTTGAATAAAAGGGGGCAGCTTGGTGCGACTTGTCCGGCG
This sequence comes from Candidatus Berkiella aquae, assembly GCF_001431295.2. Classification (NCBI taxonomy): domain Bacteria; kingdom Pseudomonadati; phylum Pseudomonadota; class Gammaproteobacteria; order Candidatus Berkiellales; family Candidatus Berkiellaceae; genus Candidatus Berkiella; species Candidatus Berkiella aquae. Next base: position 1,789,327 of record NZ_LKAJ02000001.1, on the reverse strand, counting down.
AAGCGTTAGCGAAGCCGGGAGCACCAAGCGGGGGATTTTTATCTTAATTCATAAACGAATTACAGAATTTTTAGAAATGACATGGTTTGGGTATTATTTAAAATACCCCTTAACACACTCACCCACATAGGCCACTTGTTCATCCGTCAAATAAGGGTGCATGGGTAAACTTAACACCTGTTCACTGATTCTTTCGGTTACCGCTAATTTTTCACTCGCACGTGGATAATGCGCATAAGCGGGTTGTAAATGAAGTGGTTTGCGGTAGTAAATGTTGCTGGGAACACCACATTCTTGCAAATGTTGCATTAATCCATCTCGTGTTTGCGCTTCACACAAAACAGAGTAAAGTCCCCAAGCATGGGTATAATCCGGTGAAACGCTGGGCGTTTTCACATCGGACGGTAATACTTGAGAATATAAGCAAGCAATGGCTTCTCGGCGCATTCTTTCTTGAGGGAATATCGCTAATTTTTCTAATAAAATAGCGGCTTGCATACTATCTAAACGGCTGTTCATCCCAATATGAATATGATCATAACGGTGTTTACCGCAACCATGGTTACGTAAAGAACGTAGCGTATTGGCGACTTCTTTGTCATTGGTAAAAATCGCACCACCATCGCCATAGCACGCTAAAGGCTTTGATGGAAAGAAGCTCGTTGAGGTCATGACGGCTAAGTTGCCTACTTTTTTATCTTGGTAAGCACCACCAAAACTTTGTGCGGAATCTGCGATGACCCATAAATCATGCTTTTGTGCTATTTCGTGCAACACAGGGTAATTGGCGGGTAAACCAAACAAATCAACCGCAATAATCCCTTTGGGAGTTAATTTTTTATCAAGCGTCTCAATCGCTTGTACTAAACTTTGAGGATCTATATTGAAAGTCGTTGGGCAAACATCAATAAAAACCGGTGTTGCATTGGCTTGTGCGATAACTTCTGCACTGGAAGCAAAGGTAAAAGAAGGAACAAATACTGCGTCACCTGGGCCTACATTTTTTGCCATTAATAGCAAACGAAGCGCATCGGTGCCATCACTACAAGTGATAGTCTCTTGAGCGCCGGTATATTCGGTTAATTGCTGTTCGAGCTGCTGTACTTCTGGACCGAGAATAAAAGCGCCATGTTCAAGAACGCGTTCAAGAACCCCGGGAATGGCATGTTTTAAAGCACGACGTTGTGCATGCAAGTCGATAAACTCAATTTTGGCGATTTTTTCTTTAAGCATAAATTCCTTCAGGGATTGCGGTTCGTTGTTGCTTTTCTTTAAGGGTAATGATTTGCTCGCTGGCAATGGATTGGATTGCTGCAGCTAATACCGTTGTTACATTTAGCGCTTCAGCAGCGCCAGTGAGAGGTTCACTTTGTGTCAATATTGCTTGCAAGAAATGCTCGCATTCATTTTTAAGCGGCTCTGCGGGTAGCAATGGAATTGGGTTTTTTTCAACTTGAAAAGGTTGGGGTAAACCATCGTTCCATGCGCAGGGATAATTCAAAAGTGTCAATTTGTGTTCCCATGGTTGGGTATCGTCTAACATCACTATAGCTTTGCTGCCAGTCACAATGAGTTTTTGCTCTTTAAAAGGGTGTACCCAAGAAGAGATCACACGTGCTTTTTTGTTATCCGCAAAATGTAAATGGATAGTCGTTGTATCTGCTGTTGTATGAGATAAAGGATTCTCTTTGCTAGCGAATACTTTCGTGGGTAATTCCTGCATCAGCCCTAATACCATCGAAATGTCATGTGGCGCATAATCCCACAGGACATTCTGTTCGGTCGGAAACTTGCCAAAATTTAAGCGGGTGGCATGAATAGATTGCAGTTGCCCTAATACACCTTCTGCATTTAATGCTTTCAGTTTCAAAAAGGCAGGGTGATATTGTAAAAGATGGCCCACCATCAAACGAAGGTTGTGTTCAGCAGCAAGTTCTTGCAATTGCAAAATTTGCTCTGGGTGATGTGTTATGGGTTTTTCAATATAAACATGTTTTTTAGCTAATAAGGCTTTACGTGCGAGTTCAAAATGCGTTACCGATGGTGTTGCAATCACAATCGCATCGATTGCTGAATTCAGGAGTTCATCAAAACTGCATGCCCTAATGCGTAAGGATTCTTCAAACTGTGCCATCTTTTGGGGGGATGCATCGCATACTGCATGGAGTGCACCGAGTTCATGATAAACCCGAATAAGATTTTTACCCCAGTTACCGCAGCCAACGACTGCAACCTGGATGGCAGAATAGTTATATTTAACTGACAAAGTTGATCCTATTTTTTTTATTAGATAGGTATTAGTAGCGATTATCGCATATTTTCCTAAGTTGGCTAAGGCCCAAATGCTTGCTTTCGCTAAGCAATTTTCAATATAGGTAGCCAACATACTATTAAAAATTGGCGACATTTTCTTCAAATGCAGTAAAATAGCTCCCTTCGCCTACCAGTCGGGATGATTTTGATTGAAACTTAATAAGCAATATTACTTCATAGTATTGTATTTCATTGGCTTTATGTGTCTTTGCCAATCCTCGATGGCGGCGATTCAAAATTATACAGAGGCTAAATATACAGCCCGTAGAATCTGGCAAGAGCACCGGGAAACATTCTACTGTGGCTGTAAATACAATAAGCACGGGATCATTGATTTTAGTTCTTGCGACTTTAAGCCGAAAAATAGTCGCGGGGCACGTTATATTACGTGGGAGCATGTGGTTCCTGTTTCTTGGTATGGCAAATCGTTACCGTGCTGGCGAGGGGAAGGCTGCACCAAAGGTAAAAGAGGTCGCCAATGTTGTCGGCAAAAAGATAAAAAATTTCGACAAATGGAAGCTGATTTGCATAATTTAGTCCCGGCGGTTGAAGATTTAAATAAAGCGCGACAAAATTACCGATTTACAGATGAAATTGTCAGGCCATCACAACAGTTTCCAGAATGTGGCATGTTAATAGATGATGAATATAAACAGGTCGTACCACCGTTACATCGTAAAGGAATGATAGCGCGTATCCATTTATATATGTCTAAAAAATATGATATTCCCTTAAGCAAAGACGAACGAAAACAATTTTTAGCTTGGCATAAACAATACCCACCCAGCGACTGGGAGAAGAAATGGGATCAAAAAGTAGCTGCCGAGCAAGGTAACCGAAATGAATTTATACGCTACTAACTACAAGGAAATCGCATGAAAATTGGCATTTTATCGCGAGATGCTAAATTGTATTCAACCAAACGTTTAGTTGAAGCAGCTGAACAGCGTGGCCACGAAGTGCAAACGGTCGATGTTTTAAAGTGTTATATGAACATCACAGCGAATCAGCCATCGGTTCATTATAAAAAACAAGTTCTTAAATTTGATGCGATTATTCCGCGTATTGGTGCTTCTGTTACCGCTTACGGGACAGCCGTATTACGGCAATTTGAAGTGGGTGGAGTCTATTCGGTGAATGAATCGATAGCCATATCCCGTTCACGCGATAAATTACGTGCTCATCAATTGCTCGCCCGTAAAGGAGTAGGCATGCCAATTACCGGCTATGCGCACTCAGCTGATGCAACCGATGAATTGATTGCGTTTGTTGGCGGCGCGCCGTTAATTGTAAAATTAATGGAAAGTACCCATGGTCAAGGGATCGTTTTAGCTGAAACTGAAAAAGCCGCAGAAGGGGTTATTAATGCTTTTCGTGGCCTCAATGCCAATTTCTTAGTGCAAGAATACATTAAAGAATCAGGTGGTTCTGATATTCGCTGCTTTGTGGTTGGTGAGCGCGTTGTGGCAGCCATGATGCGTACGGCCAAAGAAGGCGATTTTCGTTCAAACTTACATCGCGGTGGTACTGCCAGCATTGTAAAACTACTACCAGAAGAACGCGCGTTGGCCCTTAAGGCCGCTAAAGTGATGGGCTTGAATGTAGCAGGGGTTGATTTGATTCGTTCTGAACAAGGCCCATTGGTGTTAGAAGTGAATTCATCTCCTGGTTTACAAGGAATTGAACGCGTTACGCGCAAAGATGTCGCCGATATGATTATTGAACATATTGAGAAAGATTGCGTGAAGGGAATTAATAAAACTCGAGGAAAAGGTTAAAAAAGGGGGAAATTGTGATTCCCCCTATTACGTTACTTCATTGCCGATTGAATGGTTTTCTTAATGTCAGCCAAAGTGAAATCATTGTTCATGCTAGATATAACATGAGTAATATTCTCCCTTTGATAATAATTTAAAAAACTAGGTAATTTGCGTTCGCTTCTTAAATCATCCAACGCCTTTGATATTCTTTTATGAACAGTAGAATTAAAATTAGGATGAGAGAATAAAGCAAGTTGCGACATAGGTCGCATGTCCCGATAATCACTAGTAGCTAAGATAGAGGTAAAATCATACGATTTTTTATCTAGGAGATTTTGTAAAGAAGCAGAATCAACATTGCCTTTATCAATTTCAGCTTGCTCTGGTTGGTAATTAAACCGTCCTGAAGTGAGGAGGTACCAAGCAAAGGCTTCTTTTTGTTCATTAGTCCCATCAGTCCCATCAGTCAGGTAATCATTTAATTCTTCGATAATGATATGACAATTTAAGACTTTTACGATATCTTCTGGCAGATCTTTACAGAGGCTATTAAAATGCCATAACTTAGCGGAGAGATTGTTGACGAATAAATTAATTTCTTTTATTAATTTATTCGTTGAATCATTAGAGTTACAATTTGCGAGATTTTTATTGAGTAAGTACAGTTGGCCAGCCAATCTACGAGAAGCTGGAGTTCCATGATTGCATAATAATTCGATTAATGAGTCTGAATCAAGTTCAGGCTCCCACATACCAATGACTCCATGATATTGGCTATTATAGATAAAGTTTTGCAAAAATTCTGGCTTTGCCCGTTCCGCAATCATTACCAACATACACCATGCGGGCAAAGTCATGTTTAACTTAGTATTAAAGGACCAATCTATTTTCAAGTTTGGGTTAGCTATAAACTCATTAAGTACTTTTACTAAAAATATTACATTTTTTTCTGGTAATTTACCTCTAAGCGCATCTTCTAGAAGAACTGGTATCAACATAAACAATGGTAGACCTGAATAAGGATCAAGCGTAAGCGATGTTGTGTGCCAATTAATTTTTTCGATATTTTCCGATATGATCTTTTCAAGTATTTCAAGAACTAAAGTAGCAGATTGAGCACTTACAATCATTTTTTTTGAATTGGTAGCAATAGTTTGTAGAAAATTATTTACATCAAGATGTTCAATGGGCTGTTTTGATAGAAAATGGTTAATTTCATATAGTATTTTATCTCTATTTTCGTCTGTAATGTTTTTTATTGTTGATGCCACTTCATCAAATTGTCGCTGAAGTTCAATTAAATCATATTTTATTTTTTTATGATCATTTTTAAGTTCTGTCGTTGCTCCACGTTTCATAATGCATGCCTTACTCGCGCAAATATGTAGTTATATCGCTTAATTGTTATCCGTTCGAATAGGTTTGTCATGTCAAGAAGTTCTGTGAATGATTAATCACTGCCATTTATCGGGAAGATTCGACGTTGGTGCTGTTGATCATAGTGTTGTAAGGAAAAAACCTATAATATTTGGCGTTTACTGATTTCCAGGTATAGTCAAATTATTGGTGGGCGAGCATATGCACTCAGCGAGTACTTTAAATAAAACCTCATTCTTGCCTGAAAACCATATTTCTTACGAAGCGCAGTCAACGGTTCAAAAGCTTATACAACCCTTACAAGACAAATTAGCCATCACCTACTTTAATTATTCTGTTACCTATCCAGATACTTCTGGATTTACGTTGCACAACAATGCAAAATTTTATGAATCTTGGTTTAAAAATGAATTTCCGATGTGTGAATTGTTTTTTGAACCAGGTTGGTACAGTTGGGAAACCTGTAGCTCAACAAAATTTATTGAAATTTCACAAAAAATGGAACTCTTCAATGGAATCGTTTTGTTCGAACGTCAAAATGATAAAATGATAACAACCGCTTTTGCTACTTCTGTCGAGAATAAGCACGTTTATGACGGCTATTTAAATAATTTGAATTTATTAAAGCGCTTTTCAACTTATTTTGCTGAACAGTGCAAAAGTATAATCGATATTGCACAAAATGAACGGATTATACCATTACCAGAAAAGATTATGCGCGTTGGTGTAACGCCAAACATGCCTAGTACAGAAGAGCTACTCAGCAATGAGCTTTTTTACCCATTTAATTTATTATCAGCGCGCGAACAAGAATGTGTTAAATGGTTAATTAATGGTTATTCAACCGGACTTATCGCTGAAAAGCAGAAGGTCTCAATCAACACGGTTAATGTTTACATTTCGAGAATCAAGCGTAAACTTCAATGCTTTAACAAACAGCAAATTATTAAAAAAGCAAAATCACTTGGTATTATTGATTATTTGCTTGACTAAAAATTTAGCCATATCTCCAAAAATCACGAACCAGGACGTCTTTTACGCTATCTTCAAACGACAGCTTAATGTTTCATTCCGCATTATTTGTGGCTTGGTTACCGTTTGTGTCAGTTCAAATAATCGTTTTAGAGAACTACTGGCTTCGCCATAAATTTCTCGATAACTTGTTGAAACATCAACCATTGTCCCATCTGCTTTGATATCACAGCTCAATCTACCACCATGCGCTTTAATTAACTCAATATTATATCGAATGATTTCATTCAACATGGTTTGCTGAGCTTCCCCAGGTTGAGATAATTCTCGACAAATCTTCATTGCATTATGATATTGATTTGCTGAGTAACAACGCGGCAAATCTATTTTATGTGCGATTGATAGTAATCGATGATAATAATTGCGTATTTTACGTTCATGCTCATTAGGATGGAGGTTGATCTTATCTTCATAATGGGGATTGCCCATATAACGAACGACTTCAGATACTCTCTCTAATTGACGGCTGTCAATATTTGGCTTAGATTTGCTTACAAATTCCATAAAATGTTGACAAGATGCCGCTCTAAATTCATCATATTTTGTTAGGTTTTCACCGGCGCTTATTTCGCTTTCTCTGCCAGTGATACTAAAAGCAGCAGCAACCCGTAACCATTCTATCTCTGTGTCATTCAAAGATTGACAAAAATCTTTAAATTCTTCATCTGCAGCATAGTGAGAGAAGTAATTCGTGATCTGTTCTATGCATAACATAACTCGATAGGTATGTGTTGAATTATGATTAGGGCGTGCTATTTCATAACCCTTTAAATAAATAAGGCAGTTTGCTTCAACATATGCTTTTGACAAATACTTATTAGCTGCAGCGATCGCTAATTCTGACCAATAATTATTTTTGCGCGCTAACATGGGACTGTTTTTAATTTCTGACAGTAAATAAGTAGGTCCTTGTGTGGTTATGACTTGAGTGCCATGTGCAAGAAGCGCCTCTCCTTCGATTTCATTAATGACACATACTCTTGGCGGATTTGCAAGCTTCGTACGAGTTGTTCCTGGCATATTAAAATATGATGCACCTTCTTTATAGACACTAAAGCTCGTTAATGCAGGAAAATGCCAAGGATTTGCCAACCGGGTTGCTATTATTTCTGGCGTTAGTTTTTCACCGCGATCTAAAAGAATTTCTTGAGAGCAATCCATTTTTTCTGGGAAGCTGTCTGCAAGAACGGTAATTTTGTTTGCCGCATCATTTAGGAGGCAGCCTAGAATAAAACAAGCCAACATGTTTTTATCGCTTTCCCTATTTAATATTCTACTATGATCTTGCACAAGTGGCTCGGAACGAAATAATTTATTAATATTGAGGTAGCGTTCAGAAATGTAGTGTTTAATTGCTAGCTGCTGAACCCGAGGAAGCAATTGAACGATGGGATTGTTAAGAGTATCGAGCGTGGTATTCTCTGTTATTAATTCTTTTAACCTCTCACCGAGTCTAGCAATCAGATCTTTCTTGAGAGTAAGCTGGCTCAAATTGGCATTGTTGATTAAAAGGGTTAAATTGATATCACCTTGTTCGGGGAGGGTTAAAATGTAGTGTTCTTGCGCATTAAAAGTAATTAACTGATGACTATCAACCGTTAAGTGACTTATTTGATCGAGGATGGATTCTATCCAAATCGTATTCTCAGATTTAACTAATGGGCCTTCTGTGAATGAGGGCAATGAATTTACCCCTACATCAACGATTGCATTTAATTTTTGACACTGCTCATCGAAACCTTCGGCATTTCTCTCTAATAAATGATTTGTTTTGGCATAACTTGTGACCTGATTAACTGTGTTCAATACCAACTGGTATCGGCAACGTTCTTTACTTAATTCCATTAAAATGACATGAAATAAGTGTTGATGCTGATCAAGCGAAAACCCCGCTTGCTTTAAGGTGCAAAGAGCATAAGTAGCTAATTTGTCATTGGTTATCAATATATTAAAACTAAAATAGTCTGAATAAGGTTTATAATTTATATCGGCTTGAAGAAGAGCAATTAATACTTCGGGAATTTCTTTTGTAATATTAACTTTTGCCAGATAATCTTGATAAGAGAAATTGACTTTCGCGAGTTCGACTATTCCTTCAACTACTTTAATTCCATCGTCGCTTTTAAATGCATTACTCAGCACCTGGTAAAGGGGCTCATTCTTTTCAAAGCCAAATCCAGCATGCTCAAGTTGTATATATGCTTGCGCTAGCTCATTAGCATGAGAGGGGTTACTCATAATCAGCCCCTGGTAAAGTTGTGGATGTTTCCAATAATTAAGCCCAGCATTTGTCAATTGCACAAATGCTTGCACCAGGTTGTTTTGATAATCTTGAGGGTTATCAATAATCACTTGGTAAAGTGATTCATGCCCCAAATATGAGAGGCCAGCATGCTCAAGCTGTATAAATTTGTCCATTAGGTTATCTATATGAAAAGGATTACGACTAAGCGCTTGATAAAGTGGTTCATGATTATCATAAGAAAAATTTGTATTAATAAGTTGCAGAAACCCATGCGCAAGATCCCTGGCTTGAACAGCGTTATTAAATATCGCTTGATAAAGCGGTTTATGACTTTGATAAAAACAATTAGCTTTTGCAAGTGTTACAAAGGCTGACATCAGTTGATTGGCAAAATAAGATTCATCAATAAGCATTTGATAAAGTGGCTCATGAGCCAAATAAGAAAGCCCCTCATTGGCAAGCTCTACAAATCTGTGTGCTAGATTAGTGGCATTGCCGCGTGTATTGATAAGGGCCTGATATAGTGGTTTATGACTCTGATATGAATAATTGTTCTTGGCAAGGATTGCAAATCCTTTTGTTACATCCTCTTTACGGCCAGGTGTATCAATAATCGCCTGATAGAGTGGTTCATGATCTTGAAATGTGAGATTAGCCTTTGCAAGCTTGAGAAAATTGAGGGCTAGATTAGTGGCATTATAAGGTGCATTGATCAGAGCACGATACAGTGGTTTATGGCTTTGATATGCGTAATTGTTCATGGCAAGGATTGTGAATCCTTCGGCTAAATCCTCGTTATCGCCACATGAATCAATTATCGCTTGGTAAAGTGGTTCATGATCTTGAAAAGTAAGATTAGCTTTTGCAAGTTTGACAAATCTTTGCGTGAGTATGTCTGCATAGGATGGCATCTTAAGAATCGATTGATATAGCGCTTTATTTTTCTGATAGAGAAGATTATTCTTAGTGAGTTCTGCAAAATTTCTACATAATTTAACCGCTGCATGGTTTTTACGCAGGATTGTGTGAAGTAGTGTTTTTTCTCGAGAAGTATTGCTACGCAAAAGACTTTTGGTGGCATGATGATACCGACGAAGCGCAAATTTTAATGGTGGCAAGTATCCTTTTTGGGTCGCATCTATAAGTGCTATAATTTGGTATTCATCATTAAACTTATCACCATATACCGATAGTAAACATTCAATAATTTTGGAGTTACCTTTAGCTGCGATTAACAGATTCTGTTGCGCATTTTCTTTGCAAATATCCACCAATTTTGGATGAAAATGACTTTTCGTCATTGTTCTAACCTTGCTTAAATCATTGGATTCAATTGCGGCATAAAGATCATGACCACTATAAGCAAATAATTTTAATAAGTATTCAATCATGTCTATGCCTTCGAACAAGTTACTATTCAAACTATTGAAAAATATGCTAACGTACAAAATCTAGGTGGTCAAATAGAAATGAATATTTTCGAACATTGAATTCAATTTTGTTAAATGTATTTTTGTAAAATTTTCATGCACGATTAAGGGCGATAGTGAGTTTAAACATACCTTTCTGGAAAGATTAAAATAGGTGCATTTCCTTCAAAAAAAATTGATAATTTCACATTTTAAAATGTCTAATTAACAATACCGCTGTTTTGGACAGATAATCATGACTGAACATGTCTCTTTTATTGAAGCATTCGGTAAGATAAAAGAAGCATTTTCTAAGTTTACCCACCTTCAGCTTGCGGATGGATTCAGTAAATTAGCGAGTTTGGGAGGTGATATAATTGCTTTAGGCATTACAGGGTTTGCAGGATTTCTCATCGCTGATGTATTACAAAATGAAAATCTTAAAACGCGGCAGAAAATTTTGCCTGCCTTGGCTTATGGTCTTGGAATGTTCGCAACGATCCCGCTTGCTATTTCAATTATAATTGGTGCTTCTGTTTTAATTCCCCCCTTTATTTTTGCCGCTTCTTGTGTTTCTGCCGTACGCAGCATTGGATTGTATCTTGAAGAACGTGCCGAACGTAAAAATTTACGCAAAGAGATGATTTCAACTGATGACTTGATAAAAAAAATCAATAAAGCAAAGTTGTCGGATGATGATAAGAAAATGTTGGAAGGTTATCTCAAAGCCTGGGATCCTATCTATGATATGCTTTATGCGGCTCGTCAAGATGTCATTACAGACGGTTCATTGAGTGTTAGCAAAAAGAGAGAGAAAGTACTTGCTGTCAACAAAATTATTGAAGATTTTTATTTGGCGAATCAAGCAGAAGGAGAACAACGAGTCTCTCAGTTAGCTGATATTGCAAAAAAAGTTGAGCTTGCAGGTTTGCAGACGGTCAGCAGAAAAATAACTGAATTTAGCGAAATAGGGCAGGCTTTTGAGAAAATGAATTTACCTTCTTCTCTTCGAAAATCGATGTATGCTTATCAATTTACCCATGAAAAAATATTTTCACAAGATCTTCCCGGTGAAATTAAGCAAAAATACATTCAGTTAATTGAAGGAAAGAAAATTGCGGAAGACGATTTGCAATTACTTTATTCCCATATTGGCAATCGTTTTATCAATCAAACGCCATTGCAGCAAGTTGCAATACAAGATGATAATTTTGAAGATAAACTAAAAGCAACGGATCTTAATAAAAACGCCGTTGAGCAGTGTAAAAGGTATTATCTTGAATCTCGTCAGGTTTATGATGAACTCATGAAGTTAAGAGAACAATTACCAACAATATTATTTGCTAATAATGATCGTGAAAAAGTAATGGAGTTGTTTGAGAGTTTCAGAAGATCGTTTATTGAACTTCGTGGTGGCGACGTTGATAAATGGATAGCATTTAAAAATCAAATTCCAGACACGGTATTCTTGAAAGAAATAGAACATGCCATGCAAAAATTAGCAACATCTGAAATTGCTTTTGAGGCAATTAAAATTGACTCGAATCTTAAAAAAATGATTCAAGAATATGACCATGCTACGATGGCGCAATATGCCAATAGTTATCATGCAGAATTTCCGGCTCCTAAGATTAATTTTGATTTCAAAGCAAATGATTTACTCCACCGCAGCGGTCTTAAACCGGGTATAGGTGCTGCGTTTAGCAAGGTAACGGAAGGGGTTAGTAAAATATCTGAAACAATACAAGAAAATGTGATACGCAAAATAGCAGGCGAGAAAACAACAGAAGAAATGGAAGGTCAAGAGCTAAAACAAGAGAAATCGGCCGCCAAAAAAGCGATGCGCAAAGATTTTAAAACAAGGTATGCCGGTGTTTTTAATGTGGTTCAGAAAAAAGAACGACTCAATTTTCTTGAAAAATCGGTTCCAAGGCAACTAGCCAATGTATTTATGAGTATCGGTGTTGCTGCCGCCAGTTTGGTAACGACTATTCTTATTCCTGCTGTTGCTTCTCCTGCTGCACCTGTTGCTGCGGTTGCGGCGACTGTGATTGGTGCATTAAGTGCAACCTTGAGTGTTGCCAGTATTGCTAATAGTGTTGGCTTGGTTTATGAGCAGATTAAAGGAAAAATAAAACTCAGTAAGACCAAAGAAACCGTTTCTAGTGGTGTTGTCCCTGATTTTGAATATGGAAAAAAAGCGAAAGAAAAATATCAAACTGAAATGGAAAAACAAAATAAAAAAGAAGCAAAGCAAGAAGCTAAAATGGCAGCAAAAGAAGAAAAAGCTAAAAATGCGAAAGAACTAAGGGCGAATAAAACGCCTTTTTTTAACCGATTTATGAACGTTCAGTCGGAAGTGAAAAATAATACGCAAGTTAAAGATAAGCCCTCTTCTCAGAATCGTCACAGTAAACCATAATAGGACATCAAGTGAAGTCTTGAATCCATTCTCTTTTTGTTAGAAGGTTTGCTAATCATGCCGCTTCATCCAGTCATCGCTCGCATTGTTCGCCATGCTTATGCCAAAGGGCATGCTTCTTTGCATTTACAATCGCTTGAAGCCGTACGTGAACATTATCGCCAACAATTCCAAGCCCCAAAGGGAACAAGGCAAGGTGAAGAGTTTCAAGCAAAAGGGTGTCGTGTGCGTTTACATAGGCCTTTAGGGCAAGAAAACACAGTTTTACCGTTGATTATCTATTTAAGAGCCAGTGGTTATTCGATTGGGGATCTCAATGATGCGGATTTTTATGCCGAGCGTTTAGCAGATTATACCCAGTGCGCTGTTGCTGCACTTGAACCACGTTTATCACCGGAATATAAGTTTCCGATCCCTATTTTAGATTGTATCGATGGGATAGTTTATTTACATGATAACCATCAAGTTTTGAAAATAAATCCTCAAAAAATAGCCCTTTGGGGAGATAGTTCAGGGGGAACTTATGCTGCAGCCATCGTTCAATTATTGAAAAATGAAAAGATTATTCAGCAACAAATTTTATTTTATCCGATGCTTGATTATTATCACGATTATCCTTCAAAAAAATTATATTCAGAAGGTTATTTATTAGATAAAACGTTATGTGATTGGTTTATTAGCAATTTATGTCATTCAATCAATGATTATCAAGACCCCCGCATTTCGCCCGTATTAGCGGAAGATTTTTCTCATCTGCCACGTACCACCATTATCGGCGCGCAATACGATAGAATGCGTGATGAAGGCATGGCATATTTTGATAAGCTGGTTGCGGCAAAAGTACCGGTCAATGCAGTTTATTTTCCAGGGATGATTCATGGTTTTTTATGGTATAGCGGTGTTATTGATGTACCCAACATGGCATTAAAATATGCAGCGAACCAGGTGGTGGAAGGGTTTAAGTGTTGATGAGCGAAGCGAATCATTCGCCCACTTTGAATAATAGGGGGCCGCAAGCAAAGCTTGCTGGGGGATTTCTATCATAATTCACAAATTGGCGGTTTCGCTTGTTGCAATCCTTGACTAATTTGTTCCTTTGAATGGGAATTAAAATAGGCTTTCCATTGAGTGATGAGGTATTCATTTTGTTGTTTGCTCGGATGAAACGAGGGTTTGAAATAAGCGCAATAAGGTTTCCATAAAGCACGTACTAATCCTTTTTTACCCCAATAATATTGCAACGCACGTTGATAAAAAGATCGACTTTTATGTTTATTATCTTGCTTCATCATAAACCAAATCGGTTTAATATAGAGCAATATAAAAAATAAACTCATGACTAGCATGCCCAATATACGCATAAAATAATTGCCATTAACTGACTGATAAACATCAAAGGCAACCGACTTATGTTCAATTTCTTCAATACAGTGCCAACGCCAAATAGCGCTGTGTTCAGCGGGAACTTGCTCAAACCATTGCGGATCACGCAAGAAAAGATCCGCGGCAATAGCGGTAAAATGTTCTCCTGCAGCAGATAAGGCATAATGAAATGTATTGGAAATTTTATTCAAAATACCGGCTAATCCTCTAAAAAACCACAGTGAATATTGTTTAGGGCAGTCATAATATTGAAAAACCAGTTGTTCACTATAACGATGAAAAGCGCGACCATGGATGGCTTCTTGTGCAACAAGACTTGCTACTTCTGCTCTTAAGGTAGGGCATGTCACGTCACGAAGACCTTTTTTAAGACTGAGTACTAACATTTTTTCAAGTTGCGGTAAAAAAATGGCAAGCGCATTAAAATGATAGGTCTTAACATCAGAACCACTATGCCAATATTTGTCAGGATTTTGAGCAAGCGTAAACTGCAAATGACGTGGTTCAATATTGGGTGAAAACGGTTGCTTCATTTTAATGATAATCCCAGAATGAGAATTGCTTGAGAAATTGATATTCGCTATAGTACGCCAAACCAGATGTACTTCTGTAACTAACTTTTGTGAGACACTTTATGCTAGCGGGTACAACATCAACAGACACTCACTTCACTGACGCTCAAACACTACTTTACATCTTAACCGGACAGCGGCCAGAAAAGACAGTGGGTACGATTGATAAGCTTAGACAAAGAGGTGAGCATCTACGCTTTACTTTTAGCGATCAAAAACAAGATTTTTTTCAGGTTTTGGCAATGCTGAAATTATTAGGAATACCGCATTGTCCAGATTTATATAAAAACGTTGGCAATAAAGAAAACCCCCGTTTTGAATATTATATCTCTGTTGCTCCACAGCAATTTAATATGCTATTCAACTTCGTTAACCCAGACGCCATGCACACTCTGTGCAAAGAGGGAGAGCGTTTACAATTTGATACTTCAGAACTTCCGTTGCTTAATGCTCAATTAAATATTCTTTTCGATAAATCGATTTTAGAAAAAATCAGTGAACGCAATCAAGACAAGTATTCACTAGATGGTTTGATGTATTACATTGCAAAATTAACAATGAATAGCATGCCTTGCTTTGCACATTTAGAAAAGAGTGGCATCCAATTTGAAGCAACGGTCGAACAAAGCGATAATGAAGAAGCTAAAGAGATGTCAGAGCATACGACACCCAAGCTAGTATTGACCCAATTTACGCAAAGCAAAAAACGTCGTGTCACCGAATCATCAGATTCTGCAAATGAGCTTGTTGTTTCTGATGAAGAAGAAGCGGAAGTTGAAGCAAGCAAAGGCGTAAATGCACAACAGGCAAAACGTCCAGTTGCAAAATAATAAGTTAGTAACTAACCCATCTAAAGCTATTTAGATGGGTTGCTTTGCTTGACAATCTCATCGTCGCATGTAACTTTGTAAAGTAACCTGATCGTGAGAGACATCTATGCTAGCAGAGCTTAGTTCCGAGATTGATACCTTTCTTGACTCTTCGAGACAGTACATCGCACCCATGTTGCTGATGATGGCAGGCTTGTGGCTTTTTAATTACATCAATTGGAAAACAGGTGCAAAGCTCAATAAATGGGGCATTCGCCCAAGGCGTGCTAAGGGCTTAATTGGGATCCCAATGGCGCCTTTTTTGCATGGTAATTTTAACCACCTATTATTTAATTCAATGCCTTTATTCGTTTTAGGGCTATTCCTGCTTTCTGAAAACCCTCAAACATTTTTCATTGCTACTATCATCATTACCCTACTAGCTGGTTTGGGGGTATGGCTTGTTGGTCGGCGAGGGATCCATATTGGCGCAAGCGCATTAATTGCAGGGTACTTTGGCTTCATTGTTGTTTCTGCTTATCAACGACCTACTTTTACCACATTTTTCTGTGCTGGGATTGCTATGTATTATTTTGGTGGGATCTTATTCAGCTTGTTTCCAACAGAAGAAACGGTTTCTTGGGAAGGCCATTTATGTGGATTTGTGTCGGGGCTCATCGCCATGTATCTATGCACTTACCATCTCGATTTCTTTACTAAAATGCAGTACCTATTCTAGGTTGCTCCCTTCAAAACATTCTAAGATTTGCTTCAATACAAGCAGGTGTATTTCTACCTTTTTTTATCCTTTTGCCTGATGTGCAACTTCATATGGTTTTACTGTCTAAACTCGTAAGAATAAGCAATTTAATTGCCATTCTAACCAGTGTATATGCCATTTGTTAAGGGCCCATCATGACGCTTTCACACAATACAGTACCCAGTATTGATATTGCTCAACTCGATAGGGTCTGGGGGCAAGCAAAACATCGAACGACTTTATCACGCGAAGAACGTCCCCCTATTGAAAACCTAGTACTAGAAGGGGGTGGGGTAAGAGGGTTTGCCTATCTAGGCGCCTTAGAGGTTTTAGCAGAAAATGGCATTTTACAGAATGTAAAACGCATCGCAGGGAGTTCAGCAGGCGCGATTGTTGGGTTGCTACTCGCACTAGGTTGTGAACCAGCAGAAATAGCAAAAATTATGGAAAAAGATCTGGAACTATCAAAGTTATTAGATCCTAAGTACGCTGTCGATCCCACACGGTTTATTCCGATTGGTGGTATGAAAATTGGATTATCGGATATTGCCAATTTATTCCGAAATAAAGGGTTGTTTAAAGGGGATGCTTTTCTTGAAGTCGCTAAAAAAATCACGGGTCAGATTTTAGCAAGAAAATTAAAAGAAGCGATTAAATCTCGTGATTCAACCATTCTAAGTGAAATGAAAAGCCAAGGTAAAGAACAAGCTCATATTAATCAGTATGTTGAAGAACAATATCAAGAATTGCTTGAACAATACTATTTAGATGAACCAGGTAATATTACTTTTGAACAACTTGAAAAGATAAGAACAGATTTTCCCACATTAGGATTTAGAGAGTTTTTTGTGACAGGAACGCGCTTGTCTAATGGAACCTTGAAGGTATTCAACGCAAGCAGCGATCCCAATATGTCCATTGTTGATGCGGTTAGAATAACAATGAGTTTTCCATTTGCATTTGAGCCTGTGTTATATCAAGGCGAGTATTATGCAGATGGGGGCATCGCTAGTAATTACCCCATGGACATTTTTAACCAAGATCAGTTTCTGACGCATGGGAGAAATGATGCTGGCGTCAATCCATGTACCTTAGGGCTTTTAGTGGATTCTGCAGAAGAAATTGATTCGCGTTGGGGTGTTAAAAAAAGTAAAAAAGCAAAACTAAAAATGGGTGTATTTGTTAAGAATGTAATTGAGGGGTTGCATAATCGGGCAGATGATTTAAAAAATGCTTATAGCATTAATTCTATTCAGATTTATGACCATGATTTACAAACATTAGATTTTAAATTAACAAAAGAAAAAATAAACAAACTCATACTATCTGGGCGCAATGCTTTGCAACAATACATTGATCATTACATGAGTGATGATGTGATCTATAATCAATTGCCAAGCTACGATGGCGTCTATGAAAAATATTATGGTAAAAGACCAGAAGAACTAATAAGAATAATTGAAAAAGATTTATGGCCAACCATTCAAGAAACCAATAATTTTATCGATTTGCTTAAAAAGATAGATTTTCAAAATGAACTATCTGCTCTTGATGAGGCAATGCAAGAATATGCGCAAAATGAAAGAGAGGAGCAGTATAGCCTTTATTTTCAACTCGAGGAAATGGCAGACGAGTTAGATAATTTCAACCAAGAAACGCAGGTGGTGGAAAAGAAACTACGCGCATATCAAATCAAAAAACGTAATCTTATTGCAAGTCTTGATGAGGCTGCTAGAGCAAAAGATAAAAAAAATGTTGCTTCATATCAAAAAACCTTGAATGAAATAATAAAAAAAATAAGCCTTGCAGAGGAGCATAAGCAAAGTATTGAGCATGAAAGAGTCGTGATAAAAGAAAATTATGCGCAAATGAAAAAACTTATTAATCGCGAATTGTTTTTACTTATTGATCAGAAACAAATATTGCAACATGTTTTTGATAATCACATATTGGCTAAGTTAAGAACCACCGAGAGTGCTTTACAAGAACACCTTGATATTGCTTTAGACGCGCTATCGTCTCATCGAAAAGATTATCCTGATCCTCGTGTCAATGAAAAAGTTGAAACACATCTTTTTGAAATAAAAGAAGAATATTTTGCAGCAATGCTCAAGTTTTATCTTGAACAAGAACATCTTGATGAAGAGCAAGCAATTCAAAAGGCTAATGAACGAAGTGAAATATTTGCTGACTTAGTTCAGTTTGGTATAAAAATTCCTAAAGCTCGGGAGTTGATCATTCATTATTTTGATGCTCAACTGTTAATTAAGCGAAATGCTAAACATCCATTATTAGACATGCATGCTGACATGCAAAGACAGCAGTTCCGCCGAAATTTTTTCAAAAGGCTTGTTTATGAGGAGTTAGAGCAACTAAATTTATTAAACCACTTAAATGAACAAGATCTGAATGAAGTAGATGAGTTGTGGAATAGAACGGTTAATGAGTATCTAGCCAAAGATAGTGACATTTCTGAAAGTTATGCTGAATATTTAGCTAAAGAAAAGATACTAAAACGCTGTAAAGAAAAAGTGCTTCGCAAGCAACAACAAGAATATAAAAACTACAAACGTGAGATTAAATCGCAAGTTGATATTGAGTATGCATTGAAATTGCAAGCAATGACTAAAAAATTAGGGCACGGTAAATGGGGGAATGTATTCTTAGCAGAAACACGCAATGATGTAAAACGTAACCTGACAAACACCGATGTGAATGGCACTATTTACGGTTCAAAGTTTTCTGAATTTAATGTCGCAACGATTAACACTAAATCTGGACCTAGAATTCGTCATAAAGCGATAAAAAAATTTTCTAACTTACCTGGAATTGAAGCGCACATCTTAACGCCAGCTAAGGAAAGTTTAAGAAATCCAGTTAAAAAATCCAAAGAATTGATTATCTTATTCAATGAGCCTAAATCTGAAGGTTTTTTAAATAATTTCTCACGTGCTATTAAATATAACGCGCTACGAAGGAAACAGTTTAATCAATACAAAGATGAAATACTTAAAAAAATAATTTGGTCTTTACGACAAATGCAAGAGCAAGATCTAAAACCAGATGATGCAAAGTTTAAAATAACGATTGCAGGTAGAGGCTTGGCAGGGCAGGATGCGCAATATTTGCTAGCAGCAATTATCAATAAGCTTAATAAAAAAGAAATACCTGAATTCAAGAAAGTGAAGAATTTGGAGCTCGTTTTGACCGATCCTGCTAGAGTCAGCGATGTAGTGGCATTAAAAACGGCAAATGATTTACATGAATTAAAAGTAAAAAGACCCGAATTGAAAGTAAGAGGTTATAATGTTGTTCATCAACGCCAGGTCGCTAACCAAAGAGGACGCAAGAAATTAGAAAATTATCTTGGACAAGCCAATGTATTAAGCAAAGTGTCGCCTGACGATGCGCTTGTTATTGCTGATTTTAGAGATACACATGATTCTCGTCATCAACACCGATTGCTGACAAACCAAAATCCAGATTCTGCGCTTGAGAAAGAATTAAACGAAAGTAAATTTATCTATTCTAATTTATTTGTAAGAAATATTAGTGTTTATGCCAAAAAATTGAAAAATGTTGGAAAATTTATTTGCTTTCAGTTTGCACCTAAGTTTTTTAATTTTATAAAGGGAAAAATCATTAATGCACCCAGTATGTTGAAAGATTTGCTGAGTCCTATTTATCGTATTGCCAAGCATTTTAAGAAAAAAGAAATGATAAGCCCTGTGCTACCTAATTGGCAATCTAAAATTCGTTCAAACGAACAGCAACCCATTCAGAAAAAAGAAAGTAATAACCTACCTTTAACCCAATCATTGCAGTCAAAAATTAAATGTTTAATCAATGAGTCTTCGCCTTCCAAAAGATTACAACGAGAGCCGAAACCTCCCATTGAAAATATAGTATTAGAAGGCGGCGGCACCAATGCCTTTGCTTGTTTGGGTGCATTAAAACAGCTTGAGAATGAAGGGTTAATAAATAACTTGCAACGTTTGGCAGGGAGTTCTAGTGGTGGAATAGTGGCTGCATTATATGCAATGGGGTATTCAGCCGATGAATTAATGGATGTTTTTGCCAATAAGATTAATCTTAAAGATTTTTTAGATGAACCTTATCCTATGGCAGGATTAGACACGCTTTTTAAAGTTAACAACATTGACGTTGGAATTGGTGGGATTTTTTCTTTATTTATGAATAAGGGACTTTTTAAAGGGGATAATTTTAAGCGTTTAATTGAAAAATTAATTGATAACAAACTCCAAGCTAATTTGAAGCATATCATTTTTGAACAACTGTCAGCGCAAGAAAAACAATTGTTGCTCAATGTGCCTGCCTTTTTGCCAACCGATGAACGAAATAAGCGGATTGATGATTATTTAGGGTTGAAATTAAATGATCTAAAGAAAAAATACGGCATTTCGCAGTTAGGAAGAATTACGTTCTTACAGGCACAACAACTAGCAAAGGCTTACCCTGCACTCAATATCAAAGAAATTTTTATAACAGGCACAAAGATGTCAGATGCATCACTCAGAGTGTTTTCATCTGAGAGCGAGCCTTCCATGTCCATTGCTGATGCCGTGCGCATTACGATGAGCTTTCCAGGTGGATTCATTCCAGTAAAGTATAAAGATGAATTTTATGTTGATGGAGGGGTGGCGAGTAATTACCCCATGCAGATTTTTGATCAAGAGAAATATTTATCTCATGGCTTGAATGATGCGGCAGTTAATCCCTGTACCTTAGGCATTTTAGTTGATTCAAAAGCGGATATTGAAGCAAGGTGGGGAATGTTACCCACCCAAACAACTGAATTACGATTTTCAACCTTAGTATTTAAAGTATTAGAAGGTATGCATAATCGTCTTGGTATTTTGCGCGACAAATATAGCATTAATTCAGTTCAGGTTTCTGATAATTTAGGCGTCAATGGAACGTACAAATCAAGTCGGAAATTTAATTTCAATTTAACGAAACGTGAAAAGATGCAACTTTATCAAAATGGGCAAGATGCACTGAAATTATATGCAAAACAATATCATGGAACCGATGTGCAATATTCACATCTGGAACATTATAAGAATTTATATGAAAAATATGGCACTAAAACACTACCAGAATTGCAAAGAATTTTAGAATCGGAAGTTGAGCCATTGTTAGCTGAATTTGCCAGGGTGGAACCTTTGCTGCAAGCAGAGCAGTTGCGTTTACAAAGCACGTTACAGCAGGCAGAGATTATATTAGCTAACACAAGCTCTCAAGAAGAGATACTTCAACTGCTGGATAAACAAGAAACGATTCAATACGAACTTGATTTAACGAATAAAAGTAGCTTAGCAAATCAACAAAGTACCCAAGGTGTCGAGGATAAAATAGCAACGATTAATCGGCATAAAAATGAACTATTGCAACCCTATCGACACCATAGCTCACAGGTTCCGCCGGATGTACATGAACGTGTTATGGCTTATGATAAGGAACTTGAAGACCTTGCTGCCAACAGGCGCAGTGAGGCTTTACAGCATGATAGATTAAAATCAAAACAGACCTTTCTGGTAGAAGAACGAAGAAAATTAGAACAACGACTCCATCAATATGATGAATCCATTATTGATAGTGCAATAACGAAAAAACAATGTCAGCAAGAATTAGAAGCCATTGAACAGGCTTTTTGGGGACAAGGTGAGATCTTGCAAGAAAAAAGTATTCTTTTGCGACGAATGCAAGCAAAAGGTGGGAAGCCCCCTTTAGAAGAGGAAGATTATATCTCCAGAGCGAGTCCATTATTGTTGTCTGCAGGAGCTCCCAAGATGATAGCGGCTCCTACATTACAATTAGGAAAAGTGTCCGCAAAGGATATTAAGGATATCGTTTCATATTTCCCATCGCATGAATGGGAACGCTTTAGCAATGGTAATTCACATCATTTTCATCGTAAATCCCATGTCGATGAAATGATTAAAGTAACTTATCAAGCAACTGAACATTTGCAAATTTCAGGTATTCCAACGACTAAACTCGGTCAATTAGCCAATGCTTATGAGGGTAAGCCATGTGCTGTTTTAGTTGAATCTATTGAGCAAGCGAAAGATTTTATCAAAACACTGCATATCAGCGGTTTTGATATTAAACGAATCAATCGGATTGAGGTACAAGGAACGGCCTTAATTGATACTAAAAATTTGATAGCTGAAATTCTTAAAATCTCACTTAAGTCACGCCTTAAACCTCAAAAATAATATTTAAATCATTTTCGTGTATCTCATTTAAGAATGACACTTAGCAAAAGCTTAAAATTTGATTAGAATAACAAGCTTATATTCTATACTATTTTTATTTTATTTAAGCGACTAAATAAGGTTGTTCACATGGCAAGTCTACCGAGTAAAAAAGTAATGGCAATATTGGTTGGCGTTGTGGGGGTAACTTATTTGGTTGCTCGGCAATTTATGTCAGGTCCGCCGCAGGCTCATGGGGCTCCCCATGGCATGGCCATGCCTGTTAGCGTTGCACCTGTCATAACCAAAAATGTTCAACAATGGAATGAATATTCTGGCCGTTTAGTAGCGGTTGATAAAGTGGATGTTCGTCCCAGAGTCTCAGGCATGATTGAGGCCGTTCATTTTAAAAATGGTGTTTTGGTTAAAAAGGGCGATCTGCTATTTACCATCGATCAACGTCCCTACAAAGCAGAAGTTGCACAAGCGCAAGGATTACTGCGCTCTGCGGAAGCTGAGCGCAACTTGGCACAAAGCGAGTTGACCCGCGCTGAAAAATTGATCCAAGAAAAAGTGATCTCGGCGAGCGAGCTTGATAATCGACGAAATAACTTCAGTGTTAACCAAGCACGTTATAAGAGTGCTGAAGCTGCATTTGAAAGTGCAAAGTTAAATTTAGAGTACACCCATATTAAATCGCCAGTCGATGGTCGAATCAGTCGCGCTGAAATCACCGCTGGTAATCTGGTTGAAGCAGGGTTTAATGCGCCTGTTTTAGCTTCTGTGGTTTCCGCTAATCCAATTTATGCTGATTTTGATATTGATGAAAATGCGTTTTTGCAATACATGCAAAAAAACACGCAAGGCAAATTAAGTGTCGATAAAATTCCTGTCTTGATGTCATTGGCAACAGAAGATGCGATGACCCGTAAGGGATATATTGAATCTTTTGATAATCAACTCAATACCCATTCGGGTACGATTCGAGTGCGCGCCGTGTTTCCTAATCCTGAAGGTGTTTTAGTTCCAGGATTATTTGCGCGCATAAAACTGGGCGATCCGCTTAAAACACAAGCATTGCTGATTACTGATCGTGCGGTAGGTACCGATCAAAATAAACGATTCGTTTTTGTTGTCGATAGCGAAAATAAAGTTGTTTATCGTGAAGTGAAGTTAGGTAGTCTCGTTGATGGTATGCGTATTGTTAAAGATGGGTTACAACCCAATGACAATATTATTGTGAATGGTTTGCAACGAGCGAGACCTGGCATAGTAGTAGCCCCTGAATGGGTAGCGATGGACAATAAGGGTTAATATGAATATTTCACGTTTTTTTATCGATAGACCCATTTTTGCTGGTGTACTATCGTTATTGATCTTTATCGCAGGGTTTATTTCCCTTTGGAAGTTACCTGTCTCTGAATATCCTGAGGTTGTGCCACCTTCTATTGTGGTGCATGCAATGTACCCTGGTGCGAACCCCGGCACGATTGCGCAAACGGTTGCTGCACCATTAGAGGAACAGGTTAATGGTGTAGAAGACATGCTTTATATGTTTTCGCAAGGCACCTCCGATGGACAAATGACCTTAACCGTTACCTTTAAAATAGGTACCGATCCGGATAAGGCACAGCAGCTCGTTCAAAATAGGGTTAATCAAGCACTACCCCGATTACCTGATATTGTGCGTCAATTTGGTGTCACCACCATGAAAAGCTCTGCCAATTTGACCATGGTAGTGCATTTAATTTCACCTGATGAACGTTACGATATGTTGTATTTAGGGAATTATGCAGCGCTTAACATTAAAGATCGTTTAAGTCGATTACCAGGTGTTGGCCAAGTGCAAATTTTTGGTGGTAGCGATTATGCCATGCGCTTATGGCTAGATCCCGACAAAATCGCGGCACGTGGTTTGTTGGCCAATGATGTGGTGAATGCAATTCGCGAACAAAATGTTCAAGTTGCCGCAGGCGCTATTGGCGCATCACCTAGCTTGCCTGGTCAAGATATGCAGTTGAACATTACGGCAATGGGTCGTTTGCAAACAGAAGAAGAGTTTGGCGACATCATTATTAAAGCCAGTGATGATGGCAGCATTACCCGTTTGAAAGATGTAGCGAGAATTGAACTCGGCGCATCCCATTATGCTTTACGTTCTTTACTCGATAATAAACCTGCCGTGGCATTAGGGGTTTTCCAGGCGCCTGGCTCAAATACCATCGAAGTTTCTAACGATATTCGCCGCACGATGGATGAAGTGAAGCTCAGCTTCCCTGATGGTGTCGATTATCAAATTGTTTATGATCCTACCACTTTCGTTAAAGATTCGATTGCGGCGGTTATTCATACGCTATTAGAAGCGGTTGCCTTGGTTGTGTTAGTGGTTATCGTCTTTTTACAAACTTGGCGAGCCTCTATCATCCCCTTGTTAGCAGTACCGGTTTCTATTGTAGGAACCTTTGCCTTGCTGTTGTTGTTTGGGTTTTCCATCAATGCACTTTCTTTATTTGGCTTAGTACTAGCCATTGGTATTGTGGTTGACGATGCGATTGTGGTCGTCGAAAACGTTGAGCGGAATATTGCTGCTGGCTTATCGCCCAAGGATGCGACTTACCGCGCGATGCAGGAAGTGAGTGGTCCGATTATTGCGATTAGCTTAACGTTGATAGCCGTTTTCGTTCCCATTGCTTTTATCAATGGTCTTAATGGTGAATTTTATAAACAATTCGCTTTAACCATTGCCATTTCAACGGTGATTTCTGCCATCAATTCGTTAACGTTAAGTCCTGCGATGGCTGCAATATTACTCAAGGGGCATGATGCACCTAAAGATCGTCTGACGCGTTGGATGGATGCAAAGCTGGGTTGGTTCTTTACGCGTTTTAATCATTTCTTCAAGCGAGGCAGTGATAGTTACCACGGTAAAGTTTCAAAAGCGATGAATCGCAAAGCCATGATGATGGGCATTTACCTGCTGCTCATTGGTTTAACCGTGGTTATTTTTAACCGAGTACCCACAGGCTATATTCCGCAGCAAGATAAGCAATATCTTATTGGATTTGCGCAATTGCCAGATGCTTCCTCATTAGAGCGAACGGATGAAGTCGTTCGCCGCATGTCAGACATCATTTTAAAAACACCCGGTGTAGAGCATGCGGTTGAATTTGCAGGTCTATCCATTAATGGTTTTACCGTTTCTTCTAGTGCTGGTATTGTTTTTGTGACCTTAAAACCTTACGCCGAACGTAAAGGCCCAGGTATGTCAGCAGAAGCCATTGCTCAATCCATTAACCAGCAGTTTGGCAGTATTAAAGAAGCTTTCATGATGGTCTTGCCTCCACCGCCGATTATTGGTTTGGGTACGACAGGTGGCTTTAAGCTGCAAATTGAGGATAGAGCCGATTTGGGTGATGAAGCCTTATTTGCTGCGGTTCAAGCTATCCAAGGTAAAGCGTGGCAAACACCACAATTAGCGAATGTTTTTAGTGGCTATCAAATTAACGTGCCACAGTTGTTTGTTGATATTGATAGAACGAAAGTAAAACAATTAGGCATTCCGGTGACAACGGTATTTGATGCATTACAAATTTATTTAGGATCGTTGTACATCAATGATTTCAATAAGTTTGGACGTTTATATCAGGTTATTGCTCAAGCAGATGCTCCATTTCGTGCCAATGCAGAAGATATTGTGAAACTGAAAGTACGCAATAGCAAAGGTGAAATGGTGCCATTGGGTAGTATCCTTGAAGTGACGCAAAGTTATGGTCCTGAACAAGCCATGCGTTATAACGGTTACCGTACCGCCGATATCAATGGTGGTCCTGGGGTGGGCTTTTCTTCGGGACAAGCCCAAGATGCCATTGAAAAAATCGTGAAAGAAATTCTGCCAAAAGGGATGAGTTATGAATGGACAGAATTAACCTACCAACAAATTTTGAGTGGTAATTCTGCTATCTTCGTATTCCCTTTATGTGTGTTGTTAGTATTTTTAGTACTTGCAGCGCAATACGAAAGCTTTACCTTGCCATTAGTGGTGATTTTAATTGTTCCGCTTTGCTTACTTTCTGCGATTACTGGAGTATGGCTAACAGGCGGTGATAACAATATCTTCACGCAAATTGGTTTGTTTGTCTTGATTGGTCTTGCTTGTAAGAATGCGATCTTAATTGTTGAGTTTGCGAGAGAGTTAGAATTTGAAGGTCGAACTCCCTTACAAGCAGCATTAGAATCAGCAAGATTACGCTTACGTCCTATTTTGATGACATCGTTTGCCTTCATTATGGGGGTAATTCCACTTGTCTTCTCAACCGGTGCAGGGGCAGAAATGCGCCATGCAATGGGGATCGCCGTATTCTCAGGCATGTTGGGGGTTACTTTCTTCGGACTGTTCCTAACGCCGGTGTTTTATGTGCTTGTCCGTTCGCTGTTCAGTAAACAGCTAACGCGAGTTAAAGACGAAAAACTGAAAATTGCAGATTCAGCTTCGTTTTAGTTATGATAAAATCCCGAAAGTCTCTTTTATAGAGACTTTCGGAAGGAAACCAAGGTAAGTGATAGTTTACTTAAGCGGCTGCAGCTGCGTGACGTGCTTTAATTTCTGCAATTTTGGCACAATCAGCAGGTGTTAGCAGTTTTTCGTTATGACATTGTTTTACAAAACTTAACAATTGATCTTTAGTTAAATTGCTTTGTTCTTGTTTCAACTTAGCCAATGCAGGGAAGAAACCATTAGGATGTTGATGCATGTAATCCATCGCATTTTTCATCGCTGGCGTAAAGGTTGTAGGAACAGAAACGACCGGCGCTACAGGAGCAGAAACTGCAGGAACGGAATCAAAACCTAATTTATCTTTATTTTGCGTCCATTCTTGTGCTGCTTTAAAGATTTCTTGCCCAATAGGAAGATATTTATTCTTTAAGAGCTCAATATCAGCACTTGAGAAGATTTTGCCAGGTGCCATATCTAACATATGGTGATATTTATCTTCGAGTTTAACCAAATCACGCTTTTTGGCAGCAATAGCGTTTGGATCTTTCTTTGCTAAAGTTTGCATATAAGCAAGGCTATCTTTTGCTAATTGTATTTCTTTTTCAAGATCTTCTTTATCCTCATCAAATTCTGCTTGATCAAAGTAAGCAGCAAAGCCTTGACGCTTAATAACGCTTTGTTCTTTTAAGCGCAAACCAGAAGCAAATTGAATGAAATCAGACATTTTATCCGCTAATGAAGGGCTTAAAATGCCTTTTGCTTTTAACTGTTGAACGATCTCGAGAGAATTTTGCGTTTTGAGGTTGTGATAAAAACCTAAGTTAGTGGCAAACTGTTCAACAAAACGATAGAGCTCACGTTTGATATCGAGCGTTTTACCTAATTCACCGGTGACAAAAATACTTTTGCCTTTTTGAATGTGACTAATAATATCTTCGGACATATAGCTTTTAGCCATATTTTGACGCAATGTTTTACCATTTTGCTCTTTGCGACTAAAATTCTTTTCACGCAAATGAATGAATTTATTATAAAGCGCACGGTTACCATACAAGTAATCCATATTACGACCTAATTTTTTGCCAGCATCATTCGCGGTACGTAATTCGCGTGGACTAAATGGACGATACATTTGGTCGACCCAAAATTGGACTTCATTCGCAATTTTCTTTTTGCCTTCAGCTGTTTTAGCCAATTGTGCATTTTTAGGATCTTTGAGTGCTTTATTAAGTTCGATTTGATATTGCTTTCTTTTGGTATTATTTAATTGCTTTCTATTTTGGGTAAACTTTGCTTGTGAATAGCTAGCAAATTCTTCAGGTGTTGCCAAAAATGGACGACTCCCTTCATAAGGAATTTTATCAAATTCACGATTGGCAATCGCTTGATTTAATAATTCTTGAGCTTGTTCACGCGTTGCATTACGTGCAAAGAAACGTAAATGAGGAGGTGCATTATCTGCTTCGTCCATTCGTAAACCTTTACCACCGATATCAGGATGTTCACCTAATAAGAATAAGCGATCGGAGATGTTTTGCGATAATTGATAAAAATAACTATAATTTTCAACGGTTTTTTCTTCCATTACAATTCCGATTTCTAAATCAGTAATAGGACCTGATTCTTTGCGAGCCAACGAACCTAAGGTGATTACCGTGAACTTACAAGGAGGTTTTCCTAATTTTTTAATTTCATCAGCAATAATGGCATTAACATATTTTTTGGTATCTGTGGAAATATTTTTGGCAACTTGCATATAATCAGGCGAAGCTTTTTGGCTTTCAGCATTGATTTGTAAAAAATGTTGATTGCGCAGTTGATCTAACTTTACTTTATCTGGATTTTCTGCAGATTTAAAGTGGCCTGAAAGGTTATCAAAAGGATTACTAACAAAATTAACAATGCCGGTATAAGCATTATATAAAGCATCTTTAATGGGTTGTACCCAGTTGTTCAGTGTTGAGAGCATGATAATCGTCCCCTATTTTTTGTAAGTGAATAGGGTTGCAAAAAATGCAACCCTATGCGTATTTAAGGTTAAGCTGCGGCAGCGGCACGTCTTGCTTTTATTTGTGCAATTTTCGCGCAATCTTCAGCCGTTAAGAGTTTTTCTTCTTGGCATTTTTTAACAAAGCTAAACAATTGTTCTTTGGTCAAATTGCTTTGCTCTTGTTTCAGTTTTGCCAAAGCAGGGAAAAAGCCTTTAGGATGTTGATGCATGTAATCCATGGCATTCTTCATTGCTGGCGTAAAGCTGGGTGAGGTTGTTGCGACTGCTGCGGTTACAGGCGTGTTTACCGGTGCCACTGTACGCTCAAAGCCCAATTTTTCTTTATTTAAGGTCCAATCTTGTGCTGCTTTAAAAATCTCTTGCGCGATAGGAATGTACTTGGTCTTTAACAATTCAATATCCTTCGCAGAGAAAATTTTACCAGGCGCCATATCTAACATATGGTGATATTTGTCTTCGAGTTTAACGAGATCACGCTTCTTGATAGCAATCAAGCTAGGATCTTGTTTAGCTCTTTCCATATAGGCGATACTGTCTTTCAGCAATTTGATATCTTTTTCCAGATCTTCTTTATCTTCATCAAATTCTGCTTGGTCGAAGTATGAAGCAAAACCCTGGCGTTTAATAACGCTTTGCTCTTTTAAGCGCAATCCAGAAGAAAATTGAATAAAATCGGATAGTTTTTCAGCAAATGCAGGGCTTAAAATGCCTTTTGCTTTTAACTGTTGCACAATATCAAAGGTATTTTGCACTTTGAGCCCATGATAAAAGCCTAAGTTAGTTACGAACTGCTCAACAAAGCGATATAGTTCTCGTTTAATATCGAGTGTTTTACCTAATTCACCTGTGATATAAACGCTTTTACCTTTTTGAATAACATCGCGAACATCTTCTGCCATTTTCGCTTTTGGCATATTTTGTCGTAATGTTTTGCCATTGGCTTCTTTACGTTGGAAGTTCTTTTCACGAAGCGCGATGAATTTATTGTAAAGTGCTTGGTTGCCATTTAGTAATGCCATGTTACGGCCTAAGCGCTTACCTGCATCATTAGCCGTACGTAATTCACGTGCACTAAATGGACGATACATTTGGTTGAGCCAGAAATGGACTTCATTCTCGATTTGCTTGCGACCTTCAGTAGTTTTAGCTAATTTTGCATTTTTAGGATCTTTGAGTGCTTTATTCAGCTCAATTTGATATTGTTCACGACGTGTTTTTGCTAATAGCTTTTTGTTTTGTGTGAAATTAGGATGCGAGTAGCTAGCAAATTCTTCAGGCGTTGCTAAGAAAGGACGGCTACCTTCATAAGGAATTTTGTCAAATTCACGCTTTAAAATAGCTTGGTTTAATAATTCTTGTGCTTGTTCACGGGTTGCATTGCGAGCAAAGAAACGTAGATGCGGTGGTGCATT
Source organism: Candidatus Berkiella aquae (assembly GCF_001431295.2). Classification (NCBI taxonomy): domain Bacteria; kingdom Pseudomonadati; phylum Pseudomonadota; class Gammaproteobacteria; order Candidatus Berkiellales; family Candidatus Berkiellaceae; genus Candidatus Berkiella; species Candidatus Berkiella aquae. The sequence goes on along the minus strand of NZ_LKAJ02000001.1, from coordinate 1,759,106 downwards.
GTCCGCTTCGTCCATTCGTAAACCTTTGCCACCGATATCAGGATGTTCACCTAATAAGAATAAGCGATCGGAGATGTTTTGCGATAATTGATAAAAATAACAATAATTTTCGATGGTTTTATCTTCCATTAATATGCCGATTTCTAAATCAGTAATAGGACCTGATTCTTTGCGAGCCAACGAACCTAAGGTGATTACCGTGAACTTACAAGGAGGTTTTCCTAATTTTTTAATTTCATCAGCAATAATGGCATTAATGTATTTTTTGGTATCTTCACTAATATTTTTTGCTACTTGCACATAATTAGGATTAACTTTGCTGCCCTCAGAATTGATTTGCGCAAAATGTTGATTGCGTAATTGATCTAATTTTACTTTATCGGGATTCGCTGGCGATTTAAAATAGCCTGTTAAATTTTCAAATGGATTGCGCACAAAATTAAGTACGCCTGTATATGCATTGTATACAGCTTCTTTAATAGGATGTACCCAGCTGCTTAATGTAGATTCTGCCATTTTTATATCCTGAAGTTAGTTGTATAAATATAGAGAGGATAATTTAGGGGATATCCCGGAGGAATTCGAGAAAAATCGAGTTTTTGGAGATAAAAGACCCATTCCTGCTGACTAGGAACAGTGTGGCTTTTATTGTAGCTGCAATTAAGCGTTTGGTTTTACTTCATCTTTTACATTTTTGCCGCAACTGCAACATTTACAGCATTTGCAACATTTAACGCAAAGGTTATAAAAAAACGCGATTAATGCCCCACAAATAAAACCATCAATAAAGGCCCACAAAGCGCCAATGAAAATCCCTTTAAAGGTCACTGCATAGCCTACATAAATAGTACCCGCTAATTTGACCCACTCATGGCCAACATTAAAGTACATTGCTGCAAAGCCAAGTAAGACAACCCAAATTGCACTGAGAAGACCAATTGACAACCCTAATGCACCTACACAGATCCGAGAAGCAGTGCATACCGGTGTGTTTGAACCTTCCATTTTGCACCTCATTTTCAACAGATTACACTTATATTATAGAATTTGCTGATCATGAAGGTAAGCTAGTAAAGTCGTAGGTCATAGAATGAAAATTTCGTTATTCTTTTGTCGTAGAAACACCATCGATTTGATAATTTGCTTTAGATGGGTCTTGTAAAATAGTTATTTGGGTAGGGAAAGGAATATTAACTCTAGATTCAATTAATTTAGCTTGAATTAAATCTAAAATTTCGCTTTTTACACGAAGTACCGTTCTTCTTTCGGGTTTGGTCCACCATCGAAGGCGTACTACCATTGCATTAGGTGCTAAATCCATAAGTAATGCTTCAGGTGCAGGTTGGGCCATGACGCCATCAACACTTTTAATGCCCTCTAAAATTGTCTTACAGGCTGGATGAAGAATTGCATAAGGTCCGATTGTCACATCTTGTTGAGAACGTCTTGAACCATATGTTGTATTAATAACAACAACATTTGTATATATTTCTCCGTTAGGAATGAGAATGCGACGACCGTCAAATGATTTTAAAAATGTATAGCGAGTATCAATGTGCTCAACCTTGCCGTAGTAATCTTTGCTGTGAGTGCTTAAAAAATGTAATTCATCCCCAATTGTAAATGGTTTTTTGAGCAAAATCAGAATACCTGCCAAATAATTATGAAGAATATCCTTAAATGCTAGACCTGCAATAACGCTTACGATTCCCAAACCACCAAGTAAATTTGCAAAGGATAAAGAAGGAAAGATGATAACTAATGTGATAAAAAAGCCAATGAAAATAATTGCCCATTGAGTGAGTCTTGCCAATACTAAGCCCACATTGGCAAAACTTCTTTTAATGGTGATGTGTTTTATAAATTCTTTGACAAGTTTGGCAATGACGAGAAAAATAATAAATACAATACAGGCCAGAATAATCAATGGAAGTATTTGTAATGCCTTTACAAGCATTTCATGAATTTGAGTGACTACAATTTTAAAACTCCCCCCCACGGAAGCAATATCGCCCATATCCTGATTTGGGAGTGAGCTTTTAATGGGAGCATCCAAAGAAGTTATCTTTAATAAATTCACCTATTATTTCCAATCGAAGATTTATAAAGTTTGGTGAGGTACATTATAGACCAGATAACCTAAAGCTGCGATTGTGCGATGCAACTTACACCTAAAAGTGAACATTAAGATGAGCATGTAGTAGGTCATTGAGGCATGGTTAATTAAAGCTTCGAATGTATGATATATATCGCCAAATTCATTAGTATTATCATTTTTTGCTTCAATATATTCAATTTTTCATTCATTCTGCGAAAAAATAATTTTGTATAAGTTTATCAATGTGTATGGGGATGATTTATGAATATATTATCAAACAAAATATTAAATTTTGAACAAACAAGCTTTGCTGAACGTAATATTATTTCTATTCATGGTATGCCATTTTATAAATCATCTGGGCAGAATTCATGCTATTCAGACACATGGTTTCCGTTTTTGGGAGTGCTACAAGAAGATGTTAATATATTTCTTTCTAAAGGCTGGTTTATAAAACCTCAAGAAAGTAACTTGCCTAAAGACGTTAAAGATAAGATGGATGAATTGTTCCCATCATATGGGGCATATCGAGCAGGTCAAGAACTACGTCAAAGGTTTTCTAATATCCCTTGTTTATTACTCTCATCTTATTTAGGTGGTGGATTGTGGGAGAGTAATGAAGGAAAACAATTTAGGCGTTTCTTGTCAGAAAAATACCCTGACTTTTATGAGAAAATGCCTAAGATATCTTTGTTGCCTATTAAAAAATACTGTAGAAATGAAGAAGAAGTAAATCAATGGTTATGTGAAAAGGCTGGAATTTCTAATTATAATGATCTTAAAAATTATATGCCAATGGAGTTGGGCGATATAAAATTTCAAGTGGCACGTCAATCAAATGCAGCGAGAAGAAGAGAAAAAGCACTGGGAACGGTGGTTTTACAACGTCAACAAGAATTAGCCCGTTCACTTGAAAAGACACTTTTAACTAGGTATGCGAAACGTAACACCAAACAAGCCGAAATGGTTGCAATAAGAACTGAGATTGCCATTTATTTTGTATCTAACATTGCACAGCAATTTTTAGCGTATCTAAATACGAAAAACGCATTGGTTGAGCTTATCAATCAATTCACACCCAAGATTGCACAACAATTTGGAGTAGGTATTAAACCTAGCATGCTGGGTGCCTTCGAAAATATGAACTTGCCAACTCAGCGAGCATTTTTGACCAAATTTGCATTACAAAGAGGTCTTTCGCTGAGTTGTGTACCATCTCATGAGCCGGCAAAAATGTGCTGTTAAAAAATAGCTTATGGCTTAGTGATGTTGCGCTGGTTTCAATGCCATATTATTTTGCATTTTTTTGCTATACCAAACCAAGCCTGCGCCTAATAAAGAACAAAGCGGGATCACATAAAGTGCTAAGGTGTAAGCTTCTAACGAATACACTCTAACGCCATCAACCAGTGTGTTGGGATCGAAATAGTCCATGAGCATACCAATTGTGCCATGGAAAAAGGAGCCGCCAAACATATTGATACAATTGAGTAAGGCAATAGTGATCCCCATTAAGTGACTGGGCACCAACTGTGCGCCGGTTGCAAATACCACAACTTGGTAGCAGCATAAAATGCCGGTTAAAAACATCACCGCTTTTATGGCATGGCTTGATAAGTGCGCATTACCCAATAACACGACCATCATTAAGCCTGCCATGCCTAATGCGGCCAATAGAATGACGCTATGATGTGCTTTAAATTTTTCTGCAAAAAATCCTAAAATCGGTCCACCAAAGAGCATACCGATAAAAATATAAGAAGTGATACCCGCTGCTTCGCTTTTGACGATTTGTCTTGCATTCATCAAATAGGAAACACCCCAAACATCGGCGAATCCTTCAAGGGCTCCGACCATCAATAAGTTTGCAAATGCTAAAACAATGAGAGGCTTATAGGTCAGTAGCTGCTTTAAGGAACTGACGACAGGGTAATTATCTTCTTGGGGAGTGCTTTTGCCTCGCACAAAGATAAAGGTCAGGACACCTAACGCTAAAGCCGTGATGCTGAGTAATTTAGCAACTTCTTGCCATCCCATTTGCTCGATCATAAAGCTGATAGGGCGTCCCCCATAAACGGCGCCCATTAAACCAAAGCTAAAGGTTAGCCCAACTAATTGTGCATAGCGATTTTGAGGGAACCACTGAGAAATAATTTTGGATGTCCCAAGAAAGCCGACAACGGATCCAACACCGATGAGCAAGCGGCTGAGCAACGCAACATCCCAAGAGGAGCTTGCGACTAACATCCAATTTGCCAGAGCACACAGGATGGCGCTGACGGTAATAACGATACGAGGTCCAAGTTTGTCGAGCAGCAGTGCAATTGGGATTTGCATGCTGGCATAGCCGAGGTAGTAAAGGGAGGCAAACAACCCATAGTTAGTTGCTGTAATATGATATTTGTCGAAAAACTCAGAAATGACTAACCCTGGAAACAGGCGCAAAATAAACTGAAAGGCAAAGAAAGCAAGTGGAAACACCCACATAAGCCAGGGTAGTAAGCGCGGCATTGAACCTCCTATTTTCATCACACAAAAAAAAACCCCCGGGATTTCTCGCGGGGGTTTTTCTATTACTAAAAAGTTAAGTAAATAGCCCCCGTGCCGTAATAATCGCAATGATAATCACAGAGGCAACGAAATTTTGTTTAAGTTGTGTTACATTTTTCATATTCCCTCAAAGCTAGCACATGGTAGCAAAGTGCACAATAGCTAAAGGACAAACTATATTTAGATAGCGATTATCTAAAAAGTGTATTCACACGGACCCCAAAGGTGGCACAAAGAATGATAACTTACTTATACATTGATCAGAATGGTGTGTTAGTTAAGAATCCAGCCAATGCCACATTAGCTTGGATTGATGTCAATTCCCCAACGTTAGAGGAAAGGACAGCAATCGAAAAGCAAATGAATATTATCTTGCCACAGCATCATGAATTGCATCAATTAGAATACTCTAATCGTTTCTACATGGAGAATGATTCACTGTTTATGTTTGTGAATGTTCTGACGAAAGCGGCTCCTTTACCAGAAACCCACGCTATTACGCTGATTGTGACCCCAAAAGGACTTGTAACACTACGTTACTCTCATCCCAATCCAATTCAATTATTGCTGGATCAGATTGATCAACGTCCTATTGAAGCTAAGAATTATTTAAGTATTTTACCCATGTTGCTGGAAATTTTTGTTGGAAAAATCGCCGATGTGTTCGAATTAGTAGGTGAAACCAGCGATCAAATGGTGATGACATTAATTCGCTCAGTAAATAATAAAATGAAGAAAAATCACAATGAGGCATTAAATAAACTGTTACGTGAAATTAATAGCTTAGAAAACTTATTATCAAAGGGTTACCAAAGCTTATCCAGTATCAATTTATTACTGGGTTTTTATGAACAACATGATAATGAGCATAAAGAAAATTATTATATTGTCAATATGGAAATCATCAAGAAAGACTTAAAATCCTTACTAAAACATGGTGATTATTTAACGCAAAAACTATCATTTCATTTACAATCCACTCTTGGTTTAATCAACATCGAACAAACACAAATTGTTAAAATGTTTACCGTTTTAGCAATGGTATTTTTACCGCCTACCTTGTTAGCTAGTATTTATGGGATGAATTTCAAGTTTATGCCTGAGTTAGATTGGGTTTATGGCTATCCGCTAGCCGTTATTTTAATGATTGGTTCTGCCTTTATTCCTTATCGATATTTCAAGAAGAAAGGATGGATTTAAGGATGAGTGTAGCGAATCAATGTAAGGATGCTTTTAGGATAAAAATCCCCAGAAAGCTGCGCTTTCTGCCCCCTTTTATTCAAAGTGGGTGATTGATTCGCTACGCTCATCTATAGAAAAATACCAACGAATTTCGTAACCCTTACAGCAATGACGATTAAATCCTACTTCTAATCGCTTTTTGAAATGTCTTTGCAGCTTCTTCTATCTTTTGAGATTGCGCCTCTAGTTTAGATTTACCTGAAGGCAACCACGAGAGATCTCCTTTAAGTTGCCCCATAATTTGTTGTTCTGGTTCATCATATTGCGGAAAGCAATCTTGCATACCATTGTTTAATTCACTGGCATTTTCAAAAGCAGCGACGATTCTTTGCAAGTTATTTGGTAACTCCAGCAAAGATTGGGATTCTCGACAAAACAGAATGTCGTCTTTGTATAGCAAAAACCATGCATCAGGTCCTGAGTATTTAACCACACTATCTTTTAAGAGAAGAGGTTTGATTGCATTATATACGTTAGGTAAATTATTCACTAAGGTTCGATACTTAAAGATATCATTGCCACTTTGCTCAAATAATTTTTTAATAAGCTGACCTGCCTGTCTTGCGAAAGGGCTTAGACTTCCAGCACTTTCCAATAACAGCGTTTTAACGTGAGGTTGAAGATAATGTTCGCGTATTGCTTCTTTAACATCTTTTAATTTTTCTTTGGCATCAGGATGCAGATAAAGTTGATATTCTGAAACAACTGCTGCGCCAATAAAATAATTGCTCATAGAGGGGACTTTTAGCCCCCCTGGTAAATTAAAATCGAGTCCTCTACCCGGAAAAATAATGGGTTCTTTAACACGAAGGAACTTAGGCATTTGGCTAAAGTCAAAATCGACATCGCAATCAATATAATTGCTGCAGATATCTAAAAATCTTTCGAGGGAACGAACACAATCGGATGCCGCGGCTAAATTTCCGCCAGTTGTCTTCATTGCATGTGAAAGCTCTTCATCTGCGATTGCATAGATAGCTTCATCGATAGAAGATTTTGCCGCATGTTTTAGATCATTATCAAAATCCACTAAGTAAAGATTCAACTGGGCTGCAAACTTAGCTAATTCTTGATTAGCTTGTTCAGAAAGATAACGAGAGCTATAACCAAAATAAAATGACATTTTAGGGTTACGCTGACGATTTTGAATCAGCCTGAGTTTGTGCGCAGCAGGCATAAATTCATTAGGATTATCACTAAACCAGATAAAACCAATTCGAGAAAGATCGAGTAAATAACCCGATTCACCCAAAAATAATTGACCCATTGCTTCTAGAATGGATTGAATTCCGCTCAGCATAATCACCTACCTATGAATGGTGTTAATTTACTTATTTGGATACTCGCTTTTTCTCTTTATCTTTATCTTTTTCTTTACCCATTGTTTGCGTCTCTAGAGTCTGTATTTTACGAGGAGCGCGTGGGCTTGTGGGGCGTGATGGTAAAAAAGTATTCGACGTTGATAAAACAATTTCTTGACTTTCTTTCTTCGCTTCAAACTCTGCTATTGGTTTGAGTTTTAAGGTCTCGCTTCTTCTTTTTAATTTTTTCTCAGATTTTTCAGAAGGTATTTTTGTTTTTAATTCTAAACTTTTGGTTTTGCCACGCTTTGCCATTTTACGACCAGCCGTTCTTGCCTCTAAAGAGAGGGCAGCTAGTTGTTGAAGCATATCGTCCATTGATTCGGTGCCAAATTGGTCAAGGATATTGCCGCATAAATCACTGACAGTATTGTCTTGACCTAGAAGTTCATAATGATTAGTCATCAACATAGTGCTTGAAAATTCTGCAATGACGGTTTTGGCAAGCAGCCCAGTACACATTTGAAGCCCTTTTTGGGCAACTAAAGGTGCCTTTGAGGCAAAACAGCGTTGGAGTTTATTAAGTAGGTCGTCCTTGGTTAAATTAGCATTGAGCACAATAATAATCGGTGGCTCATAGCAATAAGATTGCCTGTAAGCAGCGGCTTCATCATAGGTTACCTGCTTTAATTTCTCACCAATGGTGACTTGAGAGGAAGCAAGCTTCTGTCTGCCAATCCGTTCTTGTAACTGAATAAAATCATGATTCATTTTGCCATAGAGGAAAATACGCTCGCCAAGACTGTTAAAAGAGATTTTATCTTTATCAGCGGCAATACAATTTATAAAAGGCATGCTTGATGGATTCAATTTAATGTATTGACGAACCTTGGAAAAACCATTAGACATTTGAAATAATTCTTCAAAAGTAGCAAATGTTGCTCGCGATTTTTCATTGATGAGTGTCCATGTTGCTTTTAAACGTGTAACAGGATTTTGGCAAATACCCAGGTAGATAGAATAGGCAGGCGTCAAATGGGGTGTTTTTTCTTTATTATTTAGCAATAAATTAACCGCGGCAATATAAAACTCAATTCTGCGTGCTCTTTCTTCCATATCTTTAACAGAAAGAATATCCAAACAAACCAAATGAGATAATTGACTACTCAGTACAGTGATATTTTTCCACGCGGGTTTATCATCATTGCTTTTCATAATGCTATTGGTCAGCATTGCTTCGGGTGATAGGCTAAGCATAGCTTGACAAAATAAACCGCTTACCTCGGAAACAAAGAATTTAAGTGGTTTTTTCTGTTCCAAGGATTGGCGTTTCAAATCTGGAAGCAGCGCTACCTCATCCACTTCAGAGGCTATGAGTTTATTTGGTAATTTTGACTTATAATATTCAATCAGCGTCGCTTTCAAATGCATCTTCATTTCTGAAGTGACTTCGATTTTATCAAGTAAGTGATAATAAGCATCACTGAATTGATTGGTTACAATCCATTCGCAATGGGTATCTTGATGAATGAATTCTTTTGCCAGATAAAGGCAGGCTAGCTGTTCGTTGGGACCTAGTAAATAATATATTTTTCCTAGTATTTCCAGTACACTGCTTGGGGTGGCTTCTTCAATAATACCGCAGGCAATTTCGCAAAGAAGATTTTGATTAATCGTCATGCCTGTTGGGGAGTCACTGCTTTTAAATAATTGCAACAACCAATCTGAAATCTGCTCTACTGGCTCAATGACAGCAGTATAAGGATGAAAACCACATTCTTTAAAAGCAGTATTTATTTTTTGTTCTTGTGGTTCAGGTTGGATTTTGCTGTCACTCTTGGATTTTTTATAGGTGCCGCTTAGCATGTTATTGAAGCCATCATATTCGAAAAAAAATCAAACCTACTGTATTTTCCTGACTCAGTCAAGAATGTCACCTTACCTGGGTATTTGTTAATGACAATATGTTCGAATGATTTTTGTGATAAATTTTAAATGTTCGAATATGGGTGTTGTTAACACGCGAGAAAAATGATGATGAGCCATATTCATTTGTGTCACCGCTACCGCGGTTTTTTAAGAGGGAGATTTCCTGTTCCCCCCATTACGGCTGACGCCTTCATGGGGGGCTAGCGAATTTCCTCGCTGCCGCGAGGAGAAAATATCTGCGTGGTGGCAGCTGCAAGCCACATTCTTCAATGCTACAAATGTTCGTTTATTTGCTGATATTTTCTCTAGATGAGCGAAGCGAATCAATCGCCCACTTTGTAAAGGGGGCCATTCGTTTGCAAAAACGAATGGGGGGATTTTTTCTGTGGTTCTTGGTCAGATTGCGGCTAACGCCTTCATGGGGGGCTAGCGAATTTCCTCGCTGCCACGAGAAGAAAACATAAAATTCCTGGCTTGATTTCTGAATGGGTAAGCAGCGGTAGCTGCGACATTTGCTAGCCCCCCATGCAAGCATGAAACGGCGTTAGCCGTGAATGCTGAAATGGGGGGGGAATAATCACATAAAATTAAAACTGCGGGAGCAGTGAAACAATCATTGTTCCACTGGAGCCCGTTGGAATAGGGGAAATTCGATAGAGGCTAGCGGATCCCAATATAAATATCGACCACGGCTTGATGAGGATCATGCGCACGTTCATCATAAACTTCAAAATCCGCAAGATAACGGCGTTCACCTCCTAGTGTTTCTTGATTCATTTGCCAAATAGATTGCCAAGCTTGAATGACGACTAGGGGCATAGGGCCAGGCTCAGTCGTAAAACGCTGATATTGACTAGTGGGGATAGAAATTGTTTTTAAATCGTCAGGAACATCTTCCAATGAAGAAACGGCTTCACCGATAAAATAAGTATAGTTCCCATGGTGATCGCTTTCATATTCTGTATAAACAGAATAGGTGATACCGGGGTGAATACGATGTTTAATATGCTGCGCTATTTGGTGGCTAAAGTAATTCGCAACTAGGGGTCCAATTTTAGCTAACGTAGGATCTTGCTCATTAGCATTATTAGTAACAACTGAGAGGCCAACTAACTTAAAATCTGGCTTATGAATGATCTCTTTACGCATAATAAATCCTTTATACCTAATACATCTTGCATATTATATTGAAATAAGTACAACAATCAATAAGAATATTACAATGTTATCTTTTGCTAAAATATGTTTAGCAATTTCACGATGTGAGTTGCTAAGCCTTTTCAGGTCATTGCCATCGAGTCGTTTGCTCAAAATTTTATTTGCTAAAATTTGTTTGGCAATCTCAGTATGTTGTGCGAAAACTCTTGTGTATTCCGCCGGTTGTATTACAACCGACGTATACCTTTTTATATTTGTAGAGGGCTCTAGAAAGGTTTAGGTGTTTTATCTTTTTCTTGCGCTAATTCTTCTTTATGGCGTTGTAAAATAGCGTCATAAATTGAGGCATTTTGAATATGCTCGAGTGTGAGCTCCGCGCTACTGGCACCAATGTACATTTGGGTATCCGTTTCACGTAATATTGTGGCGCATTCTTCATCAGTTAAGGTAATGATGCCACCTGGGCCGTCTGGCATGTCAACTGTAAAGTGAATGTTTGCTCTGGTATAAAAAATAATGGTATGAGCTCTAACGCCAGAACTGCCACTCTCACTGGTTAGAGTAGGTTTATCGGTTTCTCGACTAAGAAAGCAATCATAGGCAGTTAACATTTAGGTTTCCTTATTTGAGTTCTATATTGGCTCTATCAACTTGGCCATTCGCATCAACAACAGTAATGGTATAATAACCGGCTTCTTGCGGTTGCCAGAAAGTTTTTTGTTGCCAGCTGGTGGTTTTAATCGGTTTGCCATCAATTAGCCAGGTATAAGGGCGCTTTCCTCCTGTTACAGTTAAGGGAAGACTCTTATTGTTTTCAAGCTCAATCACGGTATCATCGACCGGAAACATTAAGGTCGGTTGATTTTGATATAAATGCGGCTCTTGATGGTATCGATTCGATAATTTTTTGAGTGACATAGTCACAGGGGCGGGTGATTGAACCTGCGTTGTGTCATCAGGTAACACCTTGATAATTTTTTGTAATAAAGGCACCACCAATTCTCTTGCCGATTGCGCAGCCATCGGTTTGCCATCGGGGATCCCGGTCCAAATGCCAATCACGTAACGCTGATCAAAACCAATCACCCAAACATCTCTATAGCCATAAGACGTGCCGGTTTTAAGTGCAAACGGATGATCTGCATCTAGATTGGCATTTAAAATAGCTGAAACTTGTTTTGCGGCTAATGGTGAAAATAGCGAATGTTCCGTTGCCAGCGACTCATTGGCTAAATACGATAAAGACATGACTTTACCGGTTCGTGCGAGTGAACCATAAAGGGTTACCAATTGCTCTAATGACATACCAAGCCCGCCAAGTGCAATAGCTAGACTTGGGCTTTCAAATGAACGTGGTAATTGTGGTGTCACACCAGCTTCTTTTAGTAAACTTAAAAAGCGCACTACACCGATTTGATTGAGCAAGGTGACCACCGGAATATTCAAAGACATTGCTAGCGCTTCTTCTGCCGTAATCACACCATGAATGTCTTTGTTAAAATTACGCGGATAATAAGCACCAAAGCGTCGACGTTCATCGAGCAAATAAGTATCGGGTTTTAACAAGCCTAAATCAAAACCCAAGCCAAAAATAAATGGTTTTAAGGTCGAACCAGGGGAACGAAAAGCACTAATATAATCGACAAAGCCATTATCATCTTCGGCATAAAAATCACGAGAAGCAATATAAACAACGGGCTTATTCAGTTGATGATCCACAATAAGAATGGCTGAATTGGTTTTTGCTGGCATCGCTGGGCTGTGATTTTTGAGGATCAGCTCGACCTTTTTTTGTAAATCCAAATCAATCGTTGTATCAATTTTGGTGGATTGTGGTAGTTGGCGCTTCAAGCGCCATGCTAAATGGGGAATTTCACGAGGAAATTTGGCTTTATGAGTCGGTAATGGTGCTAAGTGATGAGATTCAGCTAGTTCATCGCTGATTAACTGCTGCTCATGCATAAAGTTTAAAACAGCGGCCCGGGCTCTAGTTGCCTTTTCTGGAAAATGAAAAGGATGAAGGCGAGTGGGGGATTGAACTAAAGCGACCAGTAAGGCAATTTCGCTTGGTTGTAAATATAAGGGCGTTTTTTGAAAATAGCTCATTGCCGCCGCATTGACCCCTTCGATGTTGCCGCCAAAGGGGGCTAAGGTCATGTAGATACTCAAGATGTCATTTTTAGAATAATGCCATTCCAGTTGTAAGGCACGAAAACATTCGATTAATTTTGAAGAAATCTTGCGAGAGCGGGGCTCAAGCAAACGAGCGGTTTGCATGGTAATTGTTGAGCCGCCCGATACCACATGGCCATAGCGCATCCACTGATAGGCTGCTCTTACTAAAGCAAAAGGATTAATTCCAGGATGATAGCGAAAATAGCGATCTTCCTTGGCAATTAAGGTTTTAAGATACAGTGGGTCTACTTCGTCAACATTGGTGCGAATGCGCCATTTTTCATCTTGAGAATGGAAAACATGTACCACTTGCTGCTGCGAATAAATCAATGTTGAATGATCGTTAAAACGCTTCAGGGTTAGCGGATAAAGATTATCCGCTAACAAGAAGCTGGCAAAGGCAACAATGTTAAATGCGACTAGTAACAGCGAAAATCGTAACAACCTTTTCATATCAATCAGAGTGCACTTGTAACTTTTGCTCCTGCGTATAGACAAAAAACCGCGGTTGATACATTGCTTCTATAAAGGAAGCAGGGTAAGTGAAATTGCCGGGAGTGACAGCTCGCACCATGTAAGCAATAGAGAATTCATTCTGTGAAGCGAATTCAAAAGCAGCAACAAAACGATCGTCGCGGCCTTCTTGACGACTGGTACGAGTTCGGGTGTCTAACCAACTTAATGATTCTTCTGCACTGAGTGTCGCTTTCTCGATTTCTAATCCAGCCGGTAATCTATCAACCAGAAGGATATGATGTAATTGATTGTTAAGGCGTCGCCCCTTAATTTGCACCACATAGAGTTCACCGGATTTGAGATTGGCTAAATCAACGGTTTGTCCGTCTAACGTGTAGACACTTTTTTGCAATTCAAATCCACCTTGAGCGAGCTTGGTCACATCTTTGGGCTCTCCGACTAAGGCTCGCGCATAGTAAACAGGCAGATCTCCTTTATTTTCAATCACAGGGGATTTTTTGAGTTCAGAATCGCTAAAGACATGTTCAGTCGGCGCTAAACCAGATATTTCATTGCCATTCACGACTAAATGATAAGCTTTACGTGAATCTTTTAAGGCCGCATCGGCGCGAATTAACCACGCTTTTTCTTGCGTGCTTAAATAAGGCGATAAGCTTGCTTTATCGACTAATTGTTTAGCTAGCGGCAAAATCTTCACGGAATCGTGGGTTGTTTCTGCCATGAGAGCAACTAAAATAGCTTCATCTCTTAAGGCTGAGCCGAATCCGACATAGTATTCACGACTATCGCTGGCCGGTGCTTGAATGGCTTTGTCGAACCATAATGTTGCATTTTGGGCATCACCATAATGCGCAAAGGCCGCAGCAATAAAGGCCAAATCGTCTTTGTCTTTAATGGATTTTGCTTGGTTATCGGTAAAGAATCTTAAAGAACGCAACGACCCCTGGCTTTGTTTCGCCTGCAAATAATGCGCAAAAGCAATGATGCCAACATCAGCAGGTTCACCAATATTGCGTTGTACCGCTTCGCTGGTCCAACGTTTCAGATTAAGGGTGAGTGCTTGCGGCACGGTAAAGCCTTTTTCTTGTGCTATATAGAGCATATCGGCGGCATATAACGTTAACCAAGGCTCGGTGTAACCATTTTGTCCCCATAAAGAAAAGGAACCATCGATTTTTTGTAAGGTTGTTAATTGATTAAAACCTTTTTGCAATGATTCATCGGTTACTTTGTCACTATAAAGCGTGGCAAGCAATCGACTGGTAGTTTGCTCAAGACAATGGTAGGGATACTTCAAGAGATCTTGAATCAACTGTGCACTACCGAGTTCAGGTAAAGAGCCGATAGAAAGCACCACTTGACTATTTTCCCTGAAATTATCGAGTAAATCGCTTGTCAAAGTTAAGGTGCTTTTGGGATCAATTTTGCCATATTGTTGTAAAGAAATAGGCTGTGTCGTTGGCCGTGCATCTAATTCCCATTGACGTTTATATTGGAAATTTTGCGGGCCTTTTAAGAGCACTTCGACCTTTTTTATACCATTATCGTTATATTGCAATGTAAATGGCAGTCTCAACTCTTCGCCTTTCTTCAAGGTTACTTTTTGAATCGATTCTTGTTTATCTGAACGTAGTGTTACCTGATATTCGCCTTCAGGGCCTGAGATATTTTTCAATATCAAAGGAACGGTGGCGGTATCTTGTGGCGCAATAAAGCGAGGCAAAGATAGATAAACATCAATATCGTCACGAACCGTAATATAGCTTTGTGCTTGACCCACGCCATTTTCATTCCAAGCAACTGCCATCACGCGGAGCTTTCCACTATATTCAGGAATGTCAAAGGGGATGCGAATGGGTTGTTTATCTTTTGCTGCTACAATACCCGAAAATAAGGAAACAACTTTATAAGTACGTGCTGGCAGGCGAGTTAAAGCCCCATTTAAAACCGATTCACCGCCGCCAACTTCAAATGAGCCGGGTTTCGCGCCATAAGGATTAATCAGATAGCCATAACTATCACGTAACTCATAAGCCAAGCGCTTTTGTGAAAAGAAATATTCAAACGGATTGGGTGATTCAAACTCCGTTAAGGAAAGTGTGCCTTCATCGACTAATGCAACCGCAACCTGTAATTGCTGTTGTGGTTTTTCAGGTTTTACCACGACTTCAACGGTTTTTGCTCCATTGCTCACTTCAGGATGTTCGAGGATTAGTTTTATTTGATGTTTTTTACTGGTTTGTGGATTCTCAAACCAGGCAACTCCAATCGCTCTTTTGGGAAGCTGTGAAGTTTGTTCATCGCCGGGTCGATAGACGGTGGCGATTAAATAATCTCCTGAAACACTATTTAACGTTTTATTGACGGGAACGGAAATTTTGAGGCCATCTGTTCCGATTTTTCCGGTATAAACAGGTTTAAAGCTGTCTCCTGCCCAGGCAAGAAAAATGTCACCGGCAAATGGACTTTTAATGAAAACAGAAGCTTTGCTTTCTGAAGCAGAAGGTTCTTCTGAAAATGCCATTTCTAACATATCAGGTCTGTCAGGCGCATCGGCTGAATAAAACCAACCTGCTGCAAAACGGACACTTGAAGCAACCCCTGATTTTTCGTCAAGAATTTCAAGGCGGTAAGAGCCGTATTTGACAGGTACTTTAAACGGGGTGGGTGATTTACCTTCTAATTGCAAGGTACCACTGGCAAGCACTTGATCACGCGTAATGACTTCATATTGCCAATTTACCCCTGAACGGAACCAGACATAATCATGTTGTTCCTCATACAAGGTATATCTTAATTTACCCGTGGACTGTAACTCGCCTTGTTGATTGACAGCAATGATGTTAAAGCTAGCATCGCTATTTGAATTAGCAATGTTATCTTTAAATTGTTCTGCTATTCCAATTAAATAAGGCTGATGCCAAAAAGCCGTGATATTTTTACTGGATTGTCCTCGACCACCCACTTCATAGACTGTTGCTGTCGTTTCTAACTGCAAAGGATGGGTTGTTTCTGGTTCGAGATCAATTTTAGTGGTAATGGCCGCTTTACCTTGTTCATCGGTTTGGGTATCCAGATGCTTAAAGCGCTGTTGTGTCCATTGTTCTTCAATGAGGCCAAATTGATAATCTTTCCATTTTGCAAAAGGTGACTGCATGATGGTTAATTGAGATTCAGAGGTCACTTTTAAGTTTGCACCGGGAGGTCCAAAGTAATAAGTTGCTTGCACAGCCAGAGAGTTACTTTGGTGCGGTGCGATTGAAGGTACTGACGATGATGTCTTTACTTCAATACGAGGCGGTACAAAATCATTTACTTCGAATGAAGTGCGTGATAGTTCGTTTGCTTTGGGATCGGTATAAATGGCTGCAGTCCAGACACCCGTTTGTGCTGCGCTATTAATGGTATAATCTAAGGCATAGCTACCATTACCAGCGTCTTGTAGGACGGATTCTTGGGTAATGACACCATCGGGTCTCATGATTTTAAGCGTAATCGGTAATTTGGTGATTGCCTGACCTTTATTATCGCGCAGTAAGCAAAGGTGATGCACCGTTTCACCGGGACGATAAATACCACGTTCGGTATATAAGTAAGCTTCGACAGGGCCTGCGGGAGCGCGACCATCAACACCTCTGTCGCTAAGATCAAAGGCTTCATTCTTTAAGCTAAGCAGGGTGAACTGCTTTCCTTCAATCGAAGCCGTCAAGAAAGCGGGGCGGTTGCCGCCTTTGCCATTAAGTAACTGAGCTGAAAAAGTAGCCTGTCCTTTTTGATCGGTGGTTGTTTTCGCTAATTCACGGTTGTTGCGCGCAATTAAGTGGATAGAGGCGCCAGGAAATACTTTGGCAGTGCTTAATGAGCGAGTAAACACATGTAAACCATCAGGTCCAAGATAAGAACTCATCCCTATATCGCTGATGACTAATGCTTGAGAAGCAAATTCGTTTTCATCGTAGCTTTCTTCATTCATGCGCGCTTCAATCACATAAACGCCAGGTTGTAATTTGCGTCCCATCATTGCATCAATGGGTAAACCTGAGATGGCAGTTTTGTCAGTTTCGATGGGGAAACGATAGGTTCCTTCCCAAACGACTTGACCCTGTTCGTTCTGTAAACGGTCACTATCCCATCTTGTAATTTGGTTGTTAAACCAAATGTTTTCAACGCTTTGAATATTGCGTTCGGGGATATGGATGACCTTAACTTTCACTTGCGCAACATTGACAGCAACAAAAGGAATGACTTGCGGTGCGCCGCTAGCGAGTATGTAACCTTTTTCCCGAAAGCGAATAGCCGCTTTGCGATGGGGAACGTAAATACCTAAAGATTGTGCTTGCGTCAGTTTGGTTCCCGCTTCGCTTGGGAAACCATTTTTAAAGGTTAGTTGATAGTTTTGACCAAAAGTGAGTCCTTCAAGACAAAGTTGCTTACCTTTAGCGATAACGCCCAAATCTTTCACTTTGGGTTCTAAGCTAATAAATTCCTCATAGTGGAAATGACGCGTTTTAACTAAGGAAGCAGTCCATGAAATGCAAGCACTGGCAACATCCGTTCGTTGGGGAATATCGAGGTGGTAAGGGGCAAATTCTTGTGGATAGTTGCTAATCAGTTTATTGACGTGGCTTTCAATGTCATTTTGTGAGGCAAGCTTAAGCGCAGCTTCACGTAATTCTTTAAATGCAAATTTGGTTTGAGAAGCGAGCCAGTCAACCGCTGCTTTATCTAAGGTTGATGTGGCATTTTGATAAGCTTTTGACAGGGCAGCTTGCAGCGCATCATCATAATTTTGATAGGAATCATATTCTTGCAAGGCGATTAAAGTTTTACACAGCAGATACCAAGCTTGAAAATCTTTATCACTATCGGCAAGTACCCGTACGAAACCATAGCGGCTACCATACCAATCTTGCGAATCGAATGCTTGTTTAGCATGCACTTTACGTTCTACCCGCTCAAGCGTGGTTTTTGCAGCAGAAGTATTGGCTTTAATGTTATCGCGATAATAATCATCTGCTAATTTTGTTAATTGTGCCGAAAGAAGAGGATGAGTGGCAGGTGGCTCATCAGCAAGTAGCCCACGATTAAAACAGACTAACAAACCAAGCAAAATAAAGATTTTGGGTATGAATCGAATATGCATATGGGGGACAGCTTTTGATAAAAAGATGGCCCTTTTTTAACACACCTTTTTTTAAAAAAATAGCATTGATGAGGCTTTTTCCTGATTATATTTTTTTATACGCTTCCAAGTACTCTCTCATCCCAGTCATGTACTAAACGTACACTCCTAATTCAATTAGTTTGGGTATAACAGCCTTAATTGAGCAAAAAATAAAGTTTGATAACAAACGTTTTAATGGCGACGAAAGGCAAGATTATCAGGATAAATGAGCAGTGTAATTTGGCGAAGAGTCGGTATGATAGCCCCATCACACAGTCATTGAGATGTGATAAAAATTAGTTAGATAACATATAACGAAGGACGTAATAAAATGATCCGTGAATTAAATCAAAATGAATTATCAACTGTTGCTGGTGGCGCTGATTACACCGAAGGTTATTTTACTTTGCTACAAGGTTATGAAGTTGTAGGTTACTCACAAACGTTGATCGGTTATGACACGGTTTCATGGTCAGAACCTGTTGGTTTGTTCTCAACCAATTTTAGAGAAGTGATGGTTCCACTTTATGATATTCAACCTATTTATGCACCTTTAGTTCCTGTGACAACAACCACAGTAACTTATTACTAATTTTAGATACTTGACCTAGTTCAAACTGGGAAGAGTAGATGACAGGCTCTACTAGAGCCTGTCATAATCTCGCCTATACACCTATTCCTCTTAAGTAAAACTAATGACTTATATTCAGCATTTTGCCCAAAATTCGGGTGATTATCTGCAATACCGACCGGATTATCCTGAGGCATTATTTCAGTTTTTAGCAGACTTATGTGGCGAGCATCAGTTAGCATGGGATTGTGCGACGGGGAATGGTCAAGCGGCATTACCTTTAGCGAAATATTTTAAACAAGTGATTGCGAGCGATATCAATCAGCAACCGTTAAATGTCGCACTCCAGAATGAAAATATTGCTTATTATTGTTGGCCTGCAGAACAAACAGAATTACAACCGCGTTCGGTAGATTTAATTACGGTTGCTCAAGCTTTGCATTGGTTTGATTTGCCCTCATTTTATGAAGAAGTGCGCCGTGTTGCTAAACCCAAGGCAATCATTGCAGCATGGTGTTATTCCCTTGGCAGTGTTTCGCCAGAAGTAGATAGGGTGATCCATAGCTTGTACCATGATATTCTGGGCGACACTTTTTGGCCCAAAGAACGGCGATATATTGACAAAGAGTATAAAACAATCGCTTTCCCATTTAAGAAAAAAGTAACCTCGACATTCCATGCAGAGAAAAATTTTCAATTAGCATCTCTGATTGGCTATTTAAGAACATGGTCAGCGGTTAAAGAATATCAACAGCGCTTAAATCAAGATCCGATTCAGTTGATCTTCAATGATTTAGAACAAGCATGGGGCAAGAGCGAGAAAGTCTATACGATGCAATGGCCTTTACACTTACTGGTTGGACGTATTTAATTAAGAAATCGGAAAATAACATGGCACTCATTAAAATTTTACAGTATCCCGATAAACGTTTAAAACGCCAGAGTGTGCGTGTAGAAACTTTTGACGATACCATTCAAAAAGTCATTGATGATATGTTTGAAACACGTTACACCACAGAAAGTTGTGCCGCATTAGCTGCAACGCAATTAGATTTAGAGATCCCGTGGAGTATTACCGTCATCGATTTGTCTCAAAATAACGATGAGCCGCTTTGCTTGGTGAATCCTGAAATTGTTAGTTATGAAGGCGAACAATTTGAATATGAGGGTTGCATGTCGGTTTACCCTAATTTCATCCAAGAAAAGGTTAAGCGCGCGCAAATCATCACGGTGAAAGCGCAAGATCGCTTTGGTGAGCCTTTTGAATTGAAGGCAGAAGGGTATTTAGCAAAATGTATTCAGCATGAAGTCGATCATTTAAATGGCGGGCTTTATATTGATAGACTGCCTAAAATTAAATTAGAACGTATTTCGCGAAGAGTCAAAAAGCAAGAAAGAATGCAGAAGAAAGGGCCGGGAGAGAAGTAAGATAAAAATCCCCCGCTCGCTTGTGTCTTCGCTACGCTACGCCGGACAAGCGCGAGCTGCCCCCTTTTATTCAAAGGGGGCATATTGAGCCAATAATGAACAGATTCAAGCAGAAAATAGCCCCCTTTGAATAAATGCGGAAGCATTTGATGAGCGGGGGATTTTTATCTTTATTTGCCGTAATTATACATCCCTTGAAAATCCACCACGATAACAGGCTCATCGCCGACAACCCAGGCATCATGTCCTGAGGGTAATAATGAAATATCACCTGCACGACATTCATATTCTTGGCCATCATCCATTTTTACTTTTAAGACACCGGCAATATGGTATTGAAAATGCGGCGCTTCGCAGCTGGTGGTTTTAGCAATCGGCTGCAAAGATTCTGACCAACGCCAACCTGGTTGAAAAGTTGCTCGCCCAATGATAACACCACCAATAGTAATAATTTCCAATTTCCCTTTCGGAAAATCGCGCACTTCGTCTGGACGATTAAAGCTTTTTAATTCTGCTAAATTATGTGGTAAGTGTTGCATGGAACTCATTATGATTCTCTTAAGCTTTTTATTTAAAGCTCAGTATATCTCACTTACCTGCCAATGATCATCCTCATCAAAATTCTCAGTGAGCATTTTAACTTGTGCAATGAAAGACTGATGAGCAAACTATCCTTACCTTGCTCTGTGAGAGTATCGAGTGCGAGGTTCTGTTACACAACGCACTGCTGAGATACTGGCTCTTTTTTTGTTGTATGCGTGAGCGATTGTGCTACTGTAAGCTTCCGGATAAATCGCAAGATTCTCTGGAAAGGCTATCCTGAAAATGGCAGAGTAAGGCAGGCGATAATTCTTGAATTTTACAGGTTCAGCAAGCAAATGTAGTAAAAGTTCATCTGCTTCACTGCGAAAAATATGTTTAATATGTAAAAAAAGCGCCTTTATTATTTTTTCATTATGGAGGCCTTTCGCATTGGTCACCTGATGAAGTGCATGATAGCCAAAATTATTCTCATTCAGTAAATTTTCTCGCAAGATATCTTTATGGATAAGTAATGTCAAAAATTGCTGAACAATTTCAGGGATATTCGTATCTAGCGCCTGCTGTAATGGCATAAAGCCATTGTTCGTTCTATTAAGTAAATTGGCCTTAAAAATATCTTCATTTTTAGTTAAGAATGGGATGAGTTGCAAAAAGATGCTTGGTATGCGTGATTTTAAGGCATCTTGTAGTGGCATAAAACCATCCTCGGTTCTATTCGTTAGATTAGCATTCAGGATGCTTTCATGATCAATCAATAATGTTAGCAGTAGCTCAACTATTTTAGGATTGTTTGTGTTTAGCGCAGTTTGCAGTGGCATAAAGCCAGAGCGTGTTCTATTTTCTAGATTGACAATGAGCGTGGCATCGTCTTGCATTAATGGAATTAACAATTGAACGACTATTAGATTGCCCGTTTTTAGCGCGCAATCTAATGACATAAAACCTGCTTCGGTTCGATTGAGTAAATTAGCCTTAAAAGCTTCTTCATCGTTTTGCAATAGTTGAATGATGAGTTGTACAATTTCAGGATTGCCTGTCGCTAAGGCTTGTTGTAAAGGCATAAAACCATCATGGGTTCTATTGAGTAAATTAGCTTTTAAAGCCTCTCTATTTGCCATCAATAATGGAATTAACTGCTGCACAATTTGAAGGTTACCAGTTGCTAGGGCATGCTGTAATGGCATAAAACCCTCAACCGTTTTATTGGTTAAATTGGTTTGTAAAGCTTCTGTATCTTCAATCAGTAACTCTATTAATGGTGGAATAACTTCTGGATTGCCTGACCTTAAGGCATCTTGTAAGGGCATGAAGCCATCGATAGTTCGATTGGTTAAATTGGCTGTTAAGGCTTTTTTGTTGTTAAGTAGTAAGGGAATCAATTGCTGAACAATAGCAACATCACCTGTCGCTAAAGCTTGCTGAAATGGCATAAAGCCATCGTCGGTTCGACTGTTCAAATTGGCATTGAGAACGTCATTATTGCCAGATATTAAAAGAAGCAATTGCTCTGCCGCTTTTATATTACCAATACTCAGTGCTTGCTGTAGTGGCGTGACACTATCTTTATTTTTTAATTTTAGTAAAGTATTGAGTGCCTCGGGATATTGAACTTGAATACTTGCAACAAAGTTTGATAGTAAGGTTGTCGAAATAACAATTGCCGCCCATTTTTCTCTCTGAATTTTAAAAGGTAAATGCAAGATATCGTGTAGATGGCTAAAATCATTGGTGCTAAGCTCAAGCACAGCGCTGGCGGGTGATTGTTTCAATTGTTCTATAAATTCGCTATTAATCCGTGCTAAATCAGAATCGTTTTTGCTATAGCAAGCCTGCATCACAAGATGATGAATTTTTTTTGCGTGAAAGGAACGATGAAATATCTTCTTAGCGTGTGAGTGACTGGATGTGGATGCCACGCTAGAAGTCGATAATTGAGATGGGCTTGAAGAAGAGGAGCTTCGGTGCATGGCTAACCTTTAAAAAGTGTGTTAGCTTAACACATGAAAACTCCTCTAAAAATAAGAAAAATACTTATAAAACCTGAATTTTACTGAAACTATCACACTCTGGATGCGTATTTTGTTCAATAATCTGATGATCTCGATTTAATAAATACGTGTTTATATGATTCGCTTTTGCCGCATCTAATTCTGCAACTACATCAGATAAAAAAAGCACTTCATTACCTGTTAAGCCAATCGTTTCAAGGATATTTTGATAAGAAGTGGCCTCTTTTTTGCCGCCTATTTCAGTATCAAAATGACCTTTAAACAAATAACGCAGATCACCAAAATCACTGTGACCAAAAAGTAATTGTTGCGCTTTAACCGAGCCTGAAGAATAAATATAAAGCGCAATACCTGCTTGATGCCATTTGACCAAGTTTTCATAAGCATCAGGGTAAACATGACCTGTGAAATGCCCTTGCTCAAAGCCTGTTTGCCAAATATGACCTTGGATCGCTTTTAATGAACCCATTTTAACATCGTGATCAATCCAGCTTAGTAATTGCTGAATAACATCTTCAAGAGTTGCTGTAGGCGTTAATTGCTGGCGAACTTCATTTAAGCTGGGCACAATCATAGGATTATATTCATTTGCCGTGACATATTCTGCCATACGTTCACGAGAGTACGGGAACAGTACCTTATGAACAAAATGAATATCAGTGGTTGTGCCTTCAATATCGGTTACTATTGCTTTAATCATTTTTGATATCGCTTACGAGTGAGTTCGCATTCGACTAGAAATTCTAAGCCTTCCATATGACGCTTAGCTTCATGAACGCTATTTCCCCAGCTATAAAGGCCGTGGCCTCGCACAATTAAGCCTGAAGCTAAATGCGCTTCTTGCCAATTATCCATCAATTGTATAGCCAGCGTGGGAATATGCTGATTATTATCAAACACAAATAAATTGAGTGTTTCTTCGTGTGAATGAAAACCTGCTATCGTTTTTTGCATTTCATAGCCATGAAAACGAATCGCGGATTCATGTGCTTCTAACATAGAAAGCACGGTTACTGGGATAGAGTGGGTATGAAGAACACATTGTGTTTGGGGTGATAGTCGATAAATCATGCCGTGCAATGCAGCTTCTGCACTGGGTTTGCCTTCACCTTCTAACCATTGCGCTTGAAAGTTGCACACTACAAAATCACTGGCTTTTAAGTTTGCTTTATCTTTACCAGAAGCACTCATAAGCATTTTGTCGCCGGATTGGCGAATCGAAAAATTGCCGCCCGTTGCTGGGCAGAGATTGCGTTTAGCAATGTAATCACAGGTTGCCAGTAATTCACTTAGCATAACGCACCACATTCTGATAAGTATTTGGGCGCAAATACGCCAACATCCAGAATAAAACCACTAATAAGTTCAGCAGGGGTCACATCAAAAGAAGGATTGTAAACCTCGCTTTGTGTGGGTGCCCAGGTGATTTTGCCTAAGGCGCCTTTGACCTCATCCGCATTGCGTAATTCAATTTCAATCTCTTTACCGCTGGCACATTTGGGATCAAGTGTGGTGTAAGGGGCAACTACATAAAAAGGGATCCCATGATGCTTGGCTAATACCGCTAAACTATAAGTACCAATTTTATTGGCCGTATCACCATTTTTGGCAATGCGATCGGCTCCCACTAAAATGCCATTGATTTTACCTTGTGCCATCACCATCGCGGCCATGTTGTCACAAATTAAGGTATGGGGAATATTGGCTTTGGATAGTTCCCAAGCGGTTAAACGTCCACCTTGCAGTAAAGGTCGAGTCTCACAAGCGTAAACATGTTTCACATTCTGTTGTAAATAAGCACGCTTTATCACCCCCAAAGCAGTCCCAACGCCAGCGGTTGCTAAGCTGCCTGTATTACAATAAGTCATGATGGTTGCATCACCTGAAATAAGATTTGCACCATGATTTGCAATATTTTCACATAACTCAACATCTTCATGGAACAACGCTTGACCGATTTGTAAGACAACATCAGGATCGGTGGTTAATTGTTGTAAAATTGTATCCATGTAATTTTTGAGATTGACCGCCGTTGGGCGCGTCGCCACTAGTTTTATGGCTGCTGCTTTTACTTCTGCGACAGTTGCACCTTGTTCAACAAATTGCATGAGAGAGAAAACAGCCGCTATCCCAATTAAAGGAGCGCCACGTACTTTTAATGCTTTGATCATGTCACACATGTCATCAATCGTGTGGCAAGCAAGCCATTTTTCTTCTAAAGGCAGTAATTGCTGATCGAGTACAAAGACTTCACCATTTTGATAGCGAAGTGCTAAAGATTCTAAATTTATTTGCATACAACTTTCATCCACGCTTGTACAGTAGGTGATAGGCTCTCAATAGGCGTCATTAAACCGGTTTTAAGACCTTGTTCACTGCATCCTTCAGGGAATAGCATTTGCGTTTGTGGTAATAACTGCTGCATTAAATTAAATGCTTTATGGTTATTATTGCGCATGATTTCAAGAACTTGTTCCAAGGTAACGTGTTCAAGACTATCATTCCAACTATCATAATCGGTCACAAATGACAGTGGGAGGTAGCAAAGTCCCGCTTCGCGCGCTAATGCATATTCAGGATAATTGGTCATGCCGATAATATCGGCTCCTAACATGCGATACATCTTAGATTCTGCTTTAGTAGAAAACGCTGGGCCTTCCATGCAGATATAGGTTTTATCAAAATGCAGCGTAAAATTTTCTGCCGTTAAGAATTCTTTAACGTGTTTTACGAGTTCTAAATCAACCGGGTTAGCCAATGAAACATGGCCGACCGCACCATCGATACAAAAAGTATGGCCACGTAATGATTTGGTTCTATCAATATATTGGGTTGGAATGACACAATCGCCAGGTTTTAATTCTGCTTGCAGGCTGCCTACAGCAGAAAGCGATAGAATTTTAGTTGCACCACATTGCTTTAATGCAAAAATATTAGCACGATAATTGATATTGGAAGGTGTGAACTCATGATGTTTACCATGACGAGAAAGGAATAATACCGTTACATCATTCACTTTGGCTTTAGTAATAGGCGCACTTGGCTTACCAAAGGGGGTAGTAACCTCTATTTCTTCAATAAACTGGAAACTATCAAATTTTTCAAATCCAGAACCACCTAGAACTGCCCACATGATGACACTCTCCCACCGCAACCAAAAAGGTGAGATTATAGCAATGTTAACCATTTATAGTTATAAGTTAATCAACTTATTTTGATGCAGGAGCAACAATGTTAGGGAAGAGAACACTATTCTTGGGCTGTCTTTTAGGTGGGAGTCTTGCTTTCGGCGCAATGGCTGCTGGTACACAGGCGCATTTTCTTTGTGGTAAGACGGAGGTAACAGCCATTTTTCAGGGTGAGAAAGAGTTATCGCTCATGATCCATGGCGTTAAACATGAATTGGTCGCGGTGATGTCAGGTTCTGGCGCAAAATATGAAACCCCTGAAGGAATAAGACCTTCTATTATGTTTTGGAACAAAGGAACGCAAGCGACTATCGAAGTGGCCGGAAAAGCAATGCCACTTTGTCATCAGATGCAAATGGGGATTCTTGAACAAGAATGGCAAGTGGAAGAAATCGAAAATTTCTCTATTAAAAATGCCAAACTAACTATTCGCTTTGATAAAGATGGAAAATTATCAGGTTCTTCAGGTTGTAATCGTTTTGGTGGTAGCTATCAACTAGAAGATGAGAAATTGGCTATCAAAGATTCATTATATTCAACCAGAATGGCTTGCGCGGAAAATGATTTAATGAAACTGGAAACGCATTTCTTATCATTACTGCCAACCATGACTCAGGCTAAATTGAAGAGTAATAGTGAATTATTGTTGTCGAATGAGAAAAAACAAACGATACGATTGGTGCGTTAGGGGTGTTGATTTTTATTTATTAGCGGCGTAGCCGCGTAGGATAATAGCCCCGCGTAAGGAACATTCGCTCTAGCGAATGGGCCGCAACGTGGGGTTTATGAGTCAATCCCCCCCCACACCAAGCCCCGTAGGGGCGCAGGAAAAATTCGACCCCTCGACTTGTAGATACACCTTCCAGACTCGATATATTGCAAGTAAACAAAATAACTTAATTGCTATACAATAATAAGGATAATGACTTGAAATAATCGCTCTGCAGGAGGGTGGATGCTGAACGTTGAGTTCTATAACTATGTGAATGAGCATTGCACCCATAACAAAAAACGAGACGGCACGGTGGTTACGGCGGCGGATGCGCTTGAATATGCGCAAAAAGGCAAAGAATTTTTAAACCGCCTGCAAACCAATTCGCTTACGCAAGAAGATTTAAGGCCACAAGCGCGCGCCGAAAATATGGCGTATCTACAATGGTATTTAATTAAATCTAGCTTTGATGAAGGGAAGCCTTTTGGAAAAGGTACCTTTACGCTTTCATTCGACGATCCTAAGATAACAGAACAACTTTATATCTATTTTAGAAGTGAACGCGATAATTTATTTTCTGCGATCGCCGCGAAAAGTAGTTTGATACGAAGTTTAGAGACTTCTGAAAAAATAGCGTTAGGTGCCTTGTATTCTCCGGTTAATGCCCTACGAAACGCGCTTGATAGAACTGATAAAAATCCAACCTATAGTAGAAGTTCTTCACATTTTAATAAAAAATTGAAATATCCTGAAGATGGTCATTATGGAATTGATGCTAAATTTTCTTCAGTTCCTTTGCCTTGGAAATTCAAAACATCCTGTTTTGGTTTATGTGAGTCTGGGAATGAGACATCATTATATATCAAGCCAGAATCAGAAGGCGCAGATGTGCTGCGAAATTTTGCAGGATCGGTAAAGCATGGATTTAATTTTTTAAAGGTCGTTTTTAGCGAGGCAGACTCGCAAATAGGATTAGAAAGATTTGCAGAGAACAAATTTTCTGATATTGACAAAAAAAGAATTCTCAGAAGGTTAGCGCAAGATGGGATTATATTTGAAAATGAACCAATCAATTTTGATCAAGTAAAAAAGTATTTGGAGAAAAAATGTGCAAACCAAGAAATCAGCAAAGAACAATATCAACAATATAGAAATGAACTACAAGCTTATCTGCTTGAAGAATACCACAATGTAAATCAAGTCGGGAGCGAGCGTAAATTTAATGTTAAAAAAGATGGAGCAATCCATAGCATCATTGCCAACAGAGACAGAAAAAATGCAATGAGCAAGAATCCTTTGAACAAAAAATCTTCAGCGATAAGCAGTGTGGGAACACATCGCTTGAGCAGACTTTCAAAAGAAGAGCAACTAAAAGAAGAACTAATTAAAATTATTGTTAAAACTTTATATACTAAAGACTTTAGCAGCACTCAGGAATTTCTTGACAAATTAAAAAGCAATCATCCAAACCATCCAATGCTAAATGAATTAAAAGTGGATAACAAAGATGATAAATACGGTATTTTAACTTTAACGCTTAAAAATACGCCACCAGCATCTGATGTCGAATTTAGATTAAAGAAAAAGAATGCTTATGGTGGCCCCAAAACCGAAGATTATTTAGATAGAGTTAATTTAAAAATGGATGCGGCGATTGCTCTGGCAAAAGAAAACCCTGTGTTACAATCTAAAATACCTGAATTAGAAGCCCAAAGACGCTATTTTGTTGATCAACTAGAGAAAGATTGTCATCTAGATCATCTTATATTAGGTGAATTGAATAAATATGATCCTCGTGTTAAAGAAGAGTTTGATACAAAACACGAAAAAGCGCTAGCGCATATGGCTGTATTAATGACATTGCTTACAGAAACACTAAAGCAAGAAGATAAATCACCTGAACAAATAAAAGCAGATCTTTACAATAAAGAAAGAAATATGATGTCTCAAAGAAGACCAGAGCGAGTCACTGTACGCAAGCTGGACAGCCAGTATATTGAAGTCAATACCTCTACGCCTGTTAAGAAAGATAAAACCATTTCTAGCGCAAAGAAAGATGAAGTAGGCGTTGCTAATTGGGTGAAGTCAACAAACGAAATTTATTCAAATACTGATGGAGAAATAAATCGTATCCATCAAGATGAGGGATATCGTTCCGCATCGATTATACCTCATGAACTTATTAGCAAAGGTGAATTTACCCGGATATTGGCAATTGAAGTAGCAAGAAGAAATGTTGTAGAAGATATTTTGCCACAACTTGCCGCTGAGCTTATACAAAAAGGAAAAGATGGTAACCCTTTAGTCATTAATTATGAAATGCTTACTTTGTTATCACCTATTCATAAAGTGGTCGATAGGAAGGATACGAATAATCCGGATGCAACACAATTTTCAGCCATTAGAGCCGCTATAAATCATTATGATGGGCGAACATTTAACATCAAATTACCTGATGGCACAACTAAGGAAATAACGTTCAATGGAATATATCATAATTATGGTGCTAATTTAGCTCGTGGCTTTAAAATTGAAAACGCTACTAATAAAAAAGCATATAATCTCATTTTAGATAGAAGTGTGCAAAACTTATTAGCACAGAAGGAATCGGCGCGGTTTCACAATTTTCTCAAGGGTATGCCTGAATTTACTAACAATGAAAAAGAGAAAATAAATGCAAATAAAGCACGACTTAAAGAATTATATGAGCAAATTGAGAGAAAAGAGTTACTACCAGAAGAACATAATAAACTTGTTAGCTTAAATACAAAACGTTTAGAAAGCGGTTTGTCAGAAGCTGAAAATGAAGATTTCGATAAACTATCTGCTCAGTTTAATGAGTACAGAGAGTTTAGAAAATCTTTAATGAAAGAAGCAAGAGCACTGGAAGTAAACACAAGACATATTCATGTTGATCTAGCAAAAAGAAGAGCAAGCCATTGCGAACAAAACTATGAAAACCTTAATGCAAAGCTAAGTGTGATGGAACTAATCAATGATCCAGAGCAAAAGAAAGTTGTTGATCATCTTCGAGCTTTAATTGAGTTCACCCGATTGGCAGAATTAGGCTATGACTCCAAAATTGGCATTACCAAGACACTATTGTCAGGCAAAGATATAAAAGAAACGAATAAACGAAATTATGAAATTCAAAGTTATATTCAGTTGTTGAGTGTTTATAATGATTTCACTTTTCATAAAACGTGTAAAAGTGGAAAAGATCGCACCAATACAGCAGAAGAAAAGTTCAAAGCTAAAACCTATATGCATGTAAAATTGGGTAGAATTCCGAAATATAAAGAGGCGGAGAGTATTAAAAGAGCAGAGCTCAATTCCTATGAGAAAGGCTACTTACAAGGACCTGGCAATGATATTTGTGGCGACAACATGAGGCCAGGTGCGCAGCAAGTGGCGGCTAAAGATGTTGCAACAGATACATTAGATATTAGACCTGTTCAAGCAATGGCTGGTCTACAAAAAGGGATTGATTCACTAAAAGCAAAACCGGAAGATGTTGTAAAAGCCAAATCAGCATTGAAATCATATCGAAATGCCTCAGCAGAAATAGACTCTCGACCAACACAAGAGAAGCCAGCCAGACCACAAAGTCCACGGCCACAACCATTTGTTTCACATTTTAAAGGTCAGACAATTTTACATGCGCCCATGGAGACAGCAAAGCCTACGGTTATTATGAACGTACCACAACTACCTAGCCGGGTGTTGTATGAACAATTAACTTCGTTTAAAGAGATGAATCAATTATCACATTTTGGCATTAAGGACTTTCAATTACTTGATGATCCTAACAAATCAAACTCAGGGTCGCATCATTTAACAATCAACATGTATAGTACAGTGGATAAATCTGCAAATGCCAAAATAACACAAGTGCATGCTGAAGCGGATCTAAATTCAAACGGAATAACTTATAGCATCGATAAAAATCAACCTCCCGATGAAAAGCAACAAACCATTGAGCAAGTATGTAAATTAGCTGTTGCTACCGCAAAGCCGGGCACGGAATTTAAAATCACAACAAAAGAGCCTGAAAGATCGACAACACAAGCCGCGCTAGATATGGCGTTATTAGCTAAATACCCTAATCGTTATGTGCGAGGGGAATTCAAGGTACCCACTACTGAGAACAGTACGCCTAAAGTGGGTATGTAAATCTTACCTTAAAGGGTTAAAAAATAAGTACTTTTACGTGGCTTTACATCCGTGTACACGTAGCTGTATCTCTTAAATATGCCCTCTAAAAGTGCTAAGATATTAAGTAGGGAGTAATAAACAAGAGGAGGGAGAAGAGATGAAACGTTTATTCCTTCTTGTCCCCGACTTAAAAGTAACCAAGGAAATAGTGCATGAATTAGAAGCAATTGGTATTAATGATTCTAATGTGCATGTTATGGGGAATGCTTCAGAAACGTTAAAAAAAGAACATTTACATGAAGCAAATTTAATACAAACAACCGATTTGATCCCATCTTTAAAACGAGGGGCGATGATAGGTATCGCACTCTCCATTGTCATGTGTAGTGTATATGCGTATGCATTAACAACAGACGGCGAGATACACCTTTTAGTTATCGCAATTCTCGTGCTGTTTGGATTACTTTTTGGAGCATGGGCAAGTAGTTTAATTGGTGTGAGTGTCAAAAATCCCATCGTCGAAAAATTTAATGATTACATCAAAAGTGGTCATTACATCATGATGGTTGATACTCCACCCGAGAGAGAAAGCGAATT
This sequence comes from Candidatus Berkiella aquae, assembly GCF_001431295.2. Taxonomy (NCBI): domain Bacteria; kingdom Pseudomonadati; phylum Pseudomonadota; class Gammaproteobacteria; order Candidatus Berkiellales; family Candidatus Berkiellaceae; genus Candidatus Berkiella; species Candidatus Berkiella aquae. Next base: position 1,727,809 of record NZ_LKAJ02000001.1, on the reverse strand, counting down.
GAGTTCTCAAATTATCAGCCATCATCATGATGTCAAATTAGTTGCTGTTTAATGGTTGGTAATACATCTTTCCAGCAGAAGCTGGGGATATTGTGTCGTCTTATTCCAACCACTTATCTCTGCTGGGGCATTTAATACAAATAATTTTCACTTAAATCAATAGATTATCCTCTGTGTTGTTCTTTATTTAGGACTTTATCTTATATAAGTTATAAGGCTTATATAATATGATTCCCAAGATATTTTGAAATTGAATGTGACCGGGGATATCTTATGAGCGCAAATGGCGTAACGACTAGACCAGTTGAATTTACCCTTAACGATGAACAAGCCTATTTTAGGTTAACGTTAGAAAGAAATGCAGATGAAACGCTCAAAATTTCCCTTATCACAAAATTCAGTGCCGAAGGATTAGCAGCATTACAGCCCTTCATGAAAGTAAAATGGGGCGGTCAAGAATATTCATTTGAACCCACATCTGATCCTAAAGTGTATGAGATACCTGCATTAACAGCCATCAATGAAACAGAACATAGTGATTTTGAAATTTATTTAAAAGATAAAAATAATGTTTCAAGAACGCTCTATCAGGGGTTAAATTTAGAAGAAATTTCTCGTCCATCCGTTCATGAAATAAAAGCGCTAGCGAATACAGGCGTGCTTCCCGCAGTGACGCAAGATCCATCCAGCATTAGAAGAATACAAGTTGGTGGTAAAGTGGTGGGCAACTTACAAATCAAAACCGATTTGCATAGCCATTTAGCGGCAATTCCTACGGGATTAGAACTACTCAATATTGCAACAGATAATGGAACAAGGCCCTTTTTCTACCCTGCGAGATTATTAACGGATTCGCGGGTAGGAATAAGCAATACCGAACTTAAACAATATGAAGCATTAGCAACAAAGTCTCACGCTTTTCTTCCTGCGAAAATGCATTTAGAAGACGTTAAATCTTTAAAAAAACGGGGGATTGATGCAAATGTAAAAGGTATCGCAAATCAAGAATTTTTGGATACGGCCAAACCAGATGAAGAATATATTGATATTAATTCTCTCACGTCAGAGCATCAAGAAAAGCTGCTTAAATGGCTTTCAATTCCGCCAACGATGCAAATTACTTTTGATGACATGGAAAAGTATTATGATTACCGCGAGCCATTTACAAAAAATTTAGATTTTTTTGCTGATATATTAGAACTAGCCGCTCAAAATTTTGAAAAATCAGGTGTGACCCATGCTTCACTCTCCTTTTCAAAACGAGCTGTTTCACCAGAATGGTTTGCAGTGCTGGATACGGCTCTTCCTCAATTAAAAGCAAAATACGGCGTTACCATGCGATTTCTCGTTGGTATGACACGCTTACTATCAGAAGATGCGCAGCGTGATACCGTAGAAGAATTTAAACGAGTTGCTCATCATCCATATATCGAAGGGATGGACGTATTTGGAAGTGAAATCAATTCAACATGGGCCTTTTATCATGTGCTTGCCGATTTGGCAAAGTGGTGCCATGAAAATAATCTCAGTCATAAAGTTCTGCGAATTCATGCGGGCGAGACTTCCTATCATCCAGAAAACGTAGGTGCAGCCATGCACTTGGCTAAAGAAGGCAATATTCAGGTACGGATTGGGCATGGATTATTTGGAAGCTCAGATGATAAAGAAATCATGGATTTCTATATCCGAAATAATTTATCACACAAAGTTACAATTGAAATCAATCCAGATTCTAACTATGCATTAAATCATATTGATTCACTTCAAAGTTATCAAATGGCTGATCTTGCTCGTCATGGTATTCGCTTAGTTTTGGGTTCAGATGGTCATGGGTTGTATTTAACCGATGCTAAACAACTTTCAGATACGATTGCTCGAATGGATTTGCAAGCCCCATCCCGTGCAGCAGGCTCTCAACATGAATATACTCAAATTAGTGATTTGGTGAGAATATCTGAACGTAGAGAGATTCAAAAAATAAAGAAAGCCATGAGTAAAGATGAGAATGCATTTCATCATCAATTTATAACGTTTATTCAAAACCAATTAGTTACCCTTTTAGGCGAAGAACGTGAGAATGCAGAATGTTTATTAAATGGATACACCATTTCATGTTCATCTTCTAGTTCCTCTTCCAGTAGCGCTTCATCTAGTTCATCATCTTCGCAAGCGTTGGAGAAAATTCGACAACAATGGATCCAAAAGTTTGTCCGGCATCAAGCTACCCAATATCCTGCCTATACGCGATCAAAATCCTATGTTCCAACTGGGAAGCAAGCGCTTGACGAGATAGAGGCAAGAAGAGACGAACTTTATGATTCTTTTGGTGACAATAACACCTATCTTTTAGAAAATGAAGACGATTTTTCAAGATGTATTGCGGGCAAAACACCTATTTTAATCACGGGTGGTTTTGAAAGTGAAGAAGATCTAAGTTTAGCGCAGTTAGAGATAATTCGAGATTCAATTAAGCAATTAATTGAAAATAGTGACCCTGAAAAAGTATGCTTCATTACGACCGGAACTAATTTAGGTCTACAAAAGTACTTACATTCCTTGATTCAGCAACAGACAAAATGGAGAAAACATTTTGATGTGATTGGTCTTGTCGCTAGCAGTGCAAAACCCGATAGTATTTCTCCCGTATTATCGCATGCCATTTTAGGGTACAAAAAGTGGTTTGATATGCATGGATATATTGGAGAAAAGCTAGAACAGAATCCTCATTTAAAAGTCGTTGCTATTGGTGGCAATATGTTAACACGCCATATCATTCAGACTTGTCTAAACGTCAGAAGAAAATGCCAAATGGAAGGAAGGCCTGTAGGTGAGGTGTATTGTGTAAACGATATTCCCGGGGCTTCACAAGATAAGTCTGGCAACTTAGAACCTGGGTTCTCAGTGACTTTGGATGAAATGATTTCTAAGCTTCGATTATTGTCCCCTGAGAATGATGAACATCGTCCTAGAAGATCAAAAAGTTCAGGCACCTTAGGCAGTTCAAGCAGTGCAAGCAGCTCAAGTCATGATTACGAATTATCTGAGAGAATCGTGGATGAACAAGATAAAAAAATAAGAATTTATAGCGAGATCAATGGTCCAATGGGAGCCGTTGACACGGCTGATCAAGCGCTATTTATGGCTCGCTATTTAATTAGTAAGGGTGTGATGGCGGATATTAAGGATTTAGCAGAGACCTTAAAGGAATTTATTGCAAGAAGTCCAGAAATTGCCGCTAAAATGCCTATTATCGACGTGTTTATGCAATTAGAGGTACAAGGCGATATGCATTTCTTAGAAGATTTTAAGAAAAATCTTCTAAGCCTAGGATTTGAGCTTCCTGTAATTTTAGATGATATCCTGAAGGGAAGACGATTTGCTGCTATTGTCGAATCCGCAAAAACATCACAAATTCCTACTGATAGAATGACAGCAGCAGGCAGGGGAGCTAAAGTTGGTCGTGGTGGATCGCTTGACTTAGCGAAGCAAAATCAAGTCGCGAGAAAAGCGCTAGACGAATTTCAAAGTACAAAAGAGAAAATCATCAGTTACGCTGTGATGAGAAGATCCATAGACGAAATGCCATCAACGGTTAGTAAAAATCGTGAAATATTTGAAGCAAAACCTCCTACTACCCCTGTACATGGTCAACGTACCAGATTATTTTCTACGCATGCACAGCTTTCGTCAGAAGACCTTGGTATTCCTTCGCCAAGTCCAGAGATCCGTGACAATGAAGCGACTTCTTTACTACGTGGGCGTAGAAGAAGGACAGGGGTAGGGTAAATTACCGAGAAACGAAGACGCAAGCAGGGTCCGTAGGAAAAGTATGGACATTCTCGTTCTATAATGAGATTTAATCCTAGTTGTTGCACTTTCTTCTAATGATGGTTCGTCTTTGCGAGCAAAAGACGCAGAAAAAGGATGAAAGAAGTGATAAGCATAACGTCTTTTGCGCGGCAATCCATCTTAAAGTCTTTCTTATTGCACGACGTGAACCGGAATTAAAAATAGATTGCTTCGCTACGCTCGCAAAGACGGTAGTGGTCCAGGGCTTGCCCGCGGGATCCAGAATTCCTTACCACCTGTCCTAAACAAAAGTGGGTCGAAAAAGGAAATCATTTAAAAATTGTTCATAATACGGCAAACTGTTAGTTGAGCATAAATAAACCATTAATTTTTTATCGTCCCAAACATCATTAAATAATTGTTCAAAACCATATTCTAATGCTATAAATTTAGTTGCAGGAATATTTGTGGTATTAGGTACAATTACATTTCTTCCAAAAACATGCATTACACCGCCATTAATCGTATCCAATAAATTTTGATCTAATTGATACATTAAACCCCCAATGTTAAAAATATTCATAATCTAAATTATCAAAATAAGTTTCTAAATACATAGTGCATGCATTTTCATTCATAATGAGGAAAAATTGATCAACAGAGCAATTTCCTGTAATGACACGTTGTAGATTGCTATCTATAATATGGTAAGCAATTAAAGGAATATTATCTTGCGGAACAATATAAACCTCACCATTATCAAAAGTGAGGGAGCCACCACTTACTTTCTTCATTTCATTTTGATTTAATATTTTCATAACTTCATTATTTTCCAAAAATTATCTCTGATTTTACCTGTGTCATTTAGAAATCTAACAATATAAATTATGGTAATTATACTGATTAATTCAGGTAAAAAAAATAAGAAGTAAAAATAAAGTTACAATAAGTCAAATTACTGAATGTTCGTATGCAAATGATTGATTTAGAACTTTAGTGTAGGTTTGTGCATGCTCGTCGGTAGGGTTACATCTCATGAGTGACCAATTGCACCTGGTATGATTTGCAAATTCTCAAATCTATCAGGAGGATAGGTTGCGCTTAATCCTCCTGATGCTTCGCTCTTTACAACAATGGCGAAAACTATGCAAATGCCTCAATCGCTGTTAAATATTGCTTCTTTTTATTAGCATCGATAAAACTCGCATGAATGCTATTCTTTGCTAATTGAATAATGTCTTTAGCCGTTAAATCAAGCGCTTTTTGTGCCGCCAAGAAATTATCAACCATATACCCCCCAAAGTAGGCTGGATCATCAGAATTGATGGTCACGCATAATCCCTGTTCGAGTAATTGCTTGAGGTTATGATCTTGCATCTTCTTAAAAACGCATAGTTTGATGTTCGACAATGGGCAAACGGTGAGGGGAATTTGTTTTTCACGTAAAAATGCCACGAGTTCTGCATCTTCAACGCAGCGTACACCATGATCAATGCGTTTAACATCCACTAGATTTAATGCTTGCCAAATATAATCTGCAGGGCCTTCTTCACCGGCATGAGAAACCGTCAGGAAACCTTCTTCGCGTACTTTTTGAAAGACTCGAGCAAATTTTTCAGGGGGATTGCCTGCTTCACCGGAATCTAAGCCAAACGCGCTGATCCAATCACGGTAAGGCAGTGCTTGTTCTAGGGTATTAAAGGCAGATTCTTCACTTAAATGTCGCAAGAAGCAGGGGATCAATTTAAAACTGATACCCAATTTCTTCTCGCCATCTTGCAAGGCGCTATAAATCCCTTGGATAGCAACTTGGAATGGGATCCCGCGGTCGGTATGGGTTTGGGGATCAAAGAAGATTTCCACATGACACACATTATCTGCATGAACACGTTCTAAATAAGCCCAGGTCAAATCATAAAAATCTTGTTCGGTGCAAAGTACATTAGCGCCTTGATAATAGATATCTAAGAAAGATTGTAAATTGGTAAATTCATAAGCTTTCCTAACGGCTTCAGGATCTTTAAAAGGCAATTTTATATTATTGCGCTGCGCCAGTGAAAACATCATTTCAGGTTCAAGGGTACCTTCGATGTGTAAATGTAATTCTGCTTTGGGGATTTCCCGAATAATCTGTTCAATGCTTTTCATAAAATTTTTTGATTACCTGCTATCCTGAATAGTGATGAGGAACGATGTTTTTATATTCAGTTGATTAACATAATTGGATAGTTATGCCACGGACGGCAACACTTAAACAGATAATATTAATTACCTTTAGCTTGTTGCTATCGCATTGTGCTGTGGGCCCCAATTTTCAATCGCCCGATCTGCCACCGGTGGATGATTATACCGAAACCCCCTTACCAAGAGAAACGGTCTCGACGAAGGGAATGCACGGTGGTAAAAAGCAGCATTTTGCTTATGGTGAAGATGTTTGTGCGACTTGGTGGGAACTTTTTCATTCACCTGCCTTAAATGAAATGATTCAGCGAGGCTTTGATAATAGCCCCACTTTAGATGCCGCTAGAGCAGCCTTAGTGCAAGCGCAGCAAAACATGCGCGCGCAGTGGGGCGCATTATTGCTACCCGCATTAAGTGCCCAAGGCAGCGGACAGCGCCAGCAGTTTACCGGCGCATCATTTGGTTCACCGAATAATAATCCTACTATTTTTAATATTTTTAATGCTCAAGTAGATGTCTCTTATACCTTCGATATCTTTGGGGGTTCAAGACGAGAAATTGAAGGGCTATGTGCCCTCATTGATTATCAACGTTTTCAATTAGAAGCAGCCTATTTAACCATTTCAACGAATATTGTTACCTCGGTTATCACCGAGGCATCCTTACGTGATCAAATTCAAGCAACGAAAGATTTAGTCCAGTTTCAAGAGAAAATATTAAATATCACGAAAAAACAATTTGAATTGGGCGCGCAATCACGCACCGCGGTTTTAGCCCAAGAAACACAATTAGCCCAAACCAGTGCCTTATTGCCTCCACTTGAGAAGAGCTTGGCCCAAACACGACATACACTGGCTGTATTGATGGGTGAATTCCCGTGTGAAAACACCGCCCCTTCATTTAATCTAGCCTCATTGACCTTACCTGCAGAACTACCGATAAGCTTACCTTCTGAACTTGTCCGCCAACGCCCGGATATTCGAGCCTCCGAAGCCTTATTACACCAGGCAAGCGCACAAATTGGCGTTGCAACCGCTGCTTTATTTCCGCAAGTGACTTTAACAGGAAATGTAGGCTGGCAAGCGAATCAATTAAACGATCTTATTGGACCACCCACCAATATTTGGAGCATTGCAACCAATATAGTACAACCTATTTTCCAAGGTGGCTCTTTAATTGCAAAACGTCGTTCTGCGATTGCGGCTTACGACCAAGCAGAAGCACAATATAGGCAGGTGGTTTTACAAGCATTCCAAAATGTTGCCGATACGTTACGAGCATTAGAATCCGATGCGCAAGCCTTAAATATCCTAACACAGGCTGAAAATGCGGCACGAGATACTTTAAAACTGACTGAAGAACAGTTTCGTTTAGGTGCCGTTAATTATGTGAATTTATTGGTTGCACAACAGCAAGTACAACAAACGATGCTTAATCGAATTCGAGCACAAGCATTACGCTATTCAGATACAGCAACACTCTATTCCGCATTGGGCGGTGGTTGGTGGAATTTCTAACAAAGAGGACAAACAATGCGTAAGCGCATGTTAATCATGTTAATTGGTCTTGGCATCTTATTCGGTGGTATTTTTGGTTACCATTCGTTTAAAGGCTATATGACTAGAAAATATATGTCATCTATGGGGGCACCACCGGTTGCCGTTGCCACCATGACAGCTAAGAATGAAACTTGGCAGAGTCGAACCCAAGCGACAGGCAGTGTTAGAGCCATTCGCGGCGTTGATGTAACAACCGAAATTGCGGGAATGATTACGTCTATCGAATTTAAACCGGGTACACAAGTTAAAAAGGGTGACTTATTAGTTCGTTTGAACGATGATACAGAGATTGCACAGTTAGAAGCATTACAAGCATCTGAACAACTAGCGCAAATTAATTATGATCGAGATTATGCTCAGCTTGCCTTTCAAGCCGTCAGTCAGTCTACCGTTGATGCCGATATTGCGAATTTAAAGAATTTAAAAGCGCAGGTAGAACAACAAAAAACGATTATTGAAAAGAAACACATTCGTGCTCCTTTTTCTGGAAGATTAGGGATCTGCTATGTTAACCCAGGGCAATATCTGAATCCAGGTGATAAAATTGTCACCTTGCAAACATTAGATCCGATTTATGTTGATTTTTATTTACCTCAACAAACCTTAGTTGCTGTGACAAAAGGACAGAGTATTCAAGCGACATCTGATACTTATCCTGGAAAAACCTTTACCGGCAAAGTGACAACGATTAACCCTTTGATTGATGTGACGACACGTAACGTGCAAATGGAAGCAACAGTTGCTAATCCTAAGAATGAATTAATTCCAGGGATGTTTGCCAATGTTGAGATCACAACGGGTAAACCAACTCCCTATTTAACACTACCCAAAACAGCGATTGCTTTTAATCCTTATGGTGAAATTGCCTATACTATTCAAGAACAAACCGATAAATCAGGTAAAAAAGTCCAAACGGCTCATCAAACCTTTGTGACAGTCGGGCAATCTCGCGGTGATCAAATTGCCGTATTGAGTGGTTTAAAAGAAGGCGATACCGTTGTGGTGAGTGGTCAACATAAGCTGAAAAATGGCAGTGTTGTGATCATTAATAATTCGACCATGCCCAAAAATAATCCTAATCCCAAAACAACCGATGAATAGTTTAAGGACCGTTGCATGCAAATAACGGACATATTTATCAAACGACCTGTGCTAGCAACGGTTGTGAGTTTGATGATTTTGGTTTTGGGCTTACGTTCAATAGGATCATTGCCGATTCGGCAATTTCCCTTTACCGAAAATGCGGTTATTACGGTAACCACCGTTTATACCGGTGCTGATCCGGCGTTAGTGGCGGGGTTTATTTCAACGCCATTAGAGACCTCAATTGCGCAAGCAGAGGGTATCGATTATTTAACCTCCACCAGTACACTTGGGGTTAGTACCATCCAAGCGAACCTGAAATTAAATTACGATCCTAGCAAAGCAATGACGGATATTAATACCAAAGTTAATGCGGTGATTAACCAGCTACCGCAAGAGGCTCAGCAACCGACCATTACCGTTGCGGTGGGTCAAACCATTGATGATATGTATATCGGTTTTTATAGTGATGTTTTACCCGCGAATAAAATAACCGATTATCTCATTCGGGTCGTACAACCAAAATTACAAACCTTAGATGGTGTGCAATTAGCTGAACTTTTAGGACAGCGACAATTTGCATTACGTGCTTGGTTAGATCCCATTAAAATGTCAGCATTGGGGGTTACGGCTGCTGATGTTGCTTTAACGCTCTCGAGAAATGACTTTATCTCTGCAGCAGGGCGCACCGATGGTCAAATGGTGACGGTTAACCTGATTGCTGAAACCGGATTACATTCCGTTGATGAGTTTAAAAATCTAGTCATTAAGGCACAAAATGGCGCCATTGTGCGACTGCAAGACGTTGCCAATGTGACTTTAGGTGCGCAAAATTATGATTCATCGGTTAGTTTTGATGGTAAAGAAGCGGTTTATATCGGTATTAAAGTCGCGCCTGCCGCTAACTTATTAGATGTGACAACGCGGGTAAGAGAAGCCTTTCCTAATATTCAAGCACAATTTCCGGAAGGCTTAAAAGGTAATATTGTTTATGATTCTTCTAAATTTGTGAATAGCTCTATTAATGAAGTGATTCATTCCTTAGCGGAAGCCATTATCATTGTAACGGTCGTTATCTTCTTGTTCTTAGGTTCTTTGCGTTCAGTGCTTATTCCGGTGATAGCGATCCCTTTATCGCTGATTGGTACTTTCTTTATGATGTTAGCATTGGGCTTTTCTATTAACTTGCTAACCCTGCTTGCTTTGGTATTGGCAATTGGCTTGGTAGTCGATGATGCCATTATTGTTGTTGAGAATGTGCAACGGCATATCGAAGAAGGAAAATCTAAACTTGCTGCAGCGATACAGGGAGCTAGAGAACTTGCTAATCCCGTAATAGCGATATCGGTTGTGTTGATTGCTGTTTATGTTCCCATTGGCTTTATGGGAGGATTAACTGGCGCATTATTTACCGAGTTTGCGTTCACGTTAGCAGGATCGGTAGGTATCTCTGCGATTGTGGCGCTCACACTCTCACCCATGATGTGCTCAAAATTTTTAAAATTGCCTGATAAAAATCATGGGGATTTTACGCATTTTATTGATAAGCAATTCGAAAAGCTACAAAAGCGCTATGAAAATCTACTACATGGTAGTTTAAATTATTTACCGGTGGTGGTAGTCTTTGCCGTTGTTATTTTATCAAGTAATTATTTTTTATTTATTACGGCAAAAAGTGAATTAGCACCGCAAGAAGATCAAGGCATTCTGATCTCGATGTTAACAGCAGCTCCTAATGCGAATATTGACCAAACTAAGCTATTTTCTCGTTTGGTTTATGAAGATTTTGCCAAATATCCTGAAACGGATCATATATTCCAACTTGATGGGGTCAATGGTTTAAATTCAAGTATTGCCGGGATGGTATTAAAACCCTGGGATGAACGAAAAAGAACGGCTGATCAATTACAACATTTAGTACAAACCGAATTATCAACCATTGCAGGATTACGCTGTGCGGTATTTCAACCTGCGCCATTGCCTGGCAGCAGTGGTATGCCGGTAGAATTCGTGATTGGGACAACAGAAGATTACAGCTTGTTAAATGAAGTGAAAGAAATGGTGATGGATAAGGCGCTTAAAAGCGGGATGTTTGCCTATCTTGATCCCGATCTGAAAATTGACAAAGCGCAAACCACCATTGAATTAAATCGAGATAAAGCTGCTGAACTAGGTTTAACCATGCAGGATATTGGTAATGTATTAGCCAGTAGTTTAAGTGAAAACTATATCAACTTTTTTAGTCTTTCCGGTCGCTCATATCAAGTGATCCCACAAATGAAGCGCGTTGATAGACTAAATGAAGCACAATTGCTTGATTATTATATCACGGCATCCAATGGTGCTTCTGTGCCACTTTCAACCATTGCCAATATTAAAACCACAGTCGTTCCGGAATCTATTAATCACTTTCAGCAAATTAACTCAACAACCATTTCTGGGGTGCCGATGCCGGGTGTTACGGTGGGTGATGCCTTAGCGATGTTGGAGCGTATTGCAAAAGAAGTTTTACCCAGTGGTTATAATGTGGATTATGCAGGACAATCAAGACAATATAAACAAGAAAGTAGTGCATTAATTGTTACCTTCTTTTTTGCTTTGATTATTATTTTCTTAACACTCGCTGCCTTATTTGAAAGTTTTCGCGATCCACTTATTGTTTTAGTCAGTGTTCCCATGTCAATTTGTGGCGCAATGATCTTTATTAGTTTAGGTGTGGGAGGAGCAAGTCTTAATATTTATACTGAAGTAGGGCTTGTTACCTTGATTGGACTTATCAGTAAACATGGCATTTTAATTGTTCAATTTGCGAATGACTTGCAAATGGAAGGCAAAAAAATGCGTGAAGCCATTGAGTTGGCTGCTGCAATTCGTCTACGTCCGATTCTGATGACGACAGCTGCCATGGTATTAGGTGTTATTCCCTTAATTATTGCAACCGGAGCCGGGGCGGTTAGTCGTTTTAGCATTGGCCTTGTGATTGCCACTGGCATATCCATTGGCACCTTATTTACTTTATTTGTCGTGCCCGCGATGTATTTGCTGATAGCAGAAGATTTGAGTGATAAAGCGGCAGAACTTGCGGCTGAAGGCGTAGCCACGCCGTAGCCTATCAAGGCGAAGGTGGGGAGAGAGTCCAGCGTAAATTTTAAGATCCCCTCACCCTCCGCGCTTTGCGCGTCGACCTCTCCCGGAGGGAGAGGTGATAAGAGATCCCTCGTAACACGGAGTATGACGGGCGAGGGATAGTATTGTGAAAATCCAGCCCTATAAATGAAAAAGGCGGACATCCGGCTTCGCCTAAGGCTACGCCGGACAAGCAAGAATGGAAAAAGTATTAAGCGATGGCGTCGAGATAATATTCAATGATACCTGAATCGTGTGCTTTATGAATTAATGCCTTACGATTTTCGCAATTAAGTTTAGCTTTGATACGATTAATATAAACGTCAACAGTTTTGGTCGATAAGCCTAATTTATGGCTGATCTCAGTATTAGAATACCCTTGAATCAATAAACGATAGCTTTCAGATTCTCTTTCGGATAACAAATTGAAAGGATAACTTAATTCGTTTAAAAACCCTTCAATTAAAGGAAAGCTTTCTTTATTGTAAACGGATTTACGTAATTCAGGATTATCTAAAACCATGCCTGAAGGAGGTAAAATTCTTTGTTTATCCGCAATCTGGATAATATCATCAGCATTTTGTACAAAGTATTGTGAGAAACGCTTTAAGAAATTTAAATTATTCATGTAAAAATCGATAACATGTTTATATTCTGGGCGTGTCGCAAATGAGAATACTTGTGTTCTGTCATGGTGATGTTTTACATGAATGATACCGTTTCCGATATTAAAATCGCGAGCAACATCGATTTGCCCTTGGGGTAAAATGTTATCCCACAGATACCAACCGGTTTCTAAATGGAAACCACAGAATGGAAACTCGTTTTCAAACCAAGATTCATAGAATCCTGAATGTGTATGTAAACTAAAACCTGAGGTATCAGGATAATTTACGCCATAGCAAAAATAGCTAATTGCGCCAAGCTTAGTTAAAGGGGAAAGCAACTTTTTCACATCGGCTTCAGCTTGGTAAGAAATATGATTTTCGTTTAACTGCATATGGCCCTGCTAATTAAGAAATAAAACTGACTCAATTGTATAGAATTACCTATTCCAAAGCAACTGCTTTTAGCTGTTTTTTTGTTATTTTTGGTGTCGTTATACCCCTAAAACCTGGCATATACAACAATAAGGATGTGTTAGCCGATGAATGACGGAATGTATGCAATTTTGAGCGCATTTTAACGCATAAATATGCGTTTTTCTGTCAGGAAAATGATGACGTTGATGAATCATAATAAGCGGAAAAATCACGTTAAGTTACGCATAATTAAGAAACAAATGCATATACAGTAAATACTAGGATTTTTATGGCAGGAAAGTCTTAAGTTATTTGCAATTACATTGTTTTAAATTCATCAAGACAATAGACAATGCTGCAAGTAAATTTGCAGCAAGCTGAAGCGATAGGTGCAATTGAATGAATTACTTTCCGCGAGATTTACGAGGCTTGTCTCGTTGTTCTTTGCGGGTATCACTAACGCGTTTAAGTTCTTCGTCTCTTTTTCTATTTAAGTTGTGGTTATGATCGCCACCCGGTGTATGGTCGCTTTCTTCATGATGTGAATCTGCTGCTTCTTCATGATCAGGTATGTATCGCATAGTAACCCCACTCTAGAAATCTATCACTATGAATATCGGCCAGAAATAAAAGTCCTATATGACAACTTTCTGAGTATATTATCAGTATTTGTGGTAAAAAAAGTAGGAACAGGAAAGCCTACTCGCATCTTTAAGAATAATGTGTATAAATGAGTTTTGGCTGCTGGTGTTGCTAAATATTGAGTTTGGAAACTAATGAAAAAATGGATTTTGTTATTATCTGTTCTTACTAATATCGCAACTGCGGCTCCCGTTGAACGGCCTCCAAAAATTGGTTTGGTGCTCAGTGGTGGTGGTGCAAGAGGTGCTGCTCATATTGGTGTTATTGAAACACTCGAAGAAATGAATGTGCCCATTGATTTTATTGTCGGCACTAGCATGGGAGCCGTGATTGGCGGCCTTTATGCCTCAGGCGTTCCTATCGAACAAATTAAGCGCGATTTTTCAACATTAAAGTGGGATGAAATATTTAGTTACAATATTAGACGGTCGGATTTGTCTTTTCGACGAAAACTCGATACCGATATCTTCTTACTGAAAAATTTTATTAGTTACTCAGACGGAGCAATTCATATCCCAGAAGGCATTATTACCGGGCAAAGTTTATACGAAGTTTTTAATAATTATCTTTTACCTATTCAGCCAATTAACGATTTTAATCAACTTTCTATTCCGTTTAAAGCCGTTGCAACGGATATTGTGACCGGAAAAGCTGTCGTTCTTGAAAATGGCGATATGGCACTTGCTTTATTAGCCAGTATGGCGGTTCCTGGAATCATTTCACCGATTGATCAATGCCAGTATTTATTGGTAGATGGTGGTGTCAGTGCAAACGTTCCGGTTGAAATCGCTAAATCGATGAATCCCGATGTCTTGATTGTGGTCGATGTGAGTACCCCTTTATGGAAAAAATCTGAAATTATTGATTTAGCTGGGGTGTTAGATCAGCTTTCTAATATTCTGACTTATCGTAATATCGAAAAAAGCAAAGCATTATTAACGTCTAAAGATATTCTGATTGAACCGGCGTTAAAAGATATCGATACAACCGATTTTAAAAACTTTGAGCAGGGCGTGATGCCTGGAAGAATTGCGGCTGAAAATCAAGCTTCTCGCTTGCGTCATTTAGCCAGTCTGAGAAGAGAAGGCGTCAAAATGATGCCAGAACGAAATGATTTAGTGACTGTTGATGCCGTTGCTATTAAAAATATCGTTGTCATGGAGCCACAAACGTATTTTGATTATATTTATTTTGATGAAACAATCGTAACGCCTGAAGAAGTCAGCAAAAAAATTGACACACTTTATGGTTTAAGCATTTTCGATAGAATTCATTATACAATCCAAGATATCAGAAATGAGAGAACATTAGTTGTTGAGCCGATTGTTGATCAAGAAAGCCCGATTTATTTTCAGGCAAGTTTACTGTTAGATACCGATTTTCATTTAACCAATACTTTCGGCATTGTGTTTGCGGCGACTAATCCTCGGGCGAATAGCTATTTGGGGGAGTGGCGAATAATAGGGCAAATTGGTCAAGGCGAAGGATTAGCGGCTGAATTTTATCAGCCATTATCAAAAGATTTAGCATGGTTTGTGAATCCGCGAATTAGCATACAACGAACTCCCACCTATTTTTATTATGATTTTGATCTGATTGCAGATTTAGTATCAACAATCGATAAATTTGGTATTTTACTTGGCAGAAATTTTGGGCATTGGGGTCGTTTAAGTGGTTATTGGCAATTCGAATATGACGATATTAAACAAGAGACCGGCTTTCCTATCATTCAAAATCAATATGTCAGAAATGGCGAGGTTGGCTTATTATTTGAGTGGGATACATTAGATAATGTTTTCTTCCCGCGTCATGGTTTAAGAGGAAGAATTTTACTTGCTGATTTTGATCCAGCCTATGGTGGCGATAATAGTTTTTCACAATTCTCTATCCGTAATCTTGCTGCGGTATCAACGGGGAAACATGCGCTTGCTTTAGGGACAACTTATAATCGCACTATCCATAATGTGCCAACCTTTCCTGAAAAATATACATTAGGTGGACTTTTCGAATTAACAGGACTTTCAGCCAATGAACTGCTAGGTGATCAATCGGCATTGGTATCGGCAATTTATTTTTACCAATATAAACAAATTGATTTAATTCCGAATAGACCGGTATCTGTTTATCTTGGCGGTTCGCTTGAAGCCGGTAAAGTTTGGGATAATGTGAATCTTTCAAATGAAAGATGGGTAGGCTCTGGCAGTATCTTTGCAGCAGCGGATACTTTACTGGGGCCTCTGTATCTCGCTTTTGGTATGACGGATAATGGACATCGAGCAGCACACCTTGCATTAAGGCCAGCCTTTAGATAGCCGATATGTACTATAGATAAAAATTTGTATCTTAATAAGGAATATTCGATGTTTAAACCTTTAGGTGTATGTCTGTTAGGGCTGTCAATTTCAGCGGTATCAGTTTTTGCGAAGGAATCAGAAAATCTCACCGAAGAACAAGCTTTAAAATTAGGAACTGAAGTTTATATTTATGGTTATCCTTTGGTGACGATGGATATGACTCGTAAAGTAATGACCAATGTAGAGTCGGTTGAAGCAATGAAAGCTCCCATGGGGCAATTCGTGAACGCAAGAGAATATCCTAATGCTTCTTTTCGTGATGTGACTGCACCAAATGCGGATACCCTGTATTCCTCAGCATGGGTCGATGTCACAGAAGAGCCTTATATTTTGCATGTACCTGAAATGAAAGGGCGTTATTATTTAATGCCAATGTTAACGGGATGGACAGATGTCTTTGCCGATCCGGGTACACGTACAACAGGTGATAAGGCACAAGATTTTGCCATTGTTGGCCCCCATTGGAAAGGCACTTTACCTAAAGGCGTGAAGGAACTTAAATCAGCAACGAATATGGTATGGATCTTAGGTAGAACTTATTGCACTGGTACACCTGAAGATTACAAAGCCGTACATCAGATCCAAGATGAATATAAACTCATGCCATTGAGTGCTTATGGTAAACCTTACACACCTCCTAAAGGCAAGGTTGTCCCCAGCATTAATATGAAAATAGCGGTTCGCGATCAAGTCGATGCCATGACGGCCAATGCATATTTCAATAAGCTGGCAGAACTGATGAAGGATAATCCAGCCAAAAAACAAGATGCTGCAATGGTGGCGAAAATGGCAAAACTCGGTATTACACCGGGAACACCTTATGATTTTAGTAAACAAACTCCTGAAATTAAAAAAGGGTTAGAGCAATCTATTAAAGCAGCGCAAAAAGAGATCTCAGCACATGAAGCAAAAGCGGGTGTATTAAAAAATGGCTGGCTGTTCTCTACTAAAACTGGGGATTATGGTACAGACTATTTGCAACGCGCTTATGTGACCCTCGTAGGACTTGGTGCTAACTTACCCCAAGATGCTATTTATCCTCTAACGACGGTTGATAATAAAGGTGAGCCATTAAATGGCGCACATCGTTACACTATCCATTTTGCAAAAGGGCATCTGCCTCCAGTGAAAGGATTTTGGTCATTGACCATGTATAATGATCAGTATTTCTTTGTAGAGAACCCTCTTAATCGTTATACCGTGAGCCCTCGCAATGATCTTAAGCAAAATAACGATGGTTCTATTGATCTTTATATTCAGCATGAATCACCCGGTAAAGAAAAAGAATCTAATTGGTTACCGGCTCCAAAAGATAAATTTATTTTAATGTTTCGCTTTTACTGGCCAGAAGAAAGTATCATAAAAGGTACTTGGAGCCCACCTGAAGTAACTAAAGTGAATTAGTCAAAGAAAAAGCCGCTTCAAAGCGGCTTTTTTAATTCCCACTTAGATTGGTTGCACAACATACAAGTTTGATAAATAGCAAGACCAAAGATAACGCTTGTCATCAATTCATTGTTGTCGCAAAATTCTCTTTAATCTAAATCAAAGTTTACCCATACAAAGTTTACTATCTAGCTATAAGCGGAGATTATGTTGAAAAGGAAATCAAATATCGTTTTAAACGTGGCTTTAGGCTTGTTAATCGCAGGGCAGGCAAAAGCCGGTGGTGTTATGTTGTACGAAATAGGCTCTGACGATATTGGTCTAGCAGCTGCAGGTTATTCTGCAAGAGCACAAGATCCTTCAACCATTTTGACCAATCCTGCTGGCATGACAAGATTAGAAGGCAATCAGCTCTTTATTGGTGTCCAAGCACTTTATCAAGATGTTCGTTTGACACCCACCAGTGCTTCTCCTTTTTTAGGCACAGAAAATGGCGGTAATCCGGTTGAATGGTTTCCCGGTGGTAGCTTTTTTTATAGCCAAACGATAAATGATTTTATCAAAGCAGGTATCGGTATTTATGGCAATTTTGGCTCTAGTTTATCGTATGATGATGCCTTCGTCGGGCGTTACTCAGTGATTAGCAGCACCTTATTAGGCATGACCGTTCAACCCACAATCGCCTTAGAATTGGAAGGGGGCTTATCGGTTGGTGCAGGCCTTATGATCATGAATGGTTTTTATCGCAATAAAGTTGCCGTTAATAACAGTGCCTTTGCGGGCATACCTTTTCCTGATGGTCTACTTAAATTGTCTGATCATGCTTGGGCTGTTGGAGCAAATGTGGGTTTATTATATGAACCAACCCCTTGCACACGCTTTGGCTTAACTTACCAATCTCCTATTAAATTAGATTTTGCGGCAAGAACACATTACTTAAATACCTATCCTACAGTGAATACCGTGTTATCTAGCGTCGGATTATTAGATGCTAACATTGATATTGGTATTGAAGTGCCGCAAAGTACCATGCTGAGCATGTTCCATCAGATGACGGAACAATGGGCTGTTTTAGTCAGTGCAGGATGGCAAAATTGGAAACGATTTGGTCAAATTGAACTGGGTGTTAGCTCATCCGATGTTACTTCGTTAATCGTCGATCAAAAATATAAAGATAGCTGGCATGGTGCAATTGGTTTACAACATCAATTTCGTGAACGTTGGTTAATCAATATGGGTGTTGGGTATGATAGCAAGTTCCAAAATCCAGATAAAATTCCGGTAAATGTTCCAGTGAATGATGCTTGGCGCTTTGGTTTGGGCACTCGTTATGCCTATCGTAGTGATCTCGATTTTGGCCTTGCTGGAGAATATGTTTATGGTGGTAATTTGAGAGTGGACAACCATGGCTTAATTAAAGGCGATCTGGTTGGTACTTATAAACATGCTGCGGTTTATTTCTTAGGTCTTAATGCGAATTGGAAGTGTGTTTAATGTCAAAAATGGCTGTAGGGGATAAAATCCCCGATCTGACTTTTGAGAGTACAGATCCTAAAATAACCTCTTTTAAAGATCTGAAAGGGCAAAATATTGTTTTGTATTTTTACCCCAAAGACAATACACCTGGGTGTACCTTGGAAGGCAAAGATTTTCGCGATCTGCATGATGCTTTTTTAAAGGAGAATACTCAGGTTATTGGTGTTTCGCGAGATTCCCTAAGCTCTCATGAGAAATTTTGTGGAAAACATAGTCTTCCTTTTACCCTGATATCTGATAAAGATGAAAAAGTATGTAAAGCATTTGGGGTGATTATTGAGAAAAACATGTTTGCTCGGCTTATCTTAGGGATAGAGCGTACGACCTTTTTGATTGATACCCAAGGCGTTATTAAGCAAATTTGGCCCAAAGTAAAAGTGAAAGGGCATGCGCAGGCCGTACTGGATGCAATAAAGGCTGCAAACTAAAGCAGCCTTTTATATTCTATAATTAACATACCCGTGCTAAAGAAGAGCTTGTTAAAAATGGAAATACTGCCTGAAAATGTCAGAAACAACGTAAAGTCTAAAGATCACTGGACAAGAGGGTTTTATCTTGTTTTGTTCTTTTTTATTCTTTATTCCGTTATTTTCTTGCTGTTTTTTATTGGTATCTTTCAGTTCGTCACAAATCTTTTCTTTAACAAATCGAATAAGCATCTGTTAACGTTCGGTCATTCTCTAAGTCTTTATTATCACGATATGATTCAATATATTTCTTATAATTCTGCTAGAAAACCTTTTCCATTTAGCCCGTGGCCTCATGGTGACAAGTAATCACTTATGAATCAAATTGCGTGATCTCATCTCGCATATCATCAATATAAGCATCCAGTGTTTTAAGCCTTTGGGTGCTTGCAATATTAAAAACCGCATCCCCTTCATTTACGACGGGGAGATTGGTTAAGCCAATCACAACCCCATTAAAAGGTGCTTTGATTTTTTGAGGAGGATTTACTTGAAACGGATCATGAATATAAGCTAATGTTTCCCCCTTTTTGACAGCGAATTTTTTAGTAAAATCTTTGCAAAATTGCAGCATACCACTGTCACAAGCACGTACCCAACGAGTATGCTTGGTGATTAATGGCTTTAAAAGCGTCGCTTTACTTAAAAGTGGAGATTCTATCATGCCGAGATAATCAAGTACTTTGGTGATACCGCGTACCCCCATACGAATGCATAATTCATTAAAACGTAGTGCTTCACCTCCTTCATAAACCAAGATCGGAATGTTCATTTCGCTTGCAACCTGACGAAGTGAACCATCTCTGAGTTGTGCATCGATAATGACTGGGGCATCAAAAGCTTTTGCCAGTTTTTTGGTTCCTGGAGTCGATAAATTAACTCTTAACTGAGGAAAATTAATTCTACCATAGGCCCCGGTATGCAAATCGATGCCATATTGACAATGTGAAAAAATCTCGGTTGTTAGCGTATTGGCTAATCTTGCTGCTAAAGAACCTGATTGTGAACCGGGAAAAGAACGATTCAAATCACGTCTATCTGGTAAGTAGCGCGATCGGAGCATAAAACCATAGACATTGATGATGGGAAGGGTAATTAAGGTGCCGTTAATATGTTTCAGCCACCGCTGTGCATGCACACGACGGACAATTTCAACGCTATTGATTTCGTCGCCATGAATGACGCTTGAGATAAAGACTTTTGGGCCCGCACTCTTACCATGAAAAATATGGATGGGAATGCTCATCTCCGTTTGGGTGTAAAGATCGGCTAGAGGAAGCTTAACAATGGCGTGTTTTCCAGGTTCAATATCAACCCCTGCAATGGTAATGGCTTTATTTTTGTTATTCTTCATAACCCACCTATTATGCTTAAGAACAGCTGCATCTATAGGTGGGACAGGTTATTTAAAAAATAGTTTAATCAATAGCTGGGTATATTTTCAGTGATTTGTTTATTTTAATAAAAGCCAGCATTCCGTTACTAATTCTGTTTCAGCCACTTCATGATCAAAGTTGTAATAACAAAATAGACAAGGCATATCACCAAGCTCTTCACCAGAGTGAGGTAGCCATTCACGATATAAGCTATAAATAACCTCGCTAATGTAATCTCGAGATCCTTTATGTTGGATTACCGCATAACGACCCGCCGGTAATCTTTTTTCAATAACAGCACCTTCAAGTTTTAATGATTCAGGAATGGTTATTCCCAGATCAAACCGAAACTCAGCTGCCGGCGTTGTTTTAGGATCATCATAAGCAAAGCCAAAAGCTTCTCCTGCTTTAGGTTTTAAGCTGACTGCTTGTGCCTTAGCCCAAGTGATTAATTGACTCACGCTGCTGCCAATTTTTTGAGGATTGCCGCGATGCTCTATGATGGCCAAACGTCTTGCATTCATGTTTTTAATGGTCACATTCATTTTGAGATTACCTTGTTTAGGCAAACAATAAGGAGGCTTTTCCCATACATGCCAGCTTGCATGGTGGCGGAATTCACTTGGGCTTAAGCCACAGCTTTGTTTAAATGCGCGTGTGAAAGCCTCGTGTGATTCAAATCCTGCATTGATTGCAATGTTAATAATCGATATCTCTTTATCAATAATTAACTGATGTGCCGCACGTTTTAAGCGAAGCCATCGTATATATTGTTGTAAAGATAAACCGGTATAAGCTGTAAACAGGCGATGAAAATGATATTTAGAAAAGCATGAAATATCGCTCAATTGTGCCAGGGTGAGTTTATCATCGAGATGTTTTCCGATAAACTCAATAACCTTATTTAATTGAAGTTCATAATTCATGCTTTCTTGTTACAATCTATCGCCCATTCACTAAAACAAGGTTACCTGATAGATATCTTCTTTATTTGACCATTATTGCTAAGTTTATCAAAAGCTGATTATCTAACTATTAATTACGGCTTCGCAAATATCGTTTTCCAATCGTTTTTCATGCTTATGACAGTCCAATTATTCTTTTTGGCAGCATCTAACGCAACATCAAGCTTGGCTAAGGGGTCATGTCTATCATAGGCCCATTCACGTTCTGCATCATCATGATGAACAATCATGGCAAGAGAGGGTCTATCGCTCCTTAAGGTTGTCCATTCCAGCATTTCAAAATCACCATCTGAATTACCAAAAGCCATAATAGGTTGACGGCCAATATGTCGATGAATACCTTCAGGTTTACCTGTCTTGTCATCAATAAAGAAAATCTCCGGCAAACGCATTAAAATAGGTTTTCCATCTTTCATTTCAAATTTGACTTTAGCACTACTACCAACCACTTGTTGTGGAGGGACACCATAGCTTTTTTCAGTCCAAGCGCGCATGAAATCAACGCCACCACCTGAAACAATAAACGTCACGAACTCGTTTGCACGAAGATATTCAAGTAATTCAATCATGGGTTGATAAACAAGATCTGTATAAGGGACATGCTTTTGCGGATGTTTAGCCGTTTTGATCCATTCTTTAACAATATTATTAAAATCGGTTGTCGTCATGCCAGCATGGGTGACCGCTAAGATCTCTAAAATACCCTTTTGCCCCAGCTTTTCTAAGGTAGCATGATCGTTTTCTAAAATCGCTTTAAAGGGTTGTTGATTATTCCACTCAGGATGCTCTGGAGCCAATGCCTTAATTCTGTCAAAAGCAAAGGCGATTTGAAAGAAGACAGGTTTTTCGGCCCATAAAGTACCATCATTATCAAAAGCCGCGATGCGCTCTTCTGGAGGGACGTAATCGGCGCTATTTTTATCGGTCACTTTTTTTACAAATTGAATAATCCTTTGTTTTGCTTGGGTATCATTCCATGATGGAAGAGGTTCTGTCGCCTGAGAAACGGAAGCAAAGAATAAAATAAAAACGAATATTAAATAATTCAGCTTATATCTCATTGATTAATTCCCTTCAATAAATACAGTTCCATTGGAAACGTTCACATAAATCGTCTAAGTATTTTCTCAATCTCTAATGCAGTTTATGAGATGAAGAGCTAATTCGCTATTTTATTTAGCTTTTTATACTCATGACATGTTGAGCATTGAAAATATAACCAGGTGATATACAGAAAGTAGATTGCAATATTGGTGCGGTGCATGGTTTGTATTTTTCCTGACATAATCAGGCATTGTAAAGCTAAGTTGCCAAACATAACAACTTGTCATTCAAAAAGACAAGTCCTTTCAAATTGTTAATCATTTTGACTGCATTGCAAAATTCAAAAGTGCTGTATATTGCAGTGCATTTTCCACCAAGATTCACGTTTACAAAAGCTGTTATTACCGGTATAAATAAAAGTCATTCAAAATGATTGATTTAAACAGCATCCCAAGGAAGGGTAAGCATGCACGTCATACGTGAAAAAAAAATTCATTTGTCTTCAATGGTCATTGCTTCAACCTTATTTGGTTTCTTCTCAAGTGCAGCTTATTCCTTTACTTCTCTTGATTTATTAGCCAATTTATCAAATTCGAACTTTTACCCACCAACTACCGGGTATAATTATATCTCTCCTTTAGTGACTTTCGATGTGGTTGATGGCGACAATGTGGGCACCACCAATGGCATATCGATTGATAATAACTTTGGTAATAATGCCTTATTATGTTTAGGTACCGGTTGTATCGGAACGGTTTTTAACTTTGATGGTACGACAACTGTAGCAGGCACAGTTGGTGCCACAAACCCCATCGGCACGATAAATTTATTAGGCGCAAGTAAAACCGTCACCTTTCAAGGTGATATTAACGTTAATACTTCTCTGAATTTTGGGGTGGGTTCGAATGCAAGCACAACAATAACACTTGCAAATGGAGTAGATGTTGATGGCGACATTACTACCGCTGTAGCCAATACAGGTACGTTGCAATTGCTAGGCAATAACATCATTACGGAAGGCGTGGGTACGGCCTTACTTCCTTTAAATGCGATTAATCTATCAGGTGGTGCAGGAACTGTTGTTGAGTTCAAAGGCGTAAACAACGAGCCTATTGTCGCAAAAACAATGAATTTTCTGGGAAATGCAACGGTACAAATCGATGCCGCTGTACCCAATCTAACTGCCAATATTGAAACCAATCTTAACAATCAAGGAACGTTAACATATGTTGGAGGGAGTGCACTGAGTGTTTTAAATGGAACAATTGGTGCAAGCTCTGGAAATTCTTTGGCTAATTTGAACCTCAATACAGGTAACGCAGCGATTGCCAATACTTTTGAAGTAACGGGTGCGACATTTAAAGTTGCGAATATCAATCTATTTGATAATGCGGGCGCAGTTCAAACCACCCTCATACTTAATAATCCTAATTTGGCTTTAACCAGTCAAATTACCCCTCAAACAAATAACACCGATATTCTAGATGTCAATAATGCAACGAGCATAACAGGGGGCATAGGGACTGCAACAAATGCCTTTGCTGAAGTTAAAGTAGGCGCGATTAATCCATTGATTATTAATGGTAATATCTATGCAACGAATACCAATTTTTATGGCGATCAAACCTTAACCTTACAAAATGCGAATACTCTGATTAGTGGCAATATTGGTAATGCAACTGGATTGGCAGGAAAGGGAACGCTCTTATTTCAAGGCAGTGGGGAAGTCACTGGAACGATTGGTGCCAATCAATCGCTAAATAGCGTTAATTTAAGCGGTCCTGCTGCGAATGTCATTTTCGATGGGAATGTGACGGCCGTTAATGGTCTCAATTTTGTCGCAGGCGCAACAGCTAACACTACAGCAAGTCTTGCCAATAACGTGACGTTAACAGGGAATATCGATGCGAATGCCGCTAACATTGGTACTTTACAGTTCTTAGGTAATGCCACCGTGACAGGCACGGTAGGTGCTGCGAATACTCTCCATCAAATCAATTTATCTGGCGCAACTGGCCAACAAGTTAATTTTCAAAATGATATAGATACCACCTTGCTAGTTTTTCAAAATAATGCAACAGCAAGCTTAGCGGCAGGCAAAACGCTAACCGGTAATGTTGATTCAACGATGGCTAATTCAGGCGTTTTACAATTCGTTGGTGCGGGTACTGTGACAGGGTCGATTGGTGCCACTAATCCATTAAATTTAATCACTTTAAATTCAGGCGGTGGCGCGAATACGATTGAACTCGATGGTGCAACCATACAGGCATCAACCATTAACATCGAAGGAGCAGGCGGAACAACGTTGCTGCTTAATGATGTGCTAGCCCCCATGCAATTAACTGCTAATATAACAACCAATAATAATGGCATCGATACATTGAATGTATTGAATCCAGGCGGGAATACAACCATAACAGGCAACATTGGTTCTGCAACCAATCTATTTAATTTGGTCAAAATAGGTGCTAATACCGATACAACCGTGGCTGGTGACATTTTTGCTAATAACGTGCAATTTCAAGGTGATCATCTATTAACCATCAACGGTAACATTGATAGCGCTATTACAACGCTTAACAATAATACAGGTTCGTTAATTATTGCTTCATCCAGTACCATCAATTCGCCGATTGGTGGTGTTGGATTTTTGCTAAAAAATGTAACCATTCAAGGCGGGTTAGGGACAACCGTAGACTTAAGCGATAATTTATTCGTTACTGATACCATTGTTAAGTCAGGCAGTAATTTACTAAGTTCTGACAATGTCGCTGTTAACGGCAATTTAACGATACAAGATGCAAACAGTGCCTTGAGTGTAGCCAATAGCACTAATCTTACTGTGAATGGTAATTTTAATTTAGGCGCTGGAACCTTTTACAATTTAGATATGGGAGGTAATAACCTAACAACTGGTTTGTTAACGGTTAATGGGATAGCCACCATTTCACCTAATGCTAAAATTACGATTGCCAATCCTTCGGTTACAGATATAACCCAGACACACACTATTCCTATTATTACAGCAGGATTAGGTAGCAATCTTTCCGTCTTACCAGTGATTAATGCTAGCTTATTTTTTGATATTACATCGCAAGTAACAGGACCTGGAAATACCATATTGCAATTGGTTTTAACACCCAAAGCAAATGCCGGTATGCTGTCTAATCTTCCTGGGGGAACCATTGGTTCAATATTGATTAATATTGGATTAAGTAATCAAGCAACAGGTGAGTTGCAAGCTATCATTGAACAATTATCATCTTACACCACCTTGGCATCACTTAATGCAGCCTTGGCGCAACTTGCTCCTACCGTTGATGGGGGTACTGTGCAAGCAAGCTTTGATGCACAATCATTGGCATTAAATGAGTTTAGCGACCAAATCGATTATAGTACAAGACGTCGAGGTTACGCTGCGGGTGATTGGAATCAATATTCTGGTGCTTGGATCAAACTTTATGGTCAAGAAGCCGATCAGAGCGAGCGTGATTCCGTTGCGGGCTATCATGATGAGATGGTAGGAGTTGCATTAGGCGGCGATGTGTTAATCACCGATGATGCTCTTGCTGGCTTAGGTCTTAGCTTTTCTACTGCAAAAGTTAAGCACGATGTTTCTGCTGGCACCAACACGCAAATTAATAGCTATCAAGCAACCGTTTATGGTCGGTATGAATTTTTCAATCCCCTTTATTTAGATTGGTTTGGTGCAATTACTTATAATACTTATCAGCAACAGAGAAACGTTAGTATTGGTAGTTTCTTTATGTCACCAAGCTCAAACTACGATGGCTGGCAAACGGGTCTTAAAGGTGAGCTGGGTTATGTGTTTGATCAAGATTGTTGGCATATCATTCCTATATTCTCGTTGTATTACTCGCACTTATCATTAGATTCTTATACCGAAACGGGTGGGGGTACTGCGAACCAAAACGTGAATGAACAGTCATATGATTTATTCCAAGCAGGCATTGGCATTAGGGTTGCTTATGATTATTTAACGCCACAAATTACCTGGCAGCCGGAAGTTCATGCAAGAATATTTTATGACTTTGTGGGAGATACGGTAGCAACCACCTCGCAATTTATTGGTGCTGGGCCAAGTTTTGTGACAGAAGGGGCCAAACCTGCTCAAACCAGTTACAACTTAGGCTTAAAATTGACCGCATTTGAGCATGAAAATCTTACTTTAACGGCAAGTTATGACTTCCTGTTCAAAGAAGACTTTACTTCCAATACGGCTTATCTGAAATTCCGTTATGACTGGGACCATTGTGTCAGAATCGTTGATGTCTTGGCACCACTAAAAATGCATAGCCAACGTCCTGAGATCATGGAAGAAAGGGTGGTGAGAACCTTGCCACCATCTTCTGATGCTTACTCGGGGGATTATGATGACAGTGTTTGGCAAGTTCAGGTCGGTGCATTCTCTAATCCTGAGAATGCTAGAGTGATGGTCGACAAACTACGATTGGCAGGATACGCGGTTTATACGGAGCTTAAAAAGCATTCAGGTAGAACGTTAGTTGTGGTATTAGTCGATGATTTACATAGCAGAAATGAAGCTGAAAATGTAAAACAGTTGTTACATAAGCAATTTAATGTGAAAGGGCAAATTGTGCATTAGTTTTCAGCCCCCATGAAGGCGTTAGCTGCACAATGGGGGCAAAGTTTGTCCTTAACAATCAATCATCGAGGTATCAACATAGCCCATTTCATGGGCCCATTGTATAATCTTATTTCTATTAGTAGAACTCAATTGCAGTTTAGATTTGATTCGAGAAATATACGATTCAACTGTTTTAACGGATAGTTTTAATGAATTGCTTATTTCTTCATTAGAAAACCCTTTTAAGATCATACGAAAGCAAGCCGCTTCTCGATCGGAAAAAAAACTAAAAGGCCTGGTGTTTTCTGTGAAAAACTGATTACTTGCAACTGTGTCATGTTGCATTGAGACTCTCATTTCTGGTGTAACAACCATCTTTTTTAAAGGTTTCACCAAGTTCATTTTAGCCTTTGCAATTAACCCTTTTGCATTCTCAATAAAATACATGTTAAATTTTCTCAATAAAACCTGATTATTCATGAAAAAATCGTATACTTCAGCTGTGTTTTCTGAAGTAGTTCCATAGGCAAATATTTCAGTGAAGTTTTCATTCTTTTTAACAAAATAATAGCCATCGCCAATATTTAATTCATCAGCAACTTCCTTTTGTTTTTTAGTGAACGTGTTTTTCCAGCATGTCCATCCATTGGGAAGGTAAAAACCGCATAAAGGAATTTCATAAAAAAACCATGATTCATAATATTTCGCATTTGAATTCAATGTAAAACCGCGCGTGTCCGGATAATTAACACCATAGCAAAAATAGTGAATATCACTGCATCTTGTTAATGGCTTTAGTATCTCTTTAACAATGCTTTCACTTTCATAAATAATATTGTTGGGTTGTAAGCTCATCATGCTCAATTGAATAAAGTAAGTGAGATATGATTTTAAAAGATGTTCTAATAATATGCGAAGGCTTCCATCTTAGGGGTGGTTCATTTTGTCCGGATATTTTTTAAACATACTAGAATTTCCTTACAAAAAACATAAATCCAATAGATTGCATGTAAATGCAACCCTGCATGCTCGAACGCTTGTCAGGATTTGTTATTGAATCATCGCCATTCCATATTAAAAACACTTAAGAAAACGTATAATTTTCACCAGATGCATAACTCAGAGGTTGAATATGTTAAATCCAGAAATTGCCAGTAATTTTAGTGAATCAAATGCAAAACAAGCATTAGATATCATCATGCAATATCCAGAATTAATAGACGTTATTAATCAATATCTGCCAACGATTGCTAAGCAACTAGCAGATGGTTTTAATTTAAACCCACTCACTTTGCCAAGATTTCAAGCACTCAACTTGTCAGAGAAAGCATTATTTTTGACTAAATTTTTAGCAACGCGAGCAGAAATAGCATATAAGCAACAAGCTTTAAGATGGGAATCGGAATTAAAAGAGGATTTAAATAATATACTAGCGATAGATTTTAACGATATTGACCTCAGCAATATGGATTACAATGAAATAAGTACTTTAACAGGAAGCATTCATGGCAAAATCGATAGCTATAACCAAGCTAAAGAATCAAGAAGATATGAATTTAATACTCTTTCAAATGAATTGGATGGTTCAGATGATTCTCCCCCTCAAGCACCGTCATTAGCGCCTGCAACTTCTTCATACGCATTCTATTTAAAAATGGCTGCAGCGACAGCGACCCAACAAGAACAAAGAAGAAAAGAATTGCAAGAACAAAAGCAATTATTTGAATTGGCCTTTGCAAAATGGAACGATTTAATTTATAAAAACCGCAGGTTGCTAGAACGTTGCGAAGAAAAGCAAGCAGCATTAAGACCACGACGAGCCTATGCCTATAGGTAATGCTGACTGCTGAAATAAATAACAGAGTAATATAGAATTGATATTTTATTCTAATCTTATGTATGTAGAAGGTATATTATAAGGTTAGAATAAACACCGCATGCGCCACTCAAAGGGATTTAGCGTGTTTCTACTTATCATGCATGCCGTGAAAATGGGCATCATTGGTGGATTAGGTGCTGTTGTTTATGTCGCTTTGATTGGCATTATTTACAACTTTATCTTCTTAGGCCGCGCTGGACTTGTTTTGCAAGAGTTTGCTTATAGTCCAGCCAGTCGATGGGGAATAGGGATTATCTTAGTCCCCATCCTAGGTGGACTAGCGGTGGTATGGCTTATTAAACACTATGGCGCAAATGAACGTGGCGTCAGAGAGCCCGATATCCTCCATTTTGTTCACCCTGAAGAAGGTAAAAATCGTTACGCGATTGAATTAGCAAAATCTTTAGCTTCTACTATCACGATTGGTACGGGTGGCTCGGCGGGCTGGGAAATTCCCATTACGCAATTAGGAGCCACATTAAGTTATCTATTAGGGGGGATTAAAAACCTTCCAGCGCAACAAAGATTAGTTCTAACCGCGGCGGGCTCTGCGGCGGGTGTTGCTGCCATATTTAATGCACCGTTAACAGGTGTTGTCTTCGCACTCGAAATACTCCTATTTGCTTTTACCCTTTCACATGTTGTGTTGATTGGTATTTCAGCAGTAACTGGCATATTAGTCTGGAAGTTATTTCATGGAGATAAAACTCTATTCCACTTTAAAATATTACCCCCTGACAATATGTTGCTTTATGCTAAACAGCTTCTTTTATATATCCCTTTAGGTATTTTAGTAGGATTAGCTGCCGTGTTATTAATGAGTGGCATAAGCTGGTTTAAAACACTATTTGAGAAAAATATTAAAAATCTCTATTTAAGGCATACCATAGGGCTTGGGTTAGTCGGTATTATGCTGTATTTATTAATGAAGTTCTTTGGGCATTATTATATCGTTGCCATGGGATATGCTGCCATTCAAGACATTATAGATTCTATGCTGCGAAATATAGGGTTAATACTATTGATATTTTTCTGTAAATTATTGGCATTATACTTAACCTTAGGTTCTGGTGCGACAGGCGGCCTTTTTTCTCCTAGCTTGTTTTTAGGGGCAACATTAGGCGGAGCATTTGGGCTTGTTCTTCAATATTGTTTCCCTAGTATGCAAATTAATATCATCTATTTTGTGGTTGGCGGGATGGGGGGTATGCTAGCGAGTGTTACCGGTGCGTTAATTACATCGATTGTTTTCATTCTAGAAATAAGCAAAAATTACTATGTTGCCTTACCTATAATCATAACAACGATTGTTGGAACCTGGATAAGAATCTATTTCTATCCTAAAGGAATTTACACTTTCAAGCTGTATCAGCATGGTTTAATGTTTGAGCGTCACAAGCTGTAGCTTCATATCTAGTTCTTGTTCGAATTAAATTATTCGAACGTCGCTTTGGTAAGATTCATTTTAAAAAAAGTTACTTACCAATATCAGGAATATCTTTATAAAACAACACGTCAGTGTTAGCATGTGTCTACTAGGCATCTAAAACGGTACCCTTCCTAGCAGGAGTAGTAAGATAAGGATTAATAATACCAGACCGATAGTACCGCTAGGATAGTATCCCCATTCTCTGCTATAAGGCCATGCTGGAATGGCTCCTAATAAGAGCAGAACTAATAATATTAATAATAATGTTCCTATCATTTTTTCCTCCTTAACTTATTTATTGAGATTGGCTGTAACACATTTTCGATGACAAAGTAGTCCTAAATGACAACCAATGCTAGAAGCTGCTGCGCCTAAGGTAAATATTAGAAATATTCCAATAATTTCTATGCCCGCCTTTTCTGCAGTTTTAGGTGAAATAGGTACCTCAGCAGTTGCTTTTTGTTGAACTTTAGCTGTATTGGCAGTTTCAGCAACCGCTTGCGGAATACCGAGTGGTATATTAAGAAAGGAAGAATTTAATGAACTCACAGCTGTCGCATGAGATAGAAGAAAGGTAAAAACTAAGCTGATTATAAGATAAAGTGCCCAGGCCAAAAATCCGTGAGTCATCCCATGATAACAACACTTTGTTTTACAAACTTCCATTGGCGCTGAAGCTTGAGCTAAATTTGCATTGAGCTTCTCGTGGCAATATGCAATATCTGAAGGATGTAACTTGATTAATTTCCCTGTTTTCCATCCGGCAATGAATAAAATGATAACGCCTCCAATCAATGACCATATAAAGCCATTAAAAGCAAGATCTCTTACCCCTTGTTCACTGGTGCTGATGATGGTAAGCCCTATGCCTAATGTTAAAAGATTGAACAAAAAAGTTAAACCAAAGGCAATCATTGCTCCTGAAATGACAGCTGACCAATTTATCGTTTTTACCTTATAGTAATGTAAGCAATGATTTTCATAAATAGATCGTTGTGGTTCTTGATTAAGTGACATAATTGTCCTCCTTAAAAACCTACATATTACAATTCGATCGCAATTAGGATTGCAATATTTCAGCACTATATATAAGGAAGATAGTACAATCCAACA
Organism: Candidatus Berkiella aquae; assembly: GCF_001431295.2. Lineage (NCBI taxonomy): Bacteria > Pseudomonadati > Pseudomonadota > Gammaproteobacteria > Candidatus Berkiellales > Candidatus Berkiellaceae > Candidatus Berkiella > Candidatus Berkiella aquae. The sequence continues at coordinate 1,696,246 of NZ_LKAJ02000001.1, read as the reverse complement.
TCGAAATTGATATTACAAATAACAGTTAACTGTGAAAAATGTCAAATTTACAGACAATATATTTGTCTATACTCATTTAAAACATTCAAAGGAGAGTCTATATGAATGCTATTCAGATTTTACTGACTGATCATAAAAAAATGAAACAACTGTTATTAAAACTTTCTAAAATGAGTGAAAAAAAGGCAGCTGAACGAAAAAAATTATTTAATACGATAAAACACGAGGCTAAATTGCACGAAAAAATGGAAGAACAGCTTTTTTACCCTCATTTAATTGAACTCTCAAAAAGCAGAGCCAATGTACTTGAACATCATGAAGAAGTAGTATTAGTTGAACACATGATTACTAAATTGAGTAGAACTGATCCAAAATCAGAAAAGTGGACTGCTAAATTTACTGTGTTTAAAGAGCTTAATGATCATCATATTGAAGAAGAAGAGGATGAGAAATTCCCTCAAGCCATTAAATTATTGTCACGAAATTTACTCCTTGAAATTGGTGAACAAATGCAAGATTTTAAGAAAAAGCACAAATAACAACTGAATGTCAGATAACCAGTATGTTAATGGTATCAGGCTCATTGCAACACTTTATTAGACTATATTGGTCATTAGGATGAATGTATTTGGGAAGTGCGGTATGAAATATATTATTTTATGGCTCTTAGGTGTGCCACTACCGATATTGTTAGTCATTTATTTGCTTTTTGGTGGGCAATAAACAAGTAGAAGGAAATAAAGCAATGAACGACAATACAATCCCTTTAACCACTGTAAAAGAAAGAACAAAACACATTTATTGGAAAGCCGTTACGGTAGGCACTATCAGCGCTGTTGGTATTACCTTTCTTTTTAATTTTTTAACAATCGCTGTTGGTTTAATACTGTTTAAACGTGGACAAGAAGAAATGCTTGCACTGACTTTTGGTACGGTTGCGTGGATGGTTGTGGGTAGCTACATGACATTGTATGTAGCTGGTTGGATAGGGGGGAGGCAGCTCCATGGAGAGTATTCTTTTAATGTAGCGAATGGTCTATTACATGGCTTTGTGATCTGGTCGCTTTATCTTATTGTCAGCATTGTTTTGCTATCTTTAATGCCTGATGCGGTGGTTTCAACCATTTTAACATTGTTATTTATTCATTTACCGGCAGCGACTGAAGCAGGACAGCATGTATCCACTTCTACCGTTAATAATGCAGGGTATGCAGCCTTGGTGACTTTTTTCATTTTCTTTATGGGGATGGTGGGATGTTGCATTGGTGCCGCATGCGGTATTAAGGAAAGTAAAAAATATTATATACAATAAGCCAATAAAGACAGAGTGCACGCAAACACTCTGTCTTTTATGCTGAAAAAATTCGAACCAAGATAACTCCAATCACATTCGCCTCCTTTCATCTGACAATATCTGCTATTCATATATTTTTGCTACAGCTTCTAAGCTAAAAATAGCTAAAATGATATCAATTTATAAAAATAAAAGATAATTCCTTGCTTAAACAGGAAATTATGAATAATAAAAAATGGGGATAATCATGCTGTTTTCTAATTTCAAAAATGATATCAATATAGATGAACTGCGCAAAAAGCGTGAAGAGATCTTGTCTCAAGGTTCAAATCCTGCCTACCATCAAAGACATATTGCAGCATTGAAACCAGTTGTAGACTGGGATTCAAATACGATTTCAATTCAAAAGCAACATAATAGACTGTTACAAACAAATTATAGTGGATTAAACCCAGACGTTATCATCGATATAGCCAAAACAACTAAAGAAGCTTGGTTAACTGATTTTGTGTGCCCCACGGTCAATAATGCACTAAAACTCAACCTGGCAGCAGATTTGGTTTCGTTTTACAAGATGCCCGTAGAAGATTTAAATGCTGCGGTTCAAATGTTATATCGAAAAATATTAGAAAAAGATACAAGCTTCATAGATAGAATAAATGAGACAATAACGATAAAGCTCATGGAAAAAATTGATTCTGTTTGCGAGTTAGCTACTAATCAATTGAAAAAAGTCTATCCTGATATCAAAGAATCTGATCTTGAATATTCATCTCTTGCAAAAAAATTCATGTTATTAGAAATTTTAAGAGCTAGAAAAGCAATCACGCATGCTGTATTAAAACAAGAACTACAACTTCATTCAGACCTATTTGCCGCACTTGGGATTCAGCCAAAAACTATTTTAGCAAAAGGTGAAAATATTGATTATTCGATTCTTGGCGCGGCAGGAAGCGGAAAGAGTTCAATCACTAAAAAATTAATTCAAGGTGATAAACTCGATTTCGCGATACTCGCAACCGATGATTATCGAGGGGTAATATTAGACGATGCACACGAAAGCATTGTAACTGACCAAGTGCTCACTCGTACACAAGATACAGCCTTTTCAATCAAAGAGCTGGTACAAGATAGGTTAACATCCTTAACGCAGGGTAGACCCAATATTATTTTGGACTGCGTTTCATTAGAAGGGTGGCATCGTACATTATTAGAAAATAATAATAAAACCATTTCGGCGGTAGCCTGTTTGAATGATGCGACGCTTGTTCCTTCTAGAGCTTATAACCGCGCAATTGATCCAACCAGCAGCGTAGCTGATAAAGGACGCCAGGTAAACACTTCTGCTTTATTGAAAGGACATGCTGTCGCAAGTTCACAATTACTAACGAGTATTCCTTATGGTGTTACAACAGATTTATATGACACGAATATTTCTCAAGATCAAGATGCACCAATTCTCGCTCGCGTCATAACCAATAATACTGTACCACAAATTGAAATATTCAACTTAGCAAAGTTAGCAAGTTTTTTATGCAAATCCAATTTAAATCAAGAAGCATTAAAGAATAATGATTTATATTATACCTCTAAAAATGGCTATCAATATGATTCTCAACATCGTGCAGAGCAAATTTTAAAATTGGTTCCTGCCTGTTTGCCCTACAAAAAAGACAATTATGAGTTAATTTTAAGATCAAATAAAAGTGGTATGCCTTATGCAAAGATATACCTAAGTGATAATGGAATAAAATTAGAGATCTTAAACTTAAAAGCACTATTAAAGGTATTAGGTAATCAAAAAATGCATGATGAAGGTTGGATACTAAAAAGTATTATCATGCAGATTCATTATGGTTCAATGGCAGCAGTTAAAGAAAATATTAAAAAATATGGCAGAGAAAAAGTGTTTTACTTAGCTTGCAGGCATATTCTTCCTAAGATTAGAATTGCAAAACCTAAAGATTCCAAGGTTAAACCCCTGACACCTATTTATGACACTCAAATCAGGGTTGGTAAGCGGTGCCCAGGAGTTAATTATAATCATACTGAAAAGTTCCTTGCGAGCTTACATAAAAAAAGGCGATTAGTCTGCTAAATGATTGGCCTTTTTGTTTATATGACAAGTCCTATCGCAATCCCAATCATGATACATCCCATCAGCGTATCCAATATTTGCCAAGCGCGTGGATTTTTAAACAATGGGCTAAGTTTGCTAGCACCATAGGTCAAAGAGAAAAACCAGGTAGCAGAAGCCGCAATCGCACCGATCATAAAAAAGATCTGCTCATGAGGCTCTTGCTCAGCACCAATGGTGCCAAGCAGCAAAAAAGTATCTACATAAGTGTGAGGGTTTAAGAATGTGAAGCCAAGTAATGCAAGCAAAGTTGCCATCTTGGTAGATTTACCCGGTGATTCAAGAGATGCAACTAGAATATGGGGATGAAAAACACTCCAGAATGAACGCAGTCCATAGCCTACCAAAAACAATGCGCCTCCCCATTGTAAAATTTGGGTGAGGACCGGGTAGTCGTTGGTTAAGACTTCAATCCCTAAAACACCCATAACAATCAACAAAGAATCGCATAACGAGCAAGTGAAAGCCGTCAGGAATAAATGTTGGCGTTTTAAGCCTTGTTTAAGGACAAAGGCATTTTGTACGCCAATTGCCATGATTAAACTGATACTTGCTAAATAACCGGTCAGTAAACCGCTCAAATCGATGTTCATGAATGAATGACTTATATAGTAACAAACTAACTTTAAAACTCAGTGGCTCAATAAATAAAAGAGATGCTTATCATAATACTGCCAAGACTATTCAGCTATTAGCATTCGGGTTTCTATTAATAATGGAGCCTGGGCCGATGAGAGACTACATTCTATCACCCATAATTGCATAGAACAGTTATTCTATGCAATTTGATATTTGGGTAAATTTTATTTAAATGCGCATCTTTTCTTTATTTGCGGTTGCCCCAACAGCGGATTGTCTACGCTATTGTCTTTGTCAATGTCACCGAGCTTTATGCGCTTGCTATTCACTTGATTCATACGATGGCTGCGCTTGAATGGATTGTTCGTTTCGTTTGCTCTGATGTTAAATTGAGGTGTAAGCCGTGGGAAAATATTGCAACACCATCTAGTGGCCAACACTAAGTTACACTAAATGTAACCTAGTGTTGACTTAATGCATGTATATACATTTATTAAGGCCAAGTATGCCTTTAGCCACCTTGGCAACCACATGATTTTTTAGACTTGTGATGATGTTTGTGAGATTGTTTTTTATGTTTTTTATGATGGTGTTTATGATGATGTTTGTGATGGTGCTTATGATACGCTTTGTGACGAACATTTTCCTGCTTTGCTTTACAGCATCCTCCATCGCGCGTGGGTTCACCTTCATAGGAGTAATCTGCAAAAGAGGCAGCTAATTGGAGCTGGGTATTTTGTGGCACACTCTCATTGGCATGAGATAAGGGTATAAATGATGATAAGCTTAAAATGGCACTTACACTCATTATTTGGATGTATTTTTTCACAGTTTATTGCTCCCAAACAGATTAACCAATCCAATCTTAGATTAAACTGGAAAAATTTGTGAAACAGAGTTCCGTAAGAAATATATTCACATGGATTGCTTCGCTTCAGCCGTGTAATTTTGGTGTTTTTTCAACCTATTACAGCGGCTTCTGCTCGCAATGACGATACTATCTAGTAATATTTCGTGGGGATACCCCAGCAGGTATACCTGCCCCCTTTTCCTTCACATTCTCATTTTTTCTTTTTTTCCATATTCCATATTTTCCAGCCACGATATCGATTGCTCCCTAACGTTTTTAAAGCCTTCTTGTGCTTTGTAAAGTCCTTTAAACGTATTATACAAAGGTTGTTTTTGATTTTTATCATTAACTAACCAAAAGCCAGCTTGTTGATTTTTTTCAATTTCATTATTGTACATTTGCCAATAGAGTATATAAGGAACACCACTCTTTAAAAATTTGACTGCAATCTTACGGTTAACTTCTTCGTGCTTTATAGGATCAAAGTTAACATCTCTTGCAGGCGCGCCAAATTCACCGACAAATACTCGGGGACCGTTAATCCCAGGTTTGGGGAGTAATTTTTCCTCAATATATTTTATCGACTTATTAATGGTGTTTTGGGATTCATATTGCACGTCATAGCTAGAATATGACACACAATCTACATTGGTCTTTGGTATTACAGAATTTACCAGTCTATTCATCCCTTTATCCATGGCGTCTCTGACACGGTTTACTTCTGTGTAGTGATAAACTTTCGATAAGCTCTTAGAACCAAAATCTCTACGAGCATCATCTACCGCCTTTTGTCTGACATTTAACCAATCAATCATACCTTGAATTCTTTCAGGGCTTGGATTTTTACTTGCATCATAATCTGGCAATAGGTACCAATCCCCTTCCCAATGACCTATATAGAAAGTCTTTTCGTCTTTCGCATTCTTGAGAAGTAATTCTTTTACAAAGTTATAAGTTGCATCATATTCTGCTTTCTTATCATTCTCAGATAAATTGACTTTATTGCTATCGGAACGCCACCACATGAAGTAAGTAGAAAAAGGCATCTCTTGTAATTTTTCTAGCTGCTTTTTATCATCCACAGAAAATTTGACTATCTTAGAGCCCATCTCTAACATTAGTTTTGCTTGTTCAATAACGGGATCATCGTTAGTAAAATGATACTTAGCACCAATAGCTTGAGTGCCTATGATTTGTTGATTTGAAACCGTTTGTGGTGATGGTGTTTTACTACCTATAGAGGATGGTAAATAGTTATTTTGCATGAGTGGTTGAAATGCATGGCTATTTTTGAGTGCTTTAAACACAGAAGCAATATTTTCCAAATCTCCACTACCTGGTCGTGTTAATGTATGTAGATTATTTACAAGCTCATTTAACGTGTCTTTCGACATACCATTAGGGATCTTCTTTAATTCAATTTTACCATCGTTATCGATTGAAAGCGTTCCTTCGCCTAATACTTTTGAAAACATGGTATATAAGGTCATACCTAAACCATATCTATCCGTTTCTTTATTCACTGGAACTATCATAGGATCGCCGCCAGAGGTATTTTTAGGGCGTGCCTTGTCATAGGCTCGTTGTGGCAAAAAGTTTGGTTTTCCCCAAATTTCTAACTCTTGAGTCTCTGGTTCCATATATTTGCATTTTTCAAAGTCAACGAAATGGAGCATTTTGCTTTGAGGACAAATCATGACATTGCCGGCATGTAAATCAGCATGAATAAAATTAGCTTTATGCAATTTTAATAATTTCTCAGTGGCTAGTTGTGCATAGCGCAATGCATCACTGAAATCACCGATTTCATTTGCTTTGGCTTTTTCTAAATCAACACCATCAATATAAGGCATATAAACATGCAATTCATTTGCATTAACTTTATACGTTCCTCGATTCATATCGAGAATATTTAAAACTGTTTGTTCAATTTCGATCTGTTTAGTATCATCGACATGATAGCTTTCTTTAGCACGAGATTTGTCATACTTTTTAACGGCTAAGAATTCACCAGTTGTCAGATTTTGAGCTAAGAAAATGGATGCATTTTGGCCTTCCCCTAGAGGGCATCTTTTTGCATGTGCCATCGTACCCATATTCGTTTTATAAGTATTATCAGCATTGATTATTTTCGAATGTTCTAATGTGTAACCTTTAGATTTCGCTAATTCTTCAGCACGGGCATTTGTCTTTGGGCTTGTAATCATGGTTATTTCCTAACGGTACAAATTATAGAATTGCCGTTAGTGTCTATTTTTTTGCCCCTTAAAGTCTAACCAATCCTTACGCTTGTAGGAATTTTCCTGACATGCGGTATAAGTTCGAACAGAATGGATTCATGCTAAGCGAATTGTTCGAATGATATAAGTATACCGATGGCCGAACTTTAGCCTGAAAGCATTTCAACAATACTATTTTAATACCTGCCCCTGCCCCTTTTCCTTTTAAAGCTTTATTTTAGGCAGGCTCGTATCAACACCGATTCTAGTACTCGTGCTTTTTGGCAACAGCAACGCTCCCCAATCTTTTTGTGTTTCAAGCTTGAATTGAGGTGTTATTGGTTTGGGTGCTTTTGTAGTTGCTTTAGATAGTTTATCGCAAAGCTTGTGCATTGAATCTTTAAAATCTTTGATTTCTTGATAGAGTTCATCTAGCTGGGCTTCTTCCAAAACGTCTTTTGAAAAACGCTTTTCTAGTCTTTTGACATCTTCGGCATAATCTTCTAATTCAAGCAAATGAAAATTATCACCATCAAAAGGTTGCTTTGCTTGAATTTTCTTTTTAGTAGCTTCTAAAAAAGACCGCAGCTCTTTTACTTTCTTTTTAAATACCGCTTTATCGGTAAAATACGTTTTGGGTTGTGTTGGGGTAGTGAATGCCTGATAGAGTGATTTTGCCCAATATAACAGTACTGCCCCAAGTGCGATATTGCCACCTAGGTTTTCAAAAGGTCGCTCTCGGAGCTTGGGAGTCAACACAACGGTGGATTTCTCGCCTGGGCAAACAACAGAAGGTTTACCATAATAATCTACAGGACGACATTGATTAAAATGATAATTATCCCCTGCCATATCAGGATGTTCCCCATTAGGAAACACAAAGGATTGAAAACTATCGCCTTGGCAAAATAAAAAAGGAGGTTCTGCGTCATCGAGCTGTGGTGTACAAAATGCATATAATCGACTTTGTTCTTTTTGATCTTGATCAAAAGCCTGAACAGTCATCTGATTTTGTTTGCTTTCAATCCTGGTAGATATACGCACTAAAGAGGATAATGCTTCTTCTGTTGGTTTATCATGAGATGAAATTAATTTCCCAGCAATATTATATTGTGGTGGAGACATTCGTTGCCAAGCACCTGTATAGGGTATCGATGTTCCATCGGTTGATGAGGTATAATCCATTGAAAATGTTGGTGTAGCTGGTATAGCGTGTTCAACATAACTTCTTTGATGTTGGGCTGTTTTTATCAGTTTCTGATGTGATTGGTCGGCCATTTGAATATAGTCAGTTTCAAGCAATTGAATCAAATCGTCTAAAATGCTTTTTGGATATTCTCCTTGAGCGGCAAGACTTGATGCAGCAACTTTAGCTTTGATCGTGGTTAATTCATTTTTTAGGGTATGATAAGGTTTGCTCACCACCGCATCGCGTGCTAATGCGAGAATACGTTTTACAGTATCATGTATGTTTCCCTGAGGAATATTAGACTTTAACTTAATAATAAGTTTTTTGTTGCTTTGGATAACTCCCATAGAATGGTGCTCAAGGCTAAAATAAACATCGGGGGCGATGATATTGCCATGTTGTTCAACCGCAACATTTACCCCAACAACAGCGTTTGGTTTAGGCGTGACAATCAATTCTTGATCGCGAGTAGGATTTTGGATCTGTTGAATATATTGGTGTACTTTTTTGAATTCAGCAACATTATTAATAATAAGTCGTTCACTACTTAAACGAGGATCTAGTTTTTGTATTGCATTATCAGCACCAATTCCAATCGTAAATATTTTAGGCGGATTGATTTCCCTTTCTTTGAATTTTGTTTGAATAGCCAAAATGTTATCGATTTTATCAGAATAGTTTCTTGAAGACTCTTGCCCATCTGTTACTAAAAGAATAGCGGTGTTGTCCCCTATTGCTGCATCTTTCAATAAGTTATCAAATTCAGCTTTTAAGGCTTGATATAGATAGGTTTGGCCGTTGGGTTTTAAGCTTTTCACAAAGTTTGTAATTGCTGGTAAATCATGGGCTAAAAATGCTTGTCTAGGACCAATGGTATCATCAAAAAATAAAATATTGACTCGCGTATTGGGTTCCAGCTTTTCAATGAACCCCAACACTTTGGTGGTGAGCTCCTCAAAACACCCTTTCATGCTACCGCTGCGATCAATGATGATAGAGACTTTGGTTTGTCGACGCACATGAGTTGTTGTATCTAAGTATAGGGGCGTTGCAACGGGTCCCTGATCTGTTTGAAAAATACGCCATAACATATCACTATGGAGTTCTTGACGAAGATAATCTAATAATTGCGCTTTATGTATGACAATCTGATTGGTTTTAAGCGCAGTATTGATAAGGGGCGCACTCACGACTTTGCTTTTACTCGCAAGTTCAGGAACAAAGAGATCTTGCCATAGTTGACGAAAATTAAAAAAAACGCTTACTTTATTATCTGCACTTTTCTGCAAACCAAAATTTTGTTTTACAATGTCGGTATAGTCTATGTCATCTTGAGTTTTTGCAAGATCAAGGCGAGAAATGGGAGATTTATCTTTCCATTTTTCTCTTAAAGCTTCTTTAGAAATTGGTTTTAAGTCTGCAATCAGTGCATTGATAGCATCAGTCCATACAGAAATGGTTCTTTGACTGTAAGTTGCTTTGGAATAAAGTACTCCATCTTTAACTTGGGCACCTCTTTTTATATTAAAAAGTTCGTCTGGATTAATGGTGAGATCGGTAAAACGCTCATCGCCTAACAGTGCTTTAAAGGTCGACATGGCTTCTGGAACCGTTTCTACCAGTGGAGCTGCCTCAACGGTATAAGGTAGTACGCTACTGAGATCATTAAAAGCTTTTTCTAGTTGACTGTTAATTAACGTTAAATTTTCAGGAGAGGCTTCAATTGCAATATGATTGTCTGAAGCCTCAAGCCTATATTCAACATTAAGTTCGCCAAGTAACGTATCAAGTAGGGAATACCAATTAATATCCTTCATTTGCAGCATCTTTATCTCCCGACAATACAACTGGTAAATAAAATGATGAAAATTTTATCATGAGCTGATGCTTGCACAATAGGATAAATGCTGACTTGGTTAATTAGAACGCTGCTTGTCGCAGCATCGATTGATGAAATATGGATCCCGCAGCCAAGCCGCGGGAAGTAGAAAAGACGATGTGCCACAGACCAAAATGCTACAGCCTGTAATAGGCTACATCAAAATACAAGGAAAAAAACTTCTCTGCGGTATCACAGAATCTGCAACAAACGGCTTGTTTAGCGGAAAATTCACTTCTGATAATTTAAAAATTGCTCTAACGATATTAAGAGATAATTTATTTTCGTATAGCTTCCCTTTTAAATGCACTCGGTTTTCTGGAAGTGCATCGTCTATCATTTGCCGAACAATATGTTTCGTTGTGGGTAAACTAAAAATGTCACATTGTCGTTTAACAAGATTTAAAAAAGCATCATCAGGTAAATCATTAAATGCTTGATTAGCTAAAATATCCTGCAAAATAGACAAAATCACTGCTGGTTGCGCTATAATAATTTCAGTTAGCTCATCCTCATCTAGCAACTCTCTTAATTCTTCATCAGATAAAATTAAATGGGCAACATCTGCATGAGCGACGCCTAATGCTTGCAGTTGACTAGACTCTAATGCATCGATTAATTCATCCGTTTTCATCAGTTTTAATGCAATCGCTTGATGTTTTTCCGCAATTAAAACGATATCTAAGTCCACTTTACCTTGTAAATAACGCTCAAATACCAAATATGCAATTTCAATGTCAGCAATTGCTAAGGTGCAAAGCTGTTCGCCAGATAGTTTTTTGCACAGTGCATTATCGGCAACGATTTCTCTTGCAATCATTATATTATTGTTAGCGATTTCTCTAATTTGTTCATCCGTAGCAGTACTTCGTAATGAATCACTTTGCCAAATACCAAGGGCAATGGCTTCATGGATACTTAATTCAAATAGTTCATCCATGCTTAATTCTTTGATTAATGCTTCATTTTCCCAAATCTGATTGGCAATTTTTTCGTGAGCGATACCTAGGAGAGCAAGAGACTTTTTGCGTAACGCAGGTTTTTCTTTTACAATGGCCTCAGCGATACAGAGGTGTCTTTCACCTAATGCCATTTGCTGTTCATCCGTTAATTGACTCAGCAATTGCTTGTTGTTCCAAACACTTCGTGCAATTCGTTCATGAGATAAACCTAATGAGACCAGGTCGTCAACTTCTAATGTTTCTTGGAAGTAAATATTAGACCAGATTTCTATGTCAATTTCCGGATGAGAATGCATAACGGTACGTAATAATGCACGTTTTTCATCCTTTCCTTCAATAGAACGGACTGTTGCTAACTGTTTTCTCGCAATTTCAATATGCGCTGTTATGAGAGAACTTTGTTGCGCAGCACTAAGGTCAGCGAATAGATCATGAGCAATTTCAGCATGGGCAAGACTAATAGTCATTAAATGTTCATTGCCAAGGCGTTCCTTTAAACTGTGACTTTCCCAAATAGCTCTAGCCGCATCTAAATGAGCAGCTCCGATGATGGCTAACGATTTTCCATTTAGCGTGGCGTTTAAAACAGGATTAGCTAAGACGTATGTTGCAATTTTTGAATGGGCAACACATAATTTTCGTAAAGCTGAGGAAGCGTTGGTTAACGTAAGCATTAAGTGTGGATCGGCCAAAATACGTTTAGTTATTTCAAGATGTGCGCTACCGAGTGCTAATAACTCTTGAGTCGTGAGGTTTTGGCGAACAATATCGTCTTTAAACAGTTTTTTTGCAAGGTGCAAATGGTGAATTGCAGCATAATACATAAATAAAGAATCACTATAATCCTCACCATAACGATAAATTTCTTCTGCAACTTCTTTATGTTCACACAGTAAAGGCAAATATTTTATAATTTCAGTGACGTTGCTCCCATTGATCTGAGCACTTTTCCAAATGGCATGTGCAAATTCTTTATGGCGAAAAGCAACCTTAAATATCTCGGATATTCGCAAATGAGAGCGAGTTTTTTTATCTGATAATATAAAAATGGCATTGGTTAAGTTTTGTTGGCAATCCTTAAGCACACTCGTAGCCTTTCTGCCTTTTCGAGCAAATTTCTCACCCGTAACAGCAAGATTAAAAGCTGGATTCCAAGCCTTGCAGACGGTCATTAAAGAGTGTGAGCCTACAAAGCGGGCTTCACCAACATGTTCGAATATATGCCCTAATATTTCGGGCGGAACTCTGACGCCGTTTAAGATAATGTCGGGTGATTCTTCAATGTCTATACCTGGCTTCATTTAACACTCTTGAGATGAGACTTTACAAAAGGAAAGCAGACTAACAAATAGATAATTCAAAGTAAATCATTCATTTGTTTTAAAACAATAGAAATGGGTGGTATACCCTACAAAACAATGTTAGCATACACGCTTTCGTTGTAACAAATCAGGCAACTTACTTTTGATGTATCGTATACTTAAATTATCAATTGCTAAAAATAAAAGACTATTACAAGAAGCCATTTCAAATGCTGAGGAACTAAAAAAAACGGCTATAGATTTTGATTTAGAGTCTAATTTAGGTGATGAGGAAAATTTAGCTTTTTATACCGATCTATGTGATTTCCTTGTTTCCTTAAAATCAGAACCAAGGATACCTCATTTATCCTTTTTTGAAATTTATGATAAATATGCTGCAGAATTTTCCATTATAAAGGATTTATTAGATCGTTTTTCTGTAGCATATTGCGCGAAGCATGTTAACTACTATGACCAATATAGACGAAAAGCATTAGCAAATACATTTCATTTTAGAGTGCAATCGACAAAACCAAAAGAAATTCTGCCAGAGGAAACAGCGGAAGTTAAAAAAATTACCGTTTCATTTAAATAATATCGCTCGAGTCATTGCTCCAATCCCCCTGCTTACGCAGGGGTAAGTTTTAACGACTAATCTGTTAAGCCGCAGTATAAAGTCATCTTTAAGGATAATTGGTTCGGATCTAAACCGTCATCAATTAATGCTTGCAGAAATTGTGAGGCATCAAACGTACCTTGTTCAATTGAAGTAAGATAATTAAGAAAAATATTTAAATGAACAAGTGGTGCTTGCATTTCGAAAATTTCTTGACATTTCCCACCTGAAACCTGTACGAGCGAATCCAAACTTAATTGTTGCATAATGTTACTTCCATATTGCATCGTGTCAAACACATAATGTATCTGATATAAGTGAGATTCAGCAAGAACTAGATGGTATGTTTCGCATGCGGATCCCATTTGGAAATATATTGCGGAGCAGTTTTTGTTAGTAGCAAAAATTGGAGTCCAATATGTTGCTCCCTATTTATCGCAAATGAATCTTCACGATATTGATGCTCATACGGAAATATCATTATTGCGGTCGATGAAAGAACAATATGGCTTCCAAACTAAGTTAATGATAGCGAGTATCCAAAGCATAAGCGATGTCACTCATGCTGCTAATATCGGCGTCAGTGCTGCTACCCTCTCGCCTTCTTGTTTAAAGGAATGGTTATCAGGACATGAATTAACCCAAAAAATTACAGACATCTTTGCAGAGCATTTTTCTTCATTTGCTCAAAACCATGGCTGCGATTTGTTTGCTACTTTGGCCTAATATGCTTATCTTGATACTCCTCAACCATTTTTTTAACCTTACCGCTCGAAGAGGTGTGACTCGAGGGTTGCGAGGAAGAGGCTTGAGAATGGGTAAATTGAGTCGCAATCGGTGACGGTAGGTTTGATATGGTAGGTTCTTCAATTGGGTGTGCTTCTTGGGTTGAGGTGCTTGCTAATTGATTAAGTCTCTTTAGTAAGGATTTTGCATCCTTTTCGTCTTGTTTCATCTTGCTCTTTAATAAATTTTCAACATCTAATGAGGTATTAACCTGCAATGCTGACGTTTTAAATGCTCGAATAAATCGGGTGTCTGCTAACTGCTCGTCATAAGAAGGTTGAAACCTTTTAACATAAGCTTCATGACAGGCACCTGTCATTTTATAGACAAGAGCTTGGGTTACTTTATTAATAAGTGCATTATCGACACCTTCGGTCCCAACTCTTTTTTGCCAAAATTGAATCCACGCTGGATTACTATCAATATCTTTAACAATCGAATCAATAATGCCGTCAACCTTGGTAATATCTTTGGTTTTTAACATATCAGCAAAATTTTCAAGCATCTCTTCAGAAACGAAATTATATTTTTTAGCATTATTCGTGCTAAATTCCTTGTTAGCTTTTTCCATAATATTTTTGCTTTCATCTTTTTGTACAAAGCAAGAAAGGTTATAAAATAATCTACCTGATATCATGTTGGGTTGGCTGTCATCTTGATAACCATTTAATGCCGCAGCAAGAAGTGGATAGACGGCTGCCTGGTTATGGGATTTTTTCTGGAAAAATTTCTCTATTTCTACGATATGTTGTATGGCACTTTTGACGGCTTGTGATGCGGGAACTAAATCGTAACTTTTTCGTCCCATTTGATGAATTTCTTGTAATCGGCGTTTTTTATCTTCACTACTACCCGTTATCATGTTATGTACACCTACTTCAAATTCAACGATTCAATACTACATATGTAGTCTAAATTACATTGTTGAAGTAATCAGGTGATTGCAAAGCCCTCACCAACAGCTATCCTGAAAAAGTAGATAGTATTAATGAGGGCTTTGTATTAATGAAGTCGTGCAGCTTTTTTAGATTCAATTTTTGAAGCTTCTAAGGCATGTCGTTCACGCCAATATGAACCCTCTTCATTTTTGGGTTCGATTTTCACATCAACCAAATCAATCAAAGCTTTTTTATTAGATGCATTTCTTTTTTGATACCAATAATAACCGCCTGCTAGTGCAGCAGTGGCAGTTACAGCACCTGCAATAGCAGCTGTTGTGGCCAAGAAATAGGGATTAAATTCACTGCCAACTTCTTTATAGCCAGCAAATTCAGAATATTCTTGAAATTGTTGCTTGGCTGTACAACGATTCCCTGTTTCCTTAATGACTTCTTCACAAACCAATCCAAACCAACTACAGTTTTTAATGGTTTCTAAAATGGGCTTACAAACAGTTGTAACAGATGGAATTTGAACAGTCTTATAAATAGGTTCTAGTATAGGAGTAAAAGCAATACTCTTTACAAAATCATAAATTGAATTAAGCATAAAATCATCCTCTCATAAAAAAAATTAATTTTAAAGAGGATGAAAATGAAACTCAAATGAGTTTGTTCTATAGACGACCAAATAGATTTAGATCAAGATGAGTGTCAGTTATTAGAACAAAATAGCTTTATTTAATGTGGATTATTAAATATTATCCAGCTTGAGTTTCGAATAAAAACCAAATGCGACGCTCTGTTTCATCAATGAATACTTCTAAAATACTGGTTGTTGCAACATCATGATGATCGCTGCAAATTTTATGTGTTTGGCGCATATGAGATAATAATGATTTATTATCATTCATTAAGCGTCTAATCATCTCTTTTGCTTCGACAAAGGTATCATCATCATCGTTTATACTGGTTAATTGGTTTATATGCCCAATTGAACGAATGGTAGTACCCCCTAACTTGCGGACACGCTCAGCCAATACATCCGTCATTGCAAAAATTTGCTCTGCGTGTTCATCAAACAGTAAATGGTAATCACGGTAATGACTACCTGATACATGCCAATGGAAATTTTTAGTTTTAACATATAATGCAAAAATATCAGCAATTAAAGGATTCAAACTTTTGGAAATGGCCGTACGTGACTTTTCCCCCAAATCGGTGGGTGTCGCTAAGGCATTACTCTTTTCACTGCGCTTTGCACTTTTAATATGTTTTACATTTCGCATGCTAATGACCCCTTTTATTCTCAATCTGTTTGATAGTCATAGACCTTATTTATAAGCCATTCAAGAAAATCTCTATTTATCTATATTTATATTCAGTTATCATTCAATTTTGTGGTGATGATTATTTTTGACGTCAACGTACGATGCACAGGACATTTATTAGCAATTTCAAGTAATTTTTCACGCTGTTCTTGTGAAAGATTACCCGTTAAGGTAATACTTCGTTCAATATGGTCGATTTTAGCTGTGCTATTCTCACACTCAGCACAATCGGTTGCATACTTTTTTTCGTGTTGTAGTTTGACTGAGACTTTTTCTAGTGGGATTTTCTTAAGATCGGCAAACATTCGTAAAGTCATTGAGGTACAAGTACCCAAGGCGGCAAGTAAATAATCATAGGGAGAGGGGCCTAAATCATTTCCCCCAACTGCAACAGGTTCATCACCTACCAGTAAGTGTTGCCCAATAATGATATCCTGAGCATATTTTCCTTTTTCAGAACTACTCACCGTTATTGTTGCATTATCTGTTTTATTATCCATCTTCAACCCAGAATCAAAGCTTATGTTATATTCATAATAGCATTATGAACGATGGAAAACTGACATGAGCGATCTCTACCTCAAATGCCAACTCTCTGATTCAAAAGATTGTCCGCCATTGCCTCATCAACCCATTGAGCAATTATTGCCAACACGTAATGCAACGCTCGGTGACAATTTAATGATAAGACGTGCCTTGCCTCACAGACAAAGGCGAATGATTGGCGCTTGGTGCTTTATCGACCATTTTGGCCCTTTAAATTTAAATCAGAGTAAAGGAATGAATGTAGGGCCTCATCCTCATATTGGATTGCAAACCGTGACTTGGTTAATTGAAGGAAAAATTACTCATCGAGACAGCCTAGGCAGTGAGCAAATCATTAATCCGGGTCAATTAAATTTAATGACGGCAGGTAACGGTATTGTTCATTCAGAAGAATCGATTATCGATACTCATAAAACCTTGCATGGTGCTCAGCTATGGTTAGCCTTACCAGATATGGTGAGACAAATGGACCCAGGTTTTGCCCATTATGAATTTCTTCCTGTTATGGAACATGATGGAATAACTATTACCGTATTAGCAGGCGAGTTGTTTGGCAAAGTAGCACCAACCAACACTTATTCCCCTACCATGGCACTTGATATCCGCACAGTTGCCGCAGCAAAGACCATCTTACCACTTAACCCCGATTTTGAATATGGCGTTTTAGTGTTAAAAGAAAGCGCCATTATTGAAAATTCGATCATTGATATTAATAATCTTTTATATCTAGGATATGGCAGAGATAAGTTATCTATCAATTTGCCGCAAAATGCGCATTTGCTCATTCTGGGGGGAGAGCCCTTTAAAGAGGAAGTATTGATTTGGTGGAATTTTGTTGCTCGAACGGAAGCTGAAATCAAAGAAGCAGCAGAAAATTGGCAGACATTTAAGTATTTTGGAGAAATTCCAGGTAATTTAATTCCCAGAATGAATGCCCCAGATTTGCCTGCTGCCCATTTCAAATAAGATAAGGCAATCTCTCTTTATCTTTTCTTAGGACTGGTCGGCTTTGCATTTTGCTCCTCTATTTTACGTTCATATTCTTGTGCCATTTGTTTTACACGTCCGATTCTCGTTGGCTTAGTTTCTGGCACGCTAGGTGATTGTGAACGGATAGATGGTTGTGAACTGCTAGTTAACGATGTGGTCCTAGCGGGTAGTGCTAAATAGGCTGGCGCTCGACGTTGCCTTGGTCCCTCTTCATTTTGTGGCTGTATCGCTGGTTCAATAGATGGCACATCAGGTGTTGCAAAACTTGGGACCGACGTTGTTGTTCGTTTTGCTTCTGTAATAGGCGCTAATGGTGTCACTGTTTTCGCAGCTTCATTAAGGGCATTAACAAAATTCCTTGCCGTTCGTTGAGCTTCTACAGGAACATCATTTTTAGCCAGATAGCTTTGATAGCAATCTCCCATCATCTTGTAGACTAAAGACTGAAGTACTTTGGTTTGTAACTCAACATCAACACCTTCTAGTCCTATTCTTTCTTGCCAGAAATGAATCCAAGCAGGGTTATTCTCGATATCATGAACCACCGAGTTAAGTATTTCATCTATTTGTGATGGATCTCTGTTTTTGATCAAAGCATCCATTTTTTTTACGATGCTTTCAGAAACAAAGTTGTACTTTTTTTCGCCATTTGGTTTTTTTTCTCTTGCTGCAACATCTTTTAACTCTCTTTGATCAATACCTTTTTCGAGATCTTGTCTAATGAAACAATTCGTCTCATGAAATAACCTACCTGATATCATCGCTGGTTGACCATCCAGTTGCTTACCTTGCAAATTATGCCAAAGCAAAGGGTAAATCGGGATCTGGCCGTGGGATTTTTCTGAAAAGAAGTTTTCTATTTCTTTCATATAGGCAATAGCACTTTTCACTGCATCACTTGCTGGCAAAAGGTCGCGTCCTTTCCCTTTTGTTTTGCCAATTTCAGCCAGTTTTTTCTTATGTCCACCCATAACTTACCCTTTTATCATGACACTACACAAATTCTTGGAACTTATAGCGCTTAGAGTCTGCTCTAACTTGAAAAAGTTTCATTGCATTTTCAGGAAATAGATGATGTACACTGATGATGAATTAAAAGATAAAATTCAAAAAATAGCCTCCCTTGAAGAACTATTTGAGTTGTTATCATTACCAGAGGCTAGCAGCTTATATATTTCGATTGGCTATCAACGTACAGCTAAGAGACATCTTAACGCGTTTATTGAGGATAAAAGTAAATTATCCGAAGCTGATTTTGTTGATCGATTTATTCCTGAAGAATTTGATATACGTGAGAAATTTTATACCCTGAATCAATCAAGAAAGAATCAAGAGAAATCGCCAGCAAGCTCAAGTATTAAAGAAACCTTCACAATATCCCCAACAGACTCTCTGGAAACCTTGTTGGAACAAATGGATAAATTAAAAGGGCATGGTATCCATGGTGATGATGTAGATTATTATATAGAAATTCTCAAGATTATGATGCGCAATCCTGCAACCATGCAAAAAATAATGAATAAAGACATCAACTTGGCATCCAAATTTGGCCCTGAAAAATATGGATTGCACGCGGCAATTTATCATCTGGCTAGCGTTACTGCCAAAAAAAATCAAGACCGCTTAATGCAAGAGATTGCGAATGCTGAATCGATTGAAGATCTAAAGAATATATTTGATAGAAATGGCTTATTGATAGATGCTTTAGGGAATTTAGGCAGTTCAAATGCAGTGATATCTGAACTGTTTAAATTATCACGAATGCCTGAAGATATCTTAGCAATTTATGAAGGAAAATTTCAAAACTGGGAACAGTATCCATCCTTAGCAGGTCCTTTGTTACAAGATACGATCGTTAAATTAGTCATTAGCGATGAGCATAAACGCCGAGAAGCGTTTCAACGCAGTGTTACTGAAGCCGTTACCCTAGATGAACTATTAAAGGCTATTAGCTTATATCCAGGAATCGCCGATCGCTTTAGTCTCATTGAAAATATCGAAATTTTCTCTAAAAATAAGAAAAATGCTAAATATGTTGCCGAAGGCGGCGAAGTTGACTGGGACAAATTTGGCATTATTGAGGATTATGGCATAAAGGACAAATTGATTGGACTCATCCAATCAACGTATCTCGCCCGACCTGTCCAAGATCCAAATGCTAAAATAATGCAGGTTAGTGCTGCGGAATGGCACAAAGCAGAGGAAATATTTGAACAAAATGCTGATTTATCGAAACTGGATAAAAAGAAATTTGGGCTAGATCATTCCTTTATCAAAATTGGTTCAGAAATCTATGCCATGCAAAATGGTCATTATTTGGGTGAAGGAAATTATGGTCTTGTAAAACTTATCATGAATAAGCAAGGTGAGCACTATGCCGTCAAAATTGAAGGCGTAGGAGCGAATGCAGAAAATAAGGCTGAAACGGAGATTATGAAAATAGTTGGGCACTATATTGGTGAGGCTCAACGTGAGTATGGGAAAGATTTTAAAGGTCGCCCTTCTGAACATAAACTTTATACTGTCATGAAACTCTTAGAAGGTGAAGAACTGCATGATCGTCTTTATTTTGGTCAACGGTTAGTCAAAAAAGAATTAGATAAAACAGAGAGTATTGTCATCGCAATTAAAGCTGCAGAGGCTATCGCTTTTTTGCATGAGAACCGCATACTGCACTGCGACATTAAGCCGGAAAATTTTATGATGAATATTGAAGGAGCTCAGATTACCATTAGCTCCTTTGATTTCGGGTTTTCACTCCAATTACCTCCCGGCGAAACATCAATTACAGCCGATCCAAAAGGAACAGAATTCTATTTAGCACCAGAAATTTTAGCTGCAAAATATAGCGATGATAAAGAAGCGAAAGCAAAATTCTCTTTTGCATCCGATGTATATGCATTAGGAACCATGTTTCAACATGACTTAGAATTAGGAATGCCTTTTATAAACCAAATGTTAGCGGATAAAGCTAAAGATAGAATCTCACTTGCCTCAGCAATTCACCATTTGTATATGTCTTTATCTCAACGTGCCGACAAAACTCCCGAGATGGATGCGATGTTAGCAGATTATTTTAGTCAGCAAAGCAGCAAGAGAGCAAAACCTGTTACGCATACGCATCGTCGTCAACAATCTCAGAATGATATAAAGCTTTCGGATGCTCCAACACCTACCAAGCCAACCACTCAAAAGCAAAAAAAGTTTCGTAGCACGTAGCTTGATCGTTTTTAATATTCACTGAGATCTTATTCAGCAATAGTTAAGAAGTGGAAGGTATTCGTCAAGACTTTAAGCAAAAAACAGAAATGGCTGAATAGAACAATGGCAAATATCCTACAAGCTGGATAGAAAGTGAATGAGGTTGAGGCATAAAAAAACCGCGTTATATCAAAGACATAACGCGGTTTTTAAGAGGAATAATTAAGCAGCTTTCGCTTTCTTAACTGTTCTTCTTTTACGAGCCTTTGCTACCTTTTTCGCTGCTGGTTTCTTTTTAGCAGCTACTTTTCTTTTAGCGGTTTTTCTTTTTGCCGCTGGCTTCTTAGCTGCTACTTTCTTTTTAGCAGTTTTTCTTTTAGCTGCTGGCTTCTTAGCTGCTACTTTCTTCTTCGCACCAGCTGCTTTTTTCACCGTGCGTTTTTTTGCTGTTTTGCGTGCTTTAGGAGCAGCAACTTTAGCAGCAACTTTAGCAGCAACTTTACGCTTTTTGGTGGTTTTAGCCTTGGTAGCCTTCTTCGTTGCAGACTTTTTACGAACTGTCATTTAGGTTCTCCTCAGTACTAGGGTAACTATCCAAAATCTAGCACAGAAGTTTAGAAAAATAAAATAAATATACAGACTGGATCCCTTTTCTACTTTAATTTTC
This sequence comes from Candidatus Berkiella aquae, assembly GCF_001431295.2. NCBI lineage: Bacteria > Pseudomonadati > Pseudomonadota > Gammaproteobacteria > Candidatus Berkiellales > Candidatus Berkiellaceae > Candidatus Berkiella > Candidatus Berkiella aquae. Next base: position 1,674,821 of record NZ_LKAJ02000001.1, on the reverse strand, counting down.
ACATCCTTTTGCGCGTCGTCCATGTTTTGCTTTCTTGTTTAAATCGAAAAAATTTTCGATTTTGCAAGGACTTAGCGATACTCATGTGCCGCTTATGCTAAGCGTAACATGAGGCAAAAAATTTTTAATTTTTTTTAAATTTTTTTTTGCAAACATCACTTTTTTAGAAAAATGGTGTCTCTTGCTTAAGAAAAATTGAGTATACCCGACTGTTCTTAATAGTAACAAGACGATTTAAAAAACAAAAATTAGAACCTGCATCGCTTTAGCGAAGATGGGTTAAAGTGCATGCAAAACAGAAAGTAATAACCATGGAAATTGGCTATAAAAAGTGTACAGTTTTCATTATTCATCAATTATCGTATTTTTATCGTTTCAAAAACTGAATTGAAAGCATGAAATCATCGCCGCCGAAGTTGGCGAATCAGAAAATAGGCATTTCATTTGTAAGCATTTGACGATCGTCAGCTCTGATACCGTCATGATTTGAGTTGTTTTATTACGTTTTGTATCTTTCCAACTGAATAATGTTTCAGATAAAAACCACGATATATCATAGGTATATCGTGGCTTGTCTTCTTAGAGGACTTCTCTAAACTCGGTAGGCTTGTTTTTGTTGTTGAGTAGGACCGATCTTTGTATTGTTTTCTAAGGTCGATGAGCTTGAGGTATTTGGACTATATGAAGTTGCCCCCCTCATCCTTAAAACCTGTGTTGGCGTCAGATCAACCTCAGCTTGCGATTCTGCCTTCTGAGCAAGGTTGTTAAGCTTAACAAAATAGGTTTGCTTAAATCGAGGTTCCTTGGTCTCAACCGGGATTGTTTCAATATCCGCATGAGAGGTTAATGTTAATTCATTATTCATAATGATTTTGGCTATCGCGATTTTAAACATGGCTTCAGCAAAACCAAATGAAGCTGGGCAAACCCGCGGCCCCGTTGAAAATGGGGTTAATGGAAACTCATTAAGTCGTCGACTGCCCGCTTCATGCCGACTTGGATCAAAGATCTCTGGATGAGACCATTGTTTTGGATCATGCATGACTCGACGCAGTGGGATAAACAGATATGAACGTGCAGGGATGTGGACGCCATTGATAGTACCCGCTTTTGAAGCATATCGTGCCATTGGAGGCGAGGGTGAATAATAGCGTAAGGTTTCAAGATAAACTTGATGTAACAGTGGCAGTTCTTTGAGCTTTTGATAGCCTTCAGGGCTTCCTATATCGAAATTGATGGATTTGATTTCTTCACGTAATCGATTTTGTAATTCTTGATTGGTCGCAATCTGTAACAAAGCTCCGGTGACAACGGTAGTAATATTACCTTCAACAACAAGTCCTGCTAATGCATTCAGATCAGCAAGCCTTTTTTTACCACGTGCTTCTTGAAGATAGGTAAGATAGCTCTCCCCTTTTCTAATATTTTCTTCTTGCTCTGAAATGACACGATCATTCAAGTCCTTAATTTGCTGGCGCAAGTTTTCAAAGTCTTGGTCGCTGACTTTATCTCGATTAAAAACATAATACTCAGCCGTTTTTAATAAAGGGATTAATTCTTCTGGCACTTCATCAAGATTGTACCAAGCTTTTGCAATAATTTGCGTGCATGCATAGCAGATAATATGGTTAAGTGATTTCTCTTCAGCCCAATTGCTGAGCATTCTATCAAAGACATTTGCCGCCGCACTAACGGCCCTTGCTTGCGACAGATTATTTTTTATTCCAAAACGTTCAGCTTTTACTTCTTTGCCATTCATATTAACGATGGCTGGATCACCTAAAAATTCCTTAACAGGGTCAAACAGAGACCGAGCTTTGGCATCAAATTTTCCTGGAAATTTTTCGCTATATTCCCCATAAGAGACTGCTTCTTTTACAAAATTTTCACCCGTAAAAATATGAAAATGGTAAAGAGATAAAAATGGTAGCCCTAAATAAGTTGAAGAATGTCCTTGTTGACTTGCTACAGCACGATCGGCCAACTCAGTGAACATGAATTTTTCCCCGTCACGTATGATTTTACCAGAATCACCCATATAGTAAGTTAATCCTGTGCCAATTTTGCGTAACGGATTTAAAACCGTTTGTATCATTGATGATAATAACTGCTTGGGTCCTGTGAGCATGTTCTCCTCCGTGTGTATATGCACTAATTACCATATTCACTATAGGTCATCTTTTAAAACGATAGCAAATTTAGAATAAAGATCTAATTATTAGTTATTTAAATACCCTAATAGATGTGTGTTGTTGGCAGCGTTTAACGTTTTGATATAATTACTCAGAATCTATGCGAGATGTTTAAATGAAAAAGCCTTCAATTTACATATTTTTAGAACAATTTTATCAATTGACAGCCACCTGCTTGTCAACACAAGATGCAGCGCTTCTGTCTTATATTGACTCTATTGCTCCTAACAATGAAGTAGCGCGTCATCAATTTTTTAAGGAATTTTTAAATGGTGCTTACGTCTTTATTCCTGACAAAGGCCAAAGTTATGACACCTTTAGCAATCTCGCTCAAGATCATTTAATTAACCGTGACAATTCTTCTAGCCATGCCTCCCTTGATACGCAATATGCTTTTAGAAGCAATGTACTCGGCGAGTGTTTATTTGGAACCCATGAAATCAACTCGCAAAAAGGCAGCTGGATCCAACTTGAAGCTTATCATACCAATTATGCTCAATTACCTGCTCATATGATGACTTATGCATGGTATGTGATGACCGGAGAAAATTCGGGTCCAATGGGAACTTCTGCTTTTACAGAAGCGAAACCCTTAATTTTAACGCACTTGCTTGAAGTGGAAATTCCAGTCGAACTTAACCTACAACCTATTTGCACGGTAGAACCCTTAGTCATTTCAGATATATTATTCGATTCAGATAGTTTATCGCCGATGTATCCATTGCAAATTGATAATGAAAATCACACTCAAACAACATCGACGCCAGAAATAACGCCACCCATGGCTACCTCTGTTGTCATATCCGATCATGCTGTTTTACAGCAAATATTATTGCAAACGACACAAACAATAGAATTTATTTAGATATATGTTTCACAACTAACACACAAAGTAAAGACTTTGTTCGACCATCTGTCTGTTTGTGTTTGCCATTCATCCTGCCATGCGCAAAGTCGCTTGATAGTTTTTCTGAGGCTTGTTACTTTGGCACCGTCTGAACAACTTAGACTTTTGTATTAAAAATTAAGGGGATTAATTATGCGTCAATTAACAACAACTGAATTAAACACCATTTCTGGCGGTAACGATGCATTGTTACTTGGTGTTGGTCTTGGCTTAGGTGCAATGACTCTTGGTATTCTGGCTTCTTACCCTACTTATTACTCTTATCCTTCATACCCAGTGTATGCAGCGCCTGTTTGCCAACAAGTGGTAACACCTGTATTTGACCCCTACACCGGTATGTACATGGGCGATATGGTTGATACCTATTGTTATTAATCTAAACCCTTATTAGGAGAGCGCTATTATGGCAATCAGTAGAACAACACTCGCGGGGATTGGATTAGCCACTTTTGGCGCCTCTTTACTCCTTGCAAGCGGCCCATTTGGGGTTGCTTTTGGCTTAGCTTTTTTATACAGCCTCGTAGCTGCAGCAACGTTTGCTAGCTTGATTCACTTTACAGCCGGATCAAATGTAACTGTTGGTTTTTGGCCAAGTATTTATCGACCCTTTACAGGTCTTTGGCCAACCCACTCACGTACCTTTGTTCCAGGTGGTGTACATCGTCCAACACATACCAGTACGTTTGTACCAGGTGGTGTAAGAACGCCTACTGCGCCATCACATACCAGTACTTTCGTACCAGGTGGTGTCTCTCGTACGTTTACGCCTACAAGAACACATACGGCTGCGCCATCGCATACCCGTACATTTGTTCCTACAAGAACACCTTCTTTTGCGCCAACGCATACTCGTACGTTTATTCCTCGCCGTTAATTCTCCCTTGTGTGCTCAGTTGATTAAAATCACTGAGCACATTTTCACCTCTGCGTAATTACATTATCTGCCGAAAAAACATAAAGACCATTAATGAAACAAGGTTAGTCATTTGAAGACACCTATTACAATGTTATTAATTTGTTTATGTTTTTGCTTATCTAGCTGTGCTGTAAGTGGGGTTGCTTCTTATAGCGAACGTGCAGGATTTGTATCAGGAACACGTTAATTATATTGTTCGTTGTGTATGCACTGAAACTGTTTCATTTTTGTCTATGTTTGTAGATGTCTTTTAAGGAGGGACACGGAATGAAACATTTAATTAAATTGATACCTGTTGTTGCGATGGTTTCACTTGTAGGCTGTTCTAATATGACGCAATCAGAACAAAGCATTTTAAGTGGTGCGGCAATTGGTACCGTTGGTGGTGCTGCTATTGGTGCTATTTCAGGCCATGCAGGTGAAGGCGCTTTAATTGGTGCTGGTGTCGGTGCATTAGGTGGCGCTATTTACGATAGCTCACAACGTGGTTATGACAACTACTAATATGCAATAGCTATTAACTAACGTTACCCATATCGCAGGTTAAATATGGGTAACGAAAGTTTCTAAAGCAGGTTTTTGTAAGCGAAAAGTCATAAATTCGGTTAGCGCACGCGCTCCGATATGTTCATAAAAAGCAAAAGCTTCTTGATTATTTTGTTCAACCCACCATTCCAATCGATTGCAATTGTGTTTCAGGGCGATACTGCCAATATATTGAAACATTCCCTTGCCTATTCCTTGATTGCGATTTTCAGGTAAAACATAAAGCTCATCGATATACATCGCATAACCATCATGATAAAGGCGATTATTTTTCAATAAGGTATACATCGCAAAGGCAACCACTTTTCCTTCTTGTTCCGCAACGATTGTTTGGGTTGCTTCTGTGAGATCGGTAAGCATCGTTTGTAAACTTTGCAGTGTTAAGCAGAAGCGATGAAGCAACTCTTGCATTTTGGCTAGTTCATAAGCCATATCGTAAATTACTTGGCAGTCAGTCAACTTTGCAGATCGGATAGAGATATTATGATTCATTATTACTATGGCCAGTGTTAGTTGATGATTAAATTAAAAAGTAGCTAAACTAAAAAACAGTTTAAAATCAAAAGGCCTATCATCCTTATGTCGCACTCAATCGTCAATAGCCTCTATCTGCCTCATCAAGGTGATAATCCCTCTCTGGATAAAACATTACAAGGTAGCCTGCGTCGTAAAGGGCGATTAGCGGAGCCTCCTTCCTTTGATAGCAGCTTGCCTGCATGGTCTGCCGCCTTATATGGCCTACCGCATAGTAAGCTTTTTCAACAATTAGATGAGACAAAACAACACCAGATTGTAAAATCGTGCAACAATTTTGTCTTAACCGAATCTTATTTTATCGAAAAAGCGGGACTTGCCTATTGTGCTAAGATGATTACCCTGGGAGAAACAACCGAAATCAGGCAAATGTATGGACTGATTGCTAGCGATGAAGCAGTACATTTATCATGGCTTGCCCCCTACCTTGATGTTACGCAACGAGTCACTCCACAAGGCAAGTTTATTCAACATATTTCTAATATGATAGAAGTTTGTGATGTGAATACGCTGTATTTTCTGATTCAAACCGTATTAGAAGGCTGGGGGATCGCATACTACAAAACGCTGGGTAAAAGCTGCCAATGGGGAAGCTTAAAAGCCACTTTATTGAATATTCTGAAAGATGAAGCTATTCATCACAATACGGGTGTGGCTTTATTTTCGCCCGAGCGTTTAACCAAGCAAAGCGAATTGGCTATTTATGATGGCATAAAAAGCTATTTAGATATTTTGCGCGTGGGCGCACAAAATATCGTTGCTTGCTGTGAGCAACAGTTGGGGCCCTTGTCATTTGATGCGCTTGTTGCTTTATTTACCGCCATGGAAACAGAACGTTCTTCTGCGATTAAATTGCATATTTTAAAAAATATTATGCTACAGCCGGCTACCGCCAAATGGCTAGCTCAATTAGAAATAGAAGGTTATTTTGAGCCTTATTCGCCGGTTGAGTGTGCGAAAATATATAGAGAGCAATCACAGCACACAGCAGTGGCATCTTGTGTCGCCGCTACCGCGGCTCTCTAGGGGATAACTTCTTCCCCCCCATGTAAGTATGAAACGGCGTTAGCCGTGAATGCTTACATGGGGGGAGGAAATAATTCACATTACCTAAAACTGCGGAAGCAGTGTAACAAAATAATATATCATTCCGCAAAATACCGATTAATGAACGCTATTTTCTTAGACTTTCTTAAATAATCAAACCCATACGCAATCGCTGCTGCAATAGCAACTGCGGCAAGCATAAAGTAAGGAAGATCAAATAATTCACAAATAGCGTAAATTAAATACCAACAAGTTAAAAAAATAAAATAGGAAAACATTTTGTTAAAAATAACCTTGTTAACATAATAACAAGGCATCAAAACAAAAAATATCATAATCACAAGCAAAGCACCTAATATCGTAACGTACATAGTAAGCCTCTATTGTTTTTGATAGGTACCAATCATTTCAGTTTTAGCAATCACATGATTTTCCATGGCTGCAAGAAGCGCTTCTTTACTCGGATTTTTCAAATCGGGTAACACAATATCAAGCGCATAAAGCTTGTGAAAATAACGATGCCGGCCAATCGGGGGGCAAGGTCCGCCATAGCTGGTTTTGTTCCAATTGGTAAGCCCTGGTGATGCACCATGAGGGATGCTGGTATGTTCATTGAGTCCTTTGCTTTTGGGATCCAGGTTATAAAGTATCCAATGAACCCAGGTTAGCTTAGGAGCAGCAGGATCTGGAGCATCGGGATCGTCCACAATTAAGACTAAGCTTTTAGCTTCATTTGGGATATCTTCCCAACTAAGTGGTGGGGAGATATCATCTCCTTCACAAGTATATTTAGTTGGAATGGGCTCATTATGCTTGAAAACAGGTGAATAAATTTTCACGTAGGCTATCCCTTAATACAAATGATCTGTTTTAGTTGATAGAGCACTTCTACCAAATCACTTTGGTTTTCCATCACCGTATCAATATTCTTATAAGCAGAAGGTATTTCGTCAAGTACTTGTTTGTCTTTGCGACATTCTACGCCCTTTGTTTGGGCAATCAGATCTTTGGTTTGAAAACGCCTTCGTGCCTCATTACGGCTTAAAAGACGCCCTGCCCCATGCGCACAAGAATGAAAAGCCGTTTTATTCCCCTTGCCCCTCACAATATAGGAACAAGCCCCCATGCTACCTGGAATGATACCTAAATCTCCTTTCTCTGCGCGAATAGCCCCTTTGCGAGTCACATAGACCGATTCACCAAAGTGGGTTTCAATGGCAACATAATTGTGGTGGCAATTGATGGCTTCTTTTTCAATCGCAAAGGGAGGCAAATGACCCCGAAGTACCTCTAAAATAATATTCATCATTTCTTGGCGATTAGCATAGGCATAATCTTGTGCCCATTGGACGGCTGTTACATAGTCTTGAAAGTGCTGGGTACCTTCTTGCAAATAAGCCAGATCTTTATCGGGTAGATCTTTTAGGTGAATGCCCATGTCTTTTTTGGCTAAATCGATAAAATAAGTGCCAATGGCATTACCAATACCACGACTGCCTGAATGGAGCATGACCCAGACATGTTGCTGTTCATCTAAGCATAATTCAATGAAGTGGTTCCCGCCGCCCAGCGTACCAAGCTGGTTCATCCATTTTTTATCAATGTTCTTAGCAATTTTGAGCAATTGGGGGTGGGTTTCTAATATGGCATCTATCCCTTTTTTAAACGGCATACACGCGTTAATGCGAATATCATCACTGCCATGAGCATCAAAGCCAACCGGGACTTTTTCTTCAATGGCTAAACGCAGATTTTTTAAATTATTAGGTAATTGATAAGCTTTTAGGGATAAACGAATTGCTTGCATACCACAGCCAATATCAACCCCAACCGCGGCTGGAATAATCGCCTTTTTAGTGGGAATAACGGAACCGACGGTTGCACCAATACCACAATGCACATCAGGCATTGCAGCTACATGAGAATGGATTATATCTAATTGCGAAATATTGCATAATTGCCGGTAGGCTGAATCATCAATCTCATCGGTATAAATTTTAACGGGTACTTTACCCTCGTTTATTATTTTTTTGACTGGCATGGAAATGACCAAAATATAAATTGATTGTTAATAATTAAATTTAAGGTAGAAGTATACCATATAAATATTAGAGGGCACTTACCTATCTTTTAACCCAGTTACTTTTCTTAAAATACTGTCATTGTACATAGTCAACATAAAAAGTTCCTTCTCATTTAAACTTTTTTCAAAACAGTGTCGATTATTTGACATGTAAGGCCGTCATGCCATTTTAAAGGAATTACTATGCGTAGACAGACAACAATAATCGCTTGCTTTCTGGTAGCCATGTTTAGCTTGGTTGGCTCAACCGTCGCTAGCGCGACAGTGAAAGGAATTTATATTAATCAAGGTACGCTAGAAAACACTGCGAAGCTTAATGAGCTGATCCAGCAGTCTAAAGCCGTTGGCATTAATACCTTTGTGGTCGATTTGCAGAAAGTAACACGCAACTATCAAAAAAATATTAACCTCATAAAACAAAATGGCATTCGTTATGTTGTCAGAATTGTTGTTTTTCCAGATGGTGGCCGTGCGCAGCAAATAAAATCTAAAGAGTACTGGCAAAATAGAGCCAAACTCATTGATACCGCGGTGAGTATGGGCGCTGATGAGATTCAATTGGATTATATCCGCTACTCCAGCAAGCAATCACCTTCTGCACAAAATGCCAAAGATGTGAAAGAAGTGATTAAATTCTTTAAACAAAGAGCAGATTCACACAAAGTACCGTTGCAAATCGATATTTTTGGTGAGGTAAGCTTTAAAGAATCACCTCGTATTGGTCAAAATATTGAATTATTTGCGGATACGATTGATGGTGCTTGCCCAATGGTTTATCCATCACACTATCACCCTTATCAAACACACTCTAAACAACCTTATGAGACCGTTTACAAGTCTTTGAAGGCGTTAAAGAGCAAGTTTGACAATAATTCAACACCTTTTAAGCTGATCCCTTATGTTGAAGCTTCAAATTATCACTATCGCATGTCTTCTGCGCAAAAATCACGCTATGTGTTAGCGCAAATCAAAGCAGCTGAAGATGCAAAAGCAGATGGTTGGTATGTCTGGAGCCCAACGAATGCATATGGTAGTTTATTCGATGCATTGAAAGGCCGAGGCAACAGTACAACCGCGTCAACGGTTCCAGCCAAAGCCAAAGAAAAAGCAACGATTGTTAATTAAGATGTTCTCCCCTCGTAGTTAAGTTAAACACACATAAAAAACCCAGCTAATGCTGGGTTTTTTATTATCGGCATGCATGCACTTACACTGTTTTATTTCTCATTCTTTCCTGACACATGACCACTCTCTCTAGAGAAGACTCATTATAAACGATACTATTTAAAGTACATCGCACTGTATTTTTCAGGAGAAATAATGAAGATGAATTTGGCACAAAGATTGCTAATAGCATTATTTCAGTTAAATGTTATCGATAAATACATACAATCAGAAGATGGGGCTCAAGCACTACATGATATCCGGGGAATTATTAGAGAATTACCTGAGTCAAGTCAAGAAATGCTAGAAATAGAATCTCAAATACAAATGGTCGATCGTGAAAATTATCATACTATTGACGAACAAAAACTTGCCGATTACAAGCGTTACAATTTGCAACTTGGCCATTTGCAACAACAAATCGAAAGCATTTTGTTTCATGAAATAGATAAGATAATTAAGAGCGAAACGTTAAGAAATAAATTAAAACACAAATTTATCAAACAACTTTCAAGCATTCAAAAGAGTACAGATTTTGCAGCAGATTTTGCTAATTATCAGCAAAATTTTACTGCTGGCTGCGACAACATTGCCTCATATAGAGAAAGAAATCAAGCTATCATTTCGTTACATAAAGAAAAGTTTGCATTTTATAAAAGCATGATTGCCATTTTTTTTGAACAAGATTTTGAACAAAGTGGTGTCACTATCGATCTTTTCACAAAAATACACAGTGACTTGATTGACATTGATGAAAAAATCAAACTAGCTGAAAATCATGAACAGCAAGGCGATCCCTCTAGATTTATGGAAGTTATCAAAGAACTTTCTAAACAACTTGATTCAGAACTCGCTAATCTTTTAAGAGGAATAGCGTGTTTGAACCCACGAATAAAGCCAACCTTCATCATGAATGAAGTAACCTCGCTTGAACCTGCTGTCACAAAATTGAGCGAATTATCGCAATATCGTCAAGCACTCATTAATGTCACAACCAAAATTCAAAATGATCTTGCGACAGGTATTTACAAGGCTGGCCAGGAATTAGTTGACACTATTTCATCTGAGAAACAAGCTGGTGCAATGTGGTCACTGAGAGATATCCTGAATGATTTTAAAGAAGGCGATTTTATTTATGGTTTGAGTCAAGGGAGATCTCATTTGGTGGGAATTCTTGATCCTAATCACGACAATATGACTATTTCTGATACAGGAGATCTCAATGTTTCACAGTTGTTAATGATTGATGATTTAAATCATGGATTTTTAGGAACAGGACATTATAGAATGTTGCAAGATCATCTTGCAAAAGGGGTTGGAGAATTTTACAACCCCAACATCAGTCAAAGTCAACCGGGTTTAATCAGGCAATTTCATGAATTTCTCGTTTCTCAAAATAGAAATATTGGAGACACTGCTGGCCCAGAATACTCCCAAGATAGAATCAAATTTGCTTGTAAGAAAGGGGTATATTTTGTCACTAAAGAATTAAAAAACAATATTCATTTTATTTTAGATGGCATTGATATGAATATGGTGGCGAATAAAACAGGGCCAAGAGATCGTGTGATTGATCCTGTAACAGGCAAGCCAAACCGCGATATTACAGGCGCCGAACTACGTTTTATTTTTCGTAATCAAAATGATTTTGAGATGATGAGTCATGTTAAATTTTGGCATAAGGGTAAACTTGTGCCGCCACCATGGGAAACTCAACCAGAAATTTGGACAAATTATCGGCTCAAGCATAACATTGGGCCTATAGCTGAAAAAATGATAGACAAACAAATAGAAAAAATCCAACTTCATTTACAAGCATCGGCTCATTCGGCTGCGGCTACCTTGAAGTTAAATTATAAAATAAGACAATATCAAAATTTAAAAATGAAAGTACAAAATGCAGTTAGAAAAAATAAAGATGATGTTGATATATTAAATTTATTTAAAAATTATCCCAAGCTTGCCGCTGAATTAGAGAACAAACTAAATAGAAATCGTGATTTGGCTATTATTGCAAGAAATCAAGAAAATTTGACGCCAGTTAGCATCGAAGATATTAAAACCAGCATAAATTCACTCATAACACCTCCAGCAAAAAAAGAAGAACCACTTGCCTCAAGCATAGCCGCTTCATCATCTGAGCACCGAGCCCGCCCTGTCATTCTAAAACGTGAAAAAAGAAAAATCGTAGAAGAAAAACCAAGAAAATCATCAAGGCAATCCAGGAAACCACGTAGCAATCTATGAGGATTAAGAAAACAATGTTTTCAGCCTTTCTTGCATCAAATTCGAATATCTCTCTTTTAGCGACTGCTTTAAAAAGCTTCTGGCTATTAGCTCATACCACCCGTCGATTGCTTGTTCAATCATTTCAAGTTTTTCATCAATAATGACGGGGGGGAGTTTTAAAAGCTGAACCGCGTAATAATCGATAAAATCTTTACGCCGTAAATTGTTTTTCCTTCCATTTAAAGTCAAAGCTATTTCTTCTTTAGGATTTTTAAGGGCAATGGTCGAGTTAATAAAGTCATACGCTGGCGCTAACGTCGTCATGTTTTCACGAGTAATTAAGGCATAATTTTTAAGATGCATATCTTCATTGCCAATAATATAGTTAAACAATACTCTTAAAAACAATTCTGCTTTTTGAATGGCAGGAAAGGTCGTGTATTGGTCGATGATATTAACCAATTTTTCCATCGAATAACGATACTTGGTTTCTCTATCATGCCCAGAAAGTTGAGCAAAATCCTCTAAGGCAATCTTTTGTTTGCGGCTTTTGCGATCAAAGCGTTTAATAAAATAGGTAAAACTTTCATCTTTAGAATACACCAAACCATGTAATGGCACTTCAATACCCAATCGCTTTGCCATCCTCATGGAAAGATCTTCATTTTCAGGTGCTTGCTCGTATAATGCGCTTTGCGGTTTTAGAATATAAAGCCCCCCATTATCAACGACTTGGAAGGTATTATGGTTTGAATCTAAAATGGCACTTAATTTAGGTTGTACCCCTTGAATCGACATTTTATCCGCCCTAGCTAATGCTTCATTTTGCAGTTCGCTGGCAGAGAACGGTAAATTTTCCAAGGATGTTAATTTAGGAGAAAGCAATTTTAAACCACGCTTTGAATAACGTTCATTGGTTAAAAGCGGTTCATAGGTAATAGGACAATAGGAACTCATACACTCCCCTCCACCGTCACAGAGCCTACTAAATCCTTACCAACGGTAATCAATTGCAAGAAATAATCTTTTCTATCGATTTTCGCACTTTTTAATAGCGCTTCTAATAACATGCCTTCCGGTAATAGCCCATCAAAAAAAGGCGGAAATTGCGAGTAACTAAACTCTTTTTTAGCAACAGGCATTGTCAGTGAAACCGGCGGGCCATTATATTGATCATCATAAACAAACTGGTACTGATTCTGCTCGATTTCAATTAATTTGCCGGCATAGTGTCCATAATTAAACACACGTGCTTCACGCATCATAAGATCCTTTTGCTATTAAAGGACTAATAAATTCAATTTGAATATTTAATACGGATAATACTTTGAGTAAGGTATTTAATTGTATGGTTTCTTTAGCATGTTCAATATCGTAAATAACCGTTTTACCCACTCCAGCATATTTCGCTAAGGTTTGTTGGCTTAAGCCTGCTTGTTTTCGGTGTTGGCGTATGATACTGGCTAAATGGGTAAAGAAGCTTGTTTCCATGAATATGACACCTATTTATTACCGCCATAACAGTAATATAGGCGCAACAATGTCAGAATGTCAATAAAATTACAAATTATTACTGCTTTGGCAGTAATAATTGGTGTTTTTCATAAAAAACTGATGAAAATTGTGTGATATTACTGTTTTAGCAGTAATAAAAGTCTCAACAGTCCCACTAGTCTAATATTTAGGTTTTATTGGCTTAGAAGGCGTTTTAATGTCCTCTGATGGCGCAGTTGTATTATTATTGATTGAAAGATTTGCTTGACCGAAACTGAGAGAATGACGTCTTCTTTCAGGCACACTGGATTGGCTGCTTGATGCTGCGAGCGTGCTTTGTGGTTGTGAAGAAATGAAGTCTTTATAACAATCGTTTGCTGCTGGTAGGTCATAATGCAAGAAAAAGTCTAATAGCGTTTTAGCAAAATTCTCAAATTCAGCAGATTGTCCTATTGCCTTATTATTGGTTAGTGTGACCATATTTTTAACATCGTTGAGCAAATGATGATATGCGTCTGTCAAGTCATCTGCTTGTAAAATATTTGCATCTTTAATCATTTGAGCAATATGTTGCTGATTTGGATGATGCTCGCAACGTAAGTAAACTAATGCCAATGTTTTTGGCTCAAGTCGCAGCTGTGATGATTGCTTAAGCGATAAATACTGCTGAATCAAATATGTTAAATCTTCAGCGATAAAGGCCTGATGGATCTGCATTGAGCCTTCAATAGCTTTAGTTATTGCCAGTTGTTCACTTAGACCTATCTTAAGACCTAACTGGTAGAGTCTTGCGTATACGGTTGATAAGTGCATCATTTCAGCACAACTAGACCAGGTGCAATTTTCAGCAGTTTGCGGAGTCATGGGAATAAAGCCAACATCCACTAAACCTAAATTCTCTGTTACATATTGTTCATATTCATCATCTTTAACGCTCATGTAGTCAGTATTTGATCTGACTAATTCATCGGCGATTTTATCTTTGTTTTCAGGTTTGGTGATTTTGCAGATCCGAACGCCAGAAGGTGAATCAGTACCCGAACGACTACGATCTGCGAGTAAGCAAAAATCATCAAAAAAGCAGCAATTAACAGCATGCCATGGAAATTGAGAGTTATCTACCGTTTCTAGACTAACAGGAACATTAACGATACGGTTTGCCGACTGTGCAAGAGCGATGGTTTGCGCACTATCATTAATGCGTACAGCGTTTAGATCATCATTAATCTCATGAGCGAGCGTTGAGCTATCAATGGGTTGTTGATAAATATTAAAAAGGATCTCATCTAGCTGCGAAGGATTAGCGTAGAATATATTTTGAATAATATTCAATTGACTAATCATGTCAAACTGGAAACCACCTTCGACTCTAATAGGAATTTCTCCCACTAGTCGTTCGCCTGTTAAGCCTAATCTGTGACTAATTTGGTGCTCAAGTTTTAATCCTTTAATCAACTGCGCGGCTTGTATTGTATTTGCTGTACCAAGGATTTCAAGGAAATTAACCGCAGAATCAGCAAAATCGTGAATAGCTAGAACCTTTAGTACATTTTGTGTGTGGGGATCTGTAATATTAATATTGACACCGGTATTTCTTAACCATGATAAGTGTTCAAATGCAATTTCATCACCCATAATTAGTTTAAATGCAGGATAATCCCTGCTGTCTGATATCAAAGATAGTTCATAGGGTGGAATATGTAGGCTTTCATAGATTTTTATACGAAAATCTGGATGATAATGATAACCATTTTTCGCGTTAAAATTTTCTTTGTGAATTCTAAGTAACGCTTCGGTTAAGACTTGGAAAGTACCTATTTTATTGTTCTGCTGGAGATAGTGAAACAATGCATCTCGTTCATTAGCTTTAAAATCAATGTTAGCTAGCAATAGGTTGAAATTACCGACTTGAAATGATTGATGTACTAGATTATTTATAATAGAGATAATTTCTGCAAAATGCTGATGATCAGCGTTTTCGTAAGCATGTTCTAAATGTGCCTCCACATGAGCATTCCATAATTGGTTATCAAGTCGAGAAACCTGTGGTTGCATAATAAGCGCTTCCCCCTGCTCTGCTATCAAAAAAGTCCGACACAGCAGTAAACCTTTAGGAGCTTGTAATAATGTTGCGTGAGCTTGTTGTTTAAACTTTTGGACCTTATCGTTATCTATACCAAATAACAAGCCAAGCAACTCAAGATTTTGACTTTGAATAATCTTGAAAAATTCAAGATTTGTAAAAGCGTTTTGATCAAATGGTAATCCGGGATGGTTTTGTACAAGCTGAATCAATTCGACATAATCTCTGTCGAGATTGAATTGCTCAATAACAAAATCGTTTCTGCGTAACTCTACAGCTTTATGTGCCATACGAGCATAGAGCTTGATCATTTCGACAAACATAGTATGATCATTGTTAATAAAAGCGTTTCTTATCATCATTTTGCATTCATAACATAAGGTTTTTAAAGCTCTTTCATTTTGGTCATTTAATGCATCAAAAATTAGCTTTTCTAATTTATTGGTACTGCTAAATAAATTTTGAGTTTGAACGCTCAAATTAGTTTGAATGTTTGATCTTAAATCAGCTTTAGCGTCTTGGTCTCCGATATGACGAAAGATATTTTCTTGGTTGATATCATTGATATAAGCCAACTTAAGTAAATTAACTCTATCTTCTGCAAAACACTGATTGATAATATCATCATTAACTTCATGTAACTTTAGTATGTTATTTGCCAAATCTAAACGACCAGCTTCATAAGCATGTTGAGCAAGTGAAATAATAGCATCAATTGTTCTTGCCGCACCTAATGAATCGTTTGAATAAATAGCTTGTTTTAACATCCCTTCCAATTCTATAATAAAATATTTCAAATCATCAATTTCTTCAACATCGATTGCCCTTCGTGCATCTGCTATTATTGCTGTTCTGTCACGAAAACACCTTTTTAGCTTTATCTGTAAGTTTTGATAAACTTGATTAATGAATGGCGCTATTTCAGCATGTTTTTTTAGACCTGTTTGGCAGAACTTGTCTAATTCATGTTGTTGAACGGTACGCCATTCTAAATATGGTCGATTGGTACTATTCATCAACTTGATAGATGTTTTAATATCATCATGATCAATGGCTAAAACAACAGACAATCCTCGAATATTATGATATTTAACACATCCATCACGATATTTAATTAATAGCCTAATTACATCGCTATAGCCGATTACATCATTTTCTCTAAAACATTTTTGTAATTTAAGCTTGACTTGATTGTTAAATTCAAGGGTATCTTTAGCGTCAAATGAACGACTTAGATCATCAACTCGAGATAACCAATAGTTGATGAAATTAGGGTGCTCGTGAAATGCTTCACTTTGATTATTGGTTTGAATATTGAGTTCAGGCATTTCATCAATCTTGAGCTTTGCAAATGCTCTTTTCTTAAAGTCACTCAGCTGTTGATGCAATGCGTATTTGAAATTTTGGTGAAATTGCATATCATTTTCAAGCAAGATAGCAACGCATAAATTACGTTCGCCTTGTTGTAAATAATACAAAAATGATTCTCTTTTAGCTTTGGGTAGCTGTAGTGACATCATTAATGTGGAAATATCATTTTCCATAAGCATAGAATAGATATCTACGCTCTTAAAGAGAATGTCTAGATATTCATCAACGTTATTTTGTTGAAATGCGTTTTGCAAGGATTGTGAAATTTTAATCTCAACATAATATAGGTTTTGCGTAGTGGGATTTTGTAAAGCTGTAGCAATAATCTCATTCATTTGTTCTTGATTGACAGTTAATTCATTGGGCTTCGCAAAGTAGGAATATAATGCTTTTCTAAACTCTACAGCACGAGCCGCATCAGAACCATCTAGATGGGTTGAATAATCAAATGCATGATTTTCGATATTTTCATTTTGAATAAGAAAGTATCGAATAGCATTGATATCATTCATCTGTAATAACACAACGAGTTCATCTAAATCCTCATTACCAATATCAAGAAACTTTGTAATGATTTCAAGATCGCCCTGATTATAGAAAAATTTTACTCTCTCACATAGGGTATCTATCCCTTCTGCAAAACTTGCCACATCATTATCTAAATAGCTCTGAACAAGATTGCCAAAACCTTCAACATCAATTCTACGAAGTGCATTCTCATCTTGTCTTGCCATTGATGAATCTAATTCACTGGCTAATTGCCTAATCGGTTTTAATGGTTTTTCATTC
This sequence comes from Candidatus Berkiella aquae, assembly GCF_001431295.2. Taxonomy (NCBI): domain Bacteria; kingdom Pseudomonadati; phylum Pseudomonadota; class Gammaproteobacteria; order Candidatus Berkiellales; family Candidatus Berkiellaceae; genus Candidatus Berkiella; species Candidatus Berkiella aquae. The sequence goes on along the minus strand of NZ_LKAJ02000001.1, from coordinate 1,657,466 downwards.
CCCATGTTTGTTAAAACTGCTTGCTTAAACGCTTGTACTTCGCTATTTTCATGATGCATTTCTTTAGCATAGGATTCTAGCTTTAGATCATCGACAAGTAACCAACTAATAAGTGCTTTTGCCTTATTTTGATAACAAGCATAAAGATCTTCAATTTCATCTTTGTCTAAATGGAATATAGCTACCATAAGTTCGTATTGGCCCAACTGCAGGCCTTTTTCGATTAAAGGTAATACCCCTTTCAGTAACGCTGCAACACGTTGAGGTTCATTACGTTGAAATGCTTGTTTGATATTAAGCTTAAATAATCTAGAGTATAGGTGTAATTTCCGTAAATCGTTTCTTTGACTACTATCATTTAGATTCATAAGTAGAGATTTTACTTCAGCAAGAGGCTTGTGATTATCAAGACCTATCTCTTGTGCTACGTTATGTAAAAACGGTTGTATTTCTTTGCTGCTTCTTTTGGTTTGGGTTAGATCGTGGTGTTGGAGTATATTCCATATTAACCCATCTCCACCTTCTTCAAGATAATAGCTAGCTACGTCCATATCCGTATTTTTTATCTCAAAAAGACTTGCCAAAATATCTAGACGATTATTTTTTCGTTGTTCTACATAATCCAAGGCAGTTTGAATAACTTTGGCATAGCTTTGAGCGTCATTTATTTCATAGTAATGCTTTAATAAAGATTTAGTTAATTTTTTTATTTCAACTAGCCTTTCAATGTTTTGTTGCTCTGACTCCTTAATGGCTCTGAGGCATAATTGCTGTAACCCACTTATGTCTGGCATAGTATCCTCCCAGGAAGGTATACATATTGTTGTATTTGCAAATTTATTAAATGATTCATCGTAAGCTATATGAATTTTAGCTATTTTCACCATTAGGCAATGGTTTCTAGCGTTAAGTTCATGAATTTGCAAAGTTATGCTGGCCTTTAAAGGGGCTTAAAAATTGGTGAGTGAATTTAATGGTAAAACAGCAAGCAAAGCGCTGCATAAGCATACAGATAACTCATTTCTTACTCTGCAAGTAGTTTATTTATCGGATTATCAGTAAAGCGTTGGCCTTCTTCAATGTAGCCATAGACCGTCCCTTCGTGGCGCCAACGTCCGTGATGCATAATCGCCGTTAATGAAACGCCTTTTTTGCTCGCCATGGTGGCAAAACCGCGACGTAAACTATGGGCACTATAGCGGTCGGGATCGGGCAAATTAGCTTCGCGCGCGACTCTTTTCAGAATATGATTAATGCTTAAGGGCGTTAAACAGTCTTGCTGTATTTGTTGGTGTTTATTGATAGCACGAAATACAGGCCCACTTGATAAGCCCACTGCTTGCTGCCAATGCTGCAATGCATTAACCGGACAAATGTCACCTTTAACATAGGGAATCGCACAAATTTGGCCTTCGCCTGTTTGATCGGTTTTAGAACGTGGGATGAGGATGGTCATCCCCTCCTCTAAAAATTGAATTTGTTCCCATTGAAGCTTTGCTAGTTCACTGCGACGAAATGCGCCAAAGAACCCAATAAGAATTAAAGCAATATCGCGATGATCACGTAAGCTTTTTCTATTATGTAAGAATGACGCCACCGTTTTAAGATCATGAATAGATAAAGCCGCTGCTTTTTCAACGGGTTTGCCATGAATTCGAGCAATACCTCTTAGTGTTTTGCGGATCATGGGGTGCAAGGTGGGATCGGCAAAACCTTGATAAATATGCCAATGTTTAATGGCCGTTAATCTTCGTTGTAAGGTTTCAGATTTCAAAGCACCTGCTTGATTTTGCAAATACTGCAGCAGGTTGCCAGTATTGGACGGAAGCAACCCTCCATTCGCCATAAAATGGCGGATATCTTGCTGATAAGCTTTTCGCGTATTGTCGCTGGTTGCCGCTTTGATATAAACATTGTCCAATGCAATCTTATCTAAGAAAACGTCATTTTTTAATGTTATATCTGTTTTATTGGGCACCATGTTGTCTTGCCTATTTAATCGAATGAATGCAGTATTTTAAAATGCATTCATTCATTTGTCACGACATCCTTGGCTTATTATCTGGGAAAATAAGATAAAATGTAGTTTTTAGCCATTGTTGGAATATCTAAACTTTTTTGACAAAATGCATTAGCCGTTTCTTTGAGATAATGTGTAAAACCAAGAAAGTAAGCACTATTATTCACGGTGGAAGCTGGTGATTTGTAATTAGGATCATACTTTGCTTTTGTTTTATGGATAAATTGTAAAATTTCATCTTCTAAATTCTTTAACGCAGATAATTGATTAATGAGTTTTAAAATAATTTTATCTAAAGTACAGCGTTCTTGCGGGTTAAGACATATCATATCGGCAAATATTTGCTTTGGTAACTTAAAATCAAGAATAAACATCTGACCTAACGCATAAATATCTGAGCTAAATGAAAATTTAGCATTAACCGGTAGCCGAATAGCGGCAGCAATTTCAGGTGCCATATAATCTAATGTTCCTTTCCAACCATCGGTAACATAATCTTTATTTTTAGGTAATATGATTGAAAAATCATAATCAACGGTATCGACATGAATGTTATTACCTTTAACATCAGCAATCATGTTATTCGCTTTTATATCAGCATGGATAACACGTTTATCATGAACCTCTAAGAGTGCCTCACAGGCTTTAATTGCTGTTATTAATTTTTGTTTGTAATTCAACTGTGAAATAACTTGTGAAAGTTCTTTCCCTTTTCGTAAGCTTAGGGCAGTATAGCGTTTAGATGAAATGTCATTTCCTTTGAAATTCTTAATCGTAGGTAAAGTTCTTGAGGTTTCAGCTAAATAATATTGTAGCTTTCTCATTACTTGAATTTCTTGAGTATTCGGCCTTCTTTTGGTGCCTCCTTCAATTTTAATCGCGCAATTTTCTCCTGTCTGACACTGCCCTGCGACAACAACACCAAATGCGCCTTCGCCTAAAGTACCCTCCATTGCTTTATTCGCTAAAGCAATGATTTCATTATCAAATCGAATAAAGGAATGCCCTAGGCTTCGATTTTTTTTCGACATTTTAGTTTCATTACGGTGAGTTTTAAAAAAATGATTTGCCTTATGCCAGTCATTTTGTGTCACATTGAGTAAATTCGATTGTACGCAAGCCCTTTTTGAAATAAAGGAAGACTTGGAAGTTCTCTGTCGTTTTATACTGTCACTATTTTCTGAGGTCAGCTTTCTCTTCTTTGAATTACTATCGGGTCCAGTCATCATAATGATTTCCTCATTTATAATTTCGAACACAGAATACTAACTCACATAAAATGAGTTTCCATTGATTATGGATGAAAGCGATAAGGCAACAGATTAATGGCGGTTTAATGCCAATATTCTATTTTGTGATTACGTGTTTTGTTTTGCTTTGGGTTGTAAAACACTTTTTCTGTCTTTTTTATCAATCATTTCGCTCACGAGGCTCTAGCAATAACAGGAATTCCGTTATGAGCCGCATCAAAATCAAATAATATTTTTCCCCTTTCATGGCTGATTGATTGGGAACGATCAGTGATTTTTATGCTTTAACTATCGATAAGCATCCTTATCGATAGTTAATATTTGTATTTCTATATCGCAAATTTGAATTTTAAAGTAATAGATTACATAATACGTAATATGTTACGAATATAAAAAATACTAAAAAAGGACATCCAAAAATGGGACGAATCGGGGTAAGTTTTGAGGAAGTTGCTAATGCTGCCTTCAAATTACAAGGATCTGGAAAAGCACCTACCGTTGATGCCGTGCGAGAAATACTAGGCACCGGGAGCAAAACAACCATCAATCAACACTTAAAAGAATGGAAAGCAACTCAAACAGAAAATACTCCCTCACTCCCTCCTGCGCTGGCTCAATTGGTAACAGGCTTATGGGAGCGCCTACAGGCTGAAGCAGAAGAAAAAATTGCCGTCCTGAGCGCAACGCATGCTGCTGAATGCGAAACTTTTCAATCAACGATTGTTAGCACGGAACAAGCTCTCAATGGCGCGTTGCAGCAATTAAATGCCATGACAGAGCGCTATCAAACAGAATGTAAGCGTGCTCTGCAGCTTGAAGTGGATTACCGGCAAATAAAGCAGGCTTTTGCTCAGCTTCAAGAGCGCCATGAGGCGGCGAATGCTCAACTCGCTGACAGCAAAGCAGAAAACTCGCGACTGCATCAATTAGCCAATCAGATCCAAACCAATTTAGAGCACTACCAGCAAGCGATTGAACGATTAAGGATTGAGCAACAACTTGAAAATGAAACACGGCAAGCTGAACATCAGCACCAACTCATGATGCTGCGTGAAGAAAATAAGCATTTATTGAATGAGCAAGCCAAACAAAATCTGGCATTGCTTGATTCTCAACAAAGCCTCGCGAACGCCGCTATGCAGCATGAGCAGGCACAGTGTTTATTAACCGAGAAAAACCTGCACCTTGAACAATCGCTACAGGCAAAAATCGAAACTGAGCAAAGGACTGAGAAACGGATGTTTCTGTTAGAGCAGCAAATAGGTGCTCTTCTCCATCAGAATCAGGCTCTTCAACTAAACGGCGAACAAATGACAAAAACCCAAGCAACACTTCAACAAGAAATAAAGGCTTTAATGACAGAAAATCATCAGTTGCAATTGTCACTGAGTCAATGTAAGGCACAAGAGCAACAAACGGTTGAGCAAGCTATATCAAGATAAAGACGCGCTTTTAGATTATCATCGCCCGTAATGCTGTAAATCCTAGTTTTAGACAGGCAACCAAACCAAATAATTTGGTTTGGTTTTTAACATTATTTCTTACTCGAATTTAATTCAATCAACTGCAGTGCTTTTGCTTTAGCGATTGCCTCAACATTCTTTAACTGGGTTTCGTTAATGGCCGTTTTGCCAATAATAGTCATCACGACAATGATAATTTCCCCGTTTACATAAATATGATTGGTTAAATCGGTAATAACCCCCTCGGGTTTTTGATCGTTAATATTCGCATGTTCAATCGTCCTGACAACTAAAACATATGATGGTTCTGCAACAACATCATTTTTGATAACCGTTTTTACTTTACCGTCTTTTTTTTCTACCACATTATCAGGTTTGCTCTTATAATCTTCAATCAAAGCATTTTTAGCAGAATCCCATGCCGCTTGCGTTAAAGATTCGGGTTTGTTTTGATAGGTTGCATAGATAATAATTTGCGGCAACCCAGATGCCACCTGCTCTTTTTCTTTTGCAATAACATAAAAAGCTTGTATCTGTTCTTTATTGGCGCTAGAAAATAGCTCTGAAAACACCTTGAATTGCTTTGATTCTTTATCGCCAACAAAATGATACCCTTCATAATCAGGCAGAATAATTTTTTTCTCGCCGAAGATTATTGTATTATTAGCAAAACTGCTTATACAATAAAAACTAAGTAAAAAAATCCATATTAATTTAGTTTTCATTAAATGCTCTCTCTTATAATTGCAATAGATTGACTGTATGATTTGCAATCACCCATTCTTCATCTGTTGGTATGACCATCACAGAAGGATGCCCAAGCCAATCAAGACTATCAGATACCGCTTCCCGGATAGTTGAGGCATTTTCTCCAATGCCCCCAGTAAAAATAAGTAAATCTAGGCCTTCTAACGCGGCTGCTAGCGATCCTATTTCTCTTTTAATTCGATAAATAAATAATTCAATCGCCTCTTTGGCTTCTTTGGAATGATTTTCGAGCAATACTTGCATATTATTGCTAATGCCAGAGACGCCTAATAAACCAGATTCCTTATAAAGTATTTTTTCAATTGCCGCTGCATCCAATTTTTTAAATTGCATAAGATAAAGTAAAACACCCGGATCAATAGAACCACAACGTGTGCCCATCAGTAATCCTTCGAGGGTAGAAAACCCCATCGTTGAAGCAATGCTGACGCCGTCTTTAATTGCGCAAAGGCTTGCCCCATTTCCCAAATGAGCCACAATAATTCGTTGTCGAAATTTTTCAGGGAAAGTCGTTTTTACTTTGGAAATAATGTACTCATAAGACAAACCATGGAACCCATAACGTCTTACGCCTTCCTCTGTTAAGGCACGGGGGATCCCAAATTGAACAGCCAAATGTCCTTGGGAATGATGAAAAGCGGTATCAAAACAAGCAACCTGTTCTATTTCAGGATGCTTTTTCAGTATGGTTTCAATTGCTGCGACATTATAAGGCTGATGCAATGGCGCAAAAGGAATCAACGATTTTAAATACTCAACAACATCACTTGATATTTTTACAGGCTGATAATACCGTCTTCCACCGTGCACTACGCGATGTCCCACAGCCATAATGGGTGAACCTAACTCTGCCAACTTTGTTAATAGCAGCTCATAAAAAAACTCATAATCGTGCTTAGGATCATAATGTTCTTGAAAAACGATTTGTTTATGGTGATTACGGATCTTAAAAATGGGATCTGTTTTAATATTCTCTATAGAGCCATCATGGATTTTTTGCAGTGAATTTGAAACAGAATAAGTTGCAAATTTAATACTGGATGATCCTGCATTCAGTGTAAGCAACACTTTATTACCCATATTAAGTTACCTTTTGTCCTTTTCTGCCGCTATATAAATAGCATAAGTTGTTTTACAGCATTTTTCTTAGAAGGAAATACGTATGGTATTTAATCCAGTAACCGATAATCGTTGGGTCTATGAAATTGCTGACGCATATCTTAATGCTATACACCCTATTTCAGATTATTCGCACGATCTATCCAAACAATTAATTCGTATATCGGATAGTTTAAATATTCCTTATAAAATTCCTCATATGAATCCTGACTTGATGGCAAAATTATTTAAAAACCACAAATACTTACTACGTGGAATGGCGGGATCTTTATATGTTTATCATATGTTGATTGACACCTATCATAAACCTGAATTTGGAATCAACGGCGTCAAAATAGGTGATGACTATTATGACGTAATAGAAGAAATCGTTAAAAAAAGAAACTTTTGTGATTTATTGCATTTTAAAAAATTAAGATATAACAAAGAACAACCTAAAATGTTACTCGTTGCGCCTATGTCAGGCCATTATGCAACGCTCTTAAGGGGAACAGTAACCGATATGTTACCCCACTATGATATTTATATTACCGACTGGAAAAATGCCAGAGACGTTCCTTTATCTGAAGGGGCATTTGATTTTAACGATTTTGTGCAATATATGATCACTTTCATGCAACATTTAGGTCCTGATCTACATGTTACTGCCGTCTGCCAACCAACCGTGCCAGTTTTGGCTGCTGCAGCTGTCATGTCTGCCAATGAAGAACCCCATTTGCCCAGTTCATTGACACTGATTGGTGGTCCTGTGGATACGAATGAAGCCCCAACAGCCGTCAATGACTTAGCAACTTCACGTAGTGATGAATGGTTTAAGCAAAATGCTATCTCAATCGTTCCAAGTCGCTATCCTGGTTATATGCGTTTAGTCTACCCCGGATTTATGCAGCTTTCAGGTTTTATGAGTATGAACCTTGATCGACATATGAAATCTCTCACCGAAGCAATAAAGCATTACGCTGAAGGTGACAGAGTCAATGCTTTAAAAACCATCAAATTTTATAGTGAATACTTGGCAACCATGGATTTAACAGCTGAGTTTTATATACAAACGATGAATACCGTCTTTCAAGAAAAATTGTTGCAACAAGGCCGAATCAAATTACGCGGGAAATATGCGCAATTAAGAGATATCAAACATATTGCCTTACTCGCGATTGAGGGGGGCAAAGATGATATTACAGGTGTTGGACAAACTAAATCAGCATTGACACTCTGTAAAAATGTCCCAGATTCAATGAAACATTATTACTTAGCCGAAGAAGTTGGGCATTATGGTTTATTTAATGGCAGCAAATTTAGAAAAGCTATCTTGCCTGAAATTTTAAAATTCACCGGCAGTATTAAAAAGCCCTTACACTAAAGGATAAAAGTATGCATAAGAAGTTACTCGATATCCAACAGTTACAAGATGATTATATTGCACGTTGCAATAAAATGGAGAAAATTTCGATTGCCGTTGTGCATCCTTGTAGTGCAGATGCTTTAAATGGCGTCATTGAATCCGTGAATGCAGGCTTAATTGACCCTGTTTTAATAGGGCCGGAACATAAAATAAATGCCGTTGCCAATGAAATCAATGCAGATATTTCTTCTTTTAAATTACTCGATGTTCCACATAGTAATGCTGCCGCTGAAACTGCTGTTAAATTGGTACATCAGGGCAAAGTCGAAGCAATAATGAAAGGAAGTCTTCATACCGATGAGCTGATGAAAGAAGTTGTTAAACGTGACGGTGGTTTACGCACAGAGCGAAGAATTAGTCATATTTTTTTGATGGCACGAGAAACTTATCATAAGCCTTTTATTATCACTGATGCGGCGATAAATATCACGCCTGATTTAATGACCAAAAGAGATATAGTGCAAAATGCCATTGATTTAATGAGAGTCGTTAATCCTGAGATTACACCAAAAGTGGGTATTCTCTCTGCTGTAGAAACTATTACCCCTGCTATTCAATCAACCATCGATGCTGCCTGTTTGTGTAAAATGGCCGATCGCGGGCAAATTACAGGTGCAATTGTCGACGGTCCTTTTGCTTATGATAACGTCATCAGTGCACAAGCGGCAAAAGTAAAGAAGATCAAATCAAAAGTCATTGGTGATGTTGATATTTATCTGGTGCCCAATTTAGAGGCCGGCAACATGCTTGCCAAACAGTTAGCTTTTCTAACGAATGCTTTCAGCGCGGGAATGATTTTAGGCGCTAAAGTACCTATCGTCTTAACCAGTCGCTCTGATGGCGTAAAATCAAGAATCAGTTCTTGTGCGATTGCGGTTATGATGGTTTATGCTAAAAAGCATTGTGTAGAGGAAGAAGAATAGCGCGTATAAAGTGAAGTTATTATTATTTTATGATTAAATGAATTCGCTTTTTATCTAATGTTTCTATGCCACAAAGAAACCAAACCTACAAATCAAAAATCACTCGAACATTAAAACAAACTAATGCAATTTGCGTGTTCTAACTTCCCTGATTTATTATCTCACTATTAAGCTATCCATTCTTTTGCGCGGGCCATATGTGAAGCTTCGCAAACTGCTTTAGCATAATCTGTAGGTGGATACTTTCCTGGAAATCGTTCTTATATTGAGCAGAAATAGTGATGTCAAAAATAGCCTCATATAGGCTGTGTTTTACGTAAAAACGTCGAAAAGATGGCTACAGATATTTTAGAAAATATTAACTATTTAATTGAAAAAAAATATCAGAAAATCCTCGGCGTTACATTAAATTTTGACAAACCAAGGAAGATGGCTGAAAAAGACATTGATTTACTCAAAAAAAAAATAATTTTAATATTTCATCTAATCCATTTGATGCATTATAGTCTGTTCGAGCATGCATAATTATTCAAGTACATTTTTTATTGCTTCAACTCACTTTAAAATATAGAATGTTTACATATTAATTTATATGTAGTTATTTCATTATGCATAAAGGTCCACATTGTTCAAACAAAACCCAGTTTTCATCAACTGAAATTAACCATTTTTATGCGGCACTCAATGATGCCCGCATCAATAACTTAAATGGTTTTAATGATGTTCGAAGAGCTCTTGAGCGTAATCCACAAATAGTTTTTGAAAGAAGCAGAGAGGGAGATACCTCTCTTATTATTGTATTAATCAAATACGAACATGAGAATAAAATAAATTCGTCATTATTTAAGCTGATTCTGTCAGCAATAAAAGAAAATTCTGATTTAAATGCTATTCATACTATCTTAACTCATCCTTCAAAAGCAGGATTTATGCCATTACAATCTGCTTTAAAATCTGGAAATCCTGAAATTACTAATAGATTGTTTGATATATTGGAAAAGCACCCAAAAATTCTTGCTGAGAATTTATCCAATATAACTAAAGATGGATTTATGCCATTACAATCTGCTTTAAAATCTGGAAAACCTGAAATTACTAATGGATTGTTTGATATATTGGAAAAGCACCCAAAAATTCTTGCTGAGAATTTATCCAATATAACTAAAGATGGATTTATGCCATTACAATCTGCTTTAAAATCTGGAAATCCTGAAATTACTAATAGATTGTTTGATATATTGGAAAAGCACCCAAAAACTCTTGCTGAGAATTTATCCAATATAACTAAAGATGGATTTACGTCATTAGAACAAGCCTTAAGATCTGGAAATCTTGAAATTACAAATCGACTGCTTGATATATTAGAAAATCATCCAGGAATTCTTGTTAAGAATTTATTAAATCTAAAAAAAGATGGATTTATGCCATTACAACACGCCTTAAGATCTGGAAATCTTGAAATTACAAATCGACTGCTTGATATATTAGAAATGCATCCAGAAATTCTTATTGCAAATTTACGCAATAGTACAAAAGATGGGTTTATGTCTTTGCAACATGCTTTGGCTTCTAGTAACCCCCTAATTGTAAATCGATTACTCGAAGTCCTAGAAAAAAACCCCAAAGCCCTTGCTGAAAATTTACACAATAGAACAAAAAATGGGTTTATGTCTTTGCAACATGCTTTGGCTTCTAAGAACTTTGAAGTTACTGATAGGTTACTCAAGATATTATCAAAGCACAAAGAAGCCCTCATTGCTAATTTACGCAATAGAACAAAAGATGGATTTATGCTTTTGCAACAAGCTTTAGCTTCCAACAGCTCACCTGAGATGGTTTATACATTAATTGAACTACTTCGCCATGAACCTAAATCATTAAGAGATAACTTGCTTAACATCACAGAACGTAATCATTCCACATTTAGCACGGCAGCAAGAAACGGCCAGCATCAGATTATTCAATTATATCTTTGGGCATTTAAGTTGGCTTTTAACGACGATGCCAAAATTGAATTTAAAAAAATATACAGTTCTAACAGAGCGCCATTCTTACAGTGGTGTCAAGAACTTATTGATAAAGCCTTGCGAGGTGATTTTCCTGACGCTCCGCAATTAGCGCAGCAAGCAGAGAAAGAGAAACAAAAGAAAATATACGAGATTGACGAAAAGGGAGAAGGCGAGATCACCGAAAAAAATAGCTCCGCCTCAAATAACTATAATGAAGGTTTAGATAATTTATCACCAAAAGATACACAGAAAATCACTGAATTCTTTGAGCGCCTCCCATCTGCCTCTAACAATTCGCATGATTTCGATTGGGTCCAAAAAATGATTAATCGAAACCCTGAAATTGTTTTCGCAAGAAATAGAAATCGAGACACATCTCTTCTTACGGTTTTATTAACAAAAGGCAAACATAATAAGCACAAAGATCAATTAGTAGATCTTATTATTTCAATAATAGAAAAAAGTTCTAACACAGATTCAATTTATCAACTGTTAACGCATTCTTCAAATGCTGGTTTTATGCCTTTGCAACATGGTTTGGCTTCTAGTACCCCCCTAATTGCAAATCGATTACTCGAAGTCCTAGAAAAGCACCCCAAAGCCCTTGCTGACAATTTACACAATAGAACAAAAGATGGATTTATGCTTTTGCAAGGTGCTTTGGCTTCTAAGAACTTTGAAGTTACTGATAGATTACTCAAGATATTATCAAAGGACGAAGAAGCCCTCATTGCTAATTTACGCAATAGAACAAAAGATGGATTTATGTCTTTGCAACATGCTTTGTCTTCTAGTAACCCCCTAGTTGTAAATCGATTACTCAAAGTCCTAGAAAAACACCCCAAAGCCCTTGCTGACAATTTACACAATGGAACAAACCATGGGTTTATGTCTTTGCAACATGCTTTGGCTTCTAAGAACTTTGAAGTTACTGATAGATTACTCAAGATATTATCAAAGGACGAAGAAGCCCTCATTGCTAATTTACGCAATATAACAAAAGATGGATTTATGCCTTTGCAACAAGCTTTGGCTTCTAGTAACCCCCTAATTGTAAATCGATTACTCGAAATCCTAGAAAAGCACCCCAAAGCCTTTGCTAACAATTTACAGAATAGAACAAAAGATGGATTTATGCCTTTGCAACAAGCTTTGGCTTCTAGTAACCCCCTAATTGTAAATAGATTACTCGAAGTCCTAAAAAACCACCCCAAAGCCTTTGCTGACAATTTATCCAATGTTACTAAAGACGGATCTATGCCATTACAATCTGCATTAAAATCTGGAAATCTTGAAATTACAAATCGACTGCTTGATATACTAGAAAACCATCCAGAAATTCTTACTGCAAATTTATGCAAAAGAACAAAATATGGATTTATGCCTTTGCAACATCCTTTTGCTTCTAAGAACATTGAAGTTACTGATAGATTACTCAAGATATTATCAAAGCACAAAGAAGCCCTCTTGGCTAATTTACGCAATCGATCAAAAGATGGATTTATGCCTTTGCAACAAGCTTTCGCTTCCAACTGGTCATCTGAGATGGTTTATAAATTAATTGAACTACTTCGCCATGAACCTAAATTATTAAGAGATAACTTGCTTAACATTACAGAACGTAATCATTCCACATTTAGCACCGCAGCAAGAAACGGCCAGCATGAGATTATTCAGTTATATCTTTGGGCATTTAAGTTGGCTTTTAACGACGATGCCAAAATTGAATTTAAAAAAATATACCGCTCTAACAGAGCGCCATTCTTAGACGAGTGTCAAGAACTTATTAATAAAGCCTTGCGAGGTGATTTTCCTGACGCTCCGCAATTAGCGCAGCAAGCAGAGAAAGAGAAACAAAAGAAAATATACGAGATTGATGAAAAGGGAGAAGGCGAGATCACAGAAAAAGATAACTCCGCCTCAAATAGCTGTTTAGATAATTTATCACCAAAAGATACACAGCAAATCACTGAATTATTTGAGCATCTCCGCGATTCATTAAGTAGCAAATTTCCTGAAAGTATCGAACTAGAATCTAAGAATAATGAACATGAGATTGCAGAAGACGGAATAATTGATGCATTCTTGCCAAAGGAAGCTAAAGGAAAAGAAAAAGTCACGATTACTGAAGAAAATAATGCTCCATTAAACAGTAATAGTAAACACCATGCTGCTTCAATGCTATTAAAAGAGTTGCCAGCTAGTAAAAGAATAAAGTCTATTGAATCTGTACTGAGCAAAGAACTTACTCAAGCCAGACCTACAAATACCATTTATGACAAATCTCGAGAAGCTGAGGAAGAAGAAGTAGTAATTGTGCCTCCCACCGCAGGCATTAATCCTAAATATTTAGATCACGACTACCAACAAAGTTTAGATAAAGGATTTCATCCTGGGTATCACGATAGAAAACCTCACAAGCTAAATTTTAGTTTTATCCATCAATTGCCCCCGCTTTCTTCAAAGGATAATAGAAAACCATTTGAGATCCGTACTCCTAATTTAAAAGCGACCTTTTATACTTGTAGTAATAATATTGTTCCCAAAGACGAAGTGACTTTTATTTGTGCTGGCCGTAAACAAAATGCGCTAATACCGCTAGGAAGTCGGTGCATCGTTGTTTGTACTCAATCTGAATTTGAAGAGTTAAAGCGTTACGGCATTCGTAATTTGTTGATGGTAAAAGAAGTTTACGGCCAGGGCGGCGTATTTCCCACAGATAAAATAACTTCGCGACGTTTGGCTATCTTGTTAGCAGCAAATTATTGGCAACTCAATAATTGCATCATGCTGGATGATAATATCCAATGTGTTGAATTTGTAGGGAATGGCAACGATTGGTTGAGTTTCTATCGACTGCTTGAACATAATTTAGGCTCTGAGCCTTGCCTAACCGTATCTAAGCATTATTCTAATCAAATGCAACCTGGACAATTAGGCTCCAAGCTCTTTATGCTTAATATGGCGAGAATCAAAGAGCAGTTTCCACAAGAGCGAGATTTAACCGTATTGCTCCCCTATTTAAAAAATGTCCATTTCTGGGGAGAAGATTATTATTTTCAGTTGATGCTACACTATGCTTTCAAACCGCACGCTCAAGGCTATCGTATTCTAGATAAAACAATAGCCACTTTTACTCGTGCAATTACGCACCGCAACGCTTTTGCGTTGTCGGGTAACAACCAAACGCGTATTTTAGCAAATACATTTGATACACCATTATTCCCTCAACATAATGGGATGCAAGAATCATGGGTAAGACAGACGATTATATGTCTCAATCAAATTATTGATAGCAATCGGCAAAATTATATATCTAAAAAGGCTCTACCCCCACTGCTGCTTTCTCAGAGCACAGAAATAGTTACTGCCAATGCAGCAACCAATATGCAGGTATCACAATCTAAGTCGATCATGAATAGATTTGAGATACGCTTTAAAAAGAAGTCCCATTTATCTTCTGAAACGACAACAACTTTAACAAGAAATTTACCTAAGCATCCAACCAACAATTATGATAACAAAGAGCCATTAATTTATAGAGATGTCACAAAAGAATTAAAAAATGAAATCGACAACATGCCTACTAGATTACTACGTCATTGCCAAATGAAAGCACTGCGCAGTATTGCTAAGCATTGTGTCATAAATACTCAATTGCAAGTTATTATGGCTACTGGCACTGGTAAAACTAGAGTCCAAGGTATGCTCGCAACGTTAATGTATTCTCATTTGCAAGAAAATGAACATATTGTGATTTCCACTGCCAATATACAATTAGTTTCACAGTTTGCTCAGGCTTTAAAACAAGCCTATCCTCAAGTGGCAGATAATATTGTTTGTATATCAAGTGACCCTCATCATATTTCGGTTAATAAAGGTCTAGCACAAGGTATTTTTTATGGCAAACCTAAATTATTTATTTTTTGCATAGATAGCTTATTAAACCTCATTGAACAAAATCCTAGCTTTACATCCCAAGCTCGATTAATGCTTTGTGACGAATACCATGCCTATGCTGTGGATACTATAAAAATAGCCAATATGACAAAAAATATGATGATAGGATTTTCTGCAACGCCACCAAAATCCTCTACATTAAAAACGGTATACACTTATTCTATAAAACAAGCTATTAAACAAAATGTTTTAGCACCTCTTATCATAGATAGTCTGGAGATCGAATATAATTTATCTAATGTTGAAGCTTTTGAGCGTTGTTTGCCGACTATTTTAAAGCAACAATATCACCCAGGATTCACTCAGAATTTGAGAAATCTTTCTGAATGCAAAGGTGTTATCTATTTACCTTCTATTAAAGCAATAGAAAGAACGAAGAAATTATTAGATAAACATAGCATATCAAGTTATGCTATTCATTCTCAAAATAGTAGCTGCTTTCAAGAATTAGAAAAATTCAAGTGCTCACAACACGGGGTGCTACTTGCTTGTGATATGTGCAAGATCGGTTTCGATGATGAAAATTTAAGCTATGTTATCATTGCGCAAAAACCAGGCTCAAGAAATGCAGAACAAATTGTTGGACGTGCACTACGTAAAAATGGTGATAAAATCGGTTATGTTCTTACTTTTTCTGATGTTGCTGAAAAGTTACAGCGATTTATTAAAGGACAAATGATTAAATTCCCCATTTTTAGTGATTATTTAGAAAATAAAACGAATGCTGTCGCACGAAGTAATGAAGAAAATGGCCATGCCATTCGATTTAGTATTACACCATTTATGCAGCATAAACAAAATGAAATAAATGTAAAAAAATCTCTCCAACTTTCTGATGAGGAAACTCAAAAGATGTTAACTTTTCTTCGTTCACAAGCCTCATCTAGGCGTTTAAAAAGCGAACCCTCTTGGGACACTTTAGACAAAGATAGTAAAACCTTCTTTGATCAATTAGAAAGCAAAGGATTTTTTAATTACGCTATGGAGACAGTAAAGAGAAATGAACGTATTGTTCGTGAAAACACTGCAGGATTAAAAAGAAAAACAATGCGGTGATTAGTAAATCAAATCTATTTGTGAATGATTTTCTGCACACGAACGCTCTAATCTATCTAAAATAGCGGTCCATTCTTTTGTTTTGGGCGGACATTCAATTAAAATTGCTCTCGTGGTAGCTTGATCAGCCAGACGCAAGGATTCATATATTATCTTCGCATATTCAAGCGGATTATTCGGTAATTGCACCCCTTGAGAAAAACGAGATTGATATTCAGGTGAGATATAAATTCCAAAGGTTGTTTCATGCTCATCTTGAATAGTTGCGAAATCATTGATATCTTCGAACAAAAATGCAGGTTTATTCGGCGAATAATGTGACTTTAAGGTACCAGACACTTTGCGACTTTGTGTACCAGGCGCATTAATCGCAATGTTGTTTCTTAAAACAGCTTGTATGGCTTCTTTACTTACCATACCTGGACGTAGGATAGTGCAAGCATCATGACAAGTTGCATCAATAATGGTCGATTCAATCCCAACATCACACATCCCACCATCTAAGATGGAAACCTTATCACCAAATTCAGCCATAACATGTTCAGGATGAGTTGGACTGATTTTACCAAATTGATTAGCTGATGGTGCCGCAAGTGGGCTACCCACTCTTTCGATAAGGGCTAAAGCAGTAGGATGATTGGGCATTCTAATACCAACAGTATCTTGCCCACCGGTGACCCAGTCTCCTACTCGCTCTGATTTGTATAAAACAAAGGTTAAAGGGCCTGGCCAGAAATGATTTGCTAATAAATAGACATAATCTGGGATATGAATAGCATAGGTTTCAAGCTGTGTAATTGCACTAATATGAATGATGAGTGGATGATTTTCGGGACGTCCTTTAAGGCTAAAAATCTGTTTTACAGCCGATTGTTGGCTGATATCCGCCGCTAAGCCATAGACAGTTTCCGTTGGAATAGCCACCACAGAGCCCGCTTTTATTAAGCAAACGGCTTCATCAAGTGGAATTAAGGGATTTTTGCTCACGACTAATTGGGACATTCAACTCTATGAAAATTAGAGAGAGTCTAATGCCTTTGGCTTGAAACATCAACATGCTAGTTATCTAAATATATAACAAAATGCTACTTGCCTCGGCTGTCTGCGGCATCTATCATTTTAAATTCAATAATTTCACAATTTCATCGTAGCTTAATGTTTCTTTTTCTAATAACGTTTTTGCAAGCAAATGGAGTTTATCCATATTCTTTTCAAGAATCGCTTTTGCTTCTTTATAATCGCGATTCATGATTTCTTCCGCACTTGCTTGAAACAGTCCCTCATCATGAAAAACATCATTGACAATCAGGACTTGTTTATCTGCCATGCCATATTTACTTACCATATCTCTTGCAATACGATTGGCATTTTTTAAGTCGCTTGAGGCACCCACGCTAATATTATCTTTACCATAAATCAATTCTTCAGCAACATAACCACCAAAGGATGTGGCAATAACCGCTTCAAGTTCTTTTTTGGTGAGTGAATATTCCTCAGATTGCGGCTGAAAATGGGTTACACCCAATGAGTAATCTCTTAAACCAATCGTTAATTTATGTAACATTCTAGGATGATTCGGATGTAATAAACCAACTAAAGCATGCCCTGCTTCATGATAAGCCGTGCGTTTTTTGTCTTCCTCACTATAAGACAGGCTGTCTTGTTTTACGCCTAATGCCAGCTTATCATTAGCCTCTTCAAAAGAAGCCATATCGACTGATTTCTTATTATTTCGAGTGGCATCGATTGCTGCTTCATTTACTAAATTAGCAAGTTCAGCCCCTGAAAAACCAATCGTCATCTTTGCTAAGGTCTTTACCTCAACATCAGGTGCAAGAACAATATTTTGCAAATGCGACTGAAGAATCGAAGCTCTTTCTTCAATAGTGGGCAGTCTAAAGAAAACTTTGCGATCAAAGCGTCCTGGACGCAACAATGCACTATCAATAATATCTAATCGATTTGTTGCTCCAATAAAGATAATCCCTTCATTAATGTTATTTTGAATATTATCCATTTCATTTAAAAACTGATTGATTGTCTGGTCTCGCCCTGAGGCATCCCCTCCCCCCGTGCGCTGAGGAGCTAAGGCATCAATTTCATCGATGAACACAATGCAAGGCTTATATTTTCGAGCCAATTTAAACAGTTCTTTGACTCTTGCTGCCCCAACCCCAACATAACGTTCATCAAAATCAGCACCGGATACCGCAATAAAATTCGCTTTGGCTTCTCCAGCAATTGCTCTTGCCATTAAGGTTTTACCAGTACCCGGAGGTCCATACATTAAGATCCCATTAGGAGGTTTTGCCCCAAGTCGAGTAAATTTTTTGGGATCTTTCAGAAAATCAACGACTTCTGCCACTTCGCGTTTGGCTTCATTCATGCCACCAATTTCAGATAAATTAGTTTTAAGTTGGCTACTTGCTAAAACTTTGGCAGAAAATTGTGGATTAGCATCTTTTTCATAAGTTGAGACTTTTTTGAATGCTAAATCAAACGATTCGTTATCAACCGCAGACTTGTTATTTTCTGCAGCAAAAATAGCCGCTTCATTCACTAAATTGACAATATCAGCCCCGGTAAATCCTGCACTTTGTATGACTAGATTTCCAATATTTAAATCATTACTGACGACAATTTTTTTAAGCGCTTGTTCAAAGATAGCTTTGCGATCATCATCCAATGGCAGTTTCATTTCTATTTGCCAATCAAAGCGACCAGGGCGCAAAATGGCAGGATCTAAGGCTTCAATGCGATTTGTGGCTGCTAATACCGCAATATCCGCATTTTTTTCCTCGTCTAGATTTTGCATCTCTGAAAGCAACTGATTTAAAGTTTGAATGTGGCTAGGTGAAATTTCAGGCGTATTGCGCGCAGGTGCTAAAGCATCAATTTCATCAATAAAAATGATTGCAGGCTTGTTTTTTCGAGCCAGTTCAAAAAGCTCCCGCACTCTTGCAGCGCCCTTACCGACAAACATTTCTTCAAAAGCGGATCCTGAAACTGAAATAAACGTTCGATTGGCCTCTCCTGCAATCGCTCTTGCTAATAAGGTTTTGCCTGTTCCTGGCGGGCCATAAATTAAGATCCCCTTGGGAGGAATCGCGCCCAATTTAGTAAACTTATCGCTGTTTTTCATAAAACCGAGATATTTTTCTATTTCAGGTTTAGCTTGGCTCATGCCAGCAATATCGCTGAGTTTGGTTTTGATCTTATTGGCAGGAATAACATCGACCGATAAATTATTTTTAGTTTCTTGGTATGATTCATCTGTAGGCTTTTTCTCAATTTCATAGCCCAGCATGCGAATGAATTTCTCGGAATCTTTATGTCCTTGTTGCGCTGCCAGTAAAAACCAATTTAAAGCCTGTAAATTGTCCTTTGGTAAATTTTCACCTAAATAGAAGGCTTTACCTATTTTAAATTGTTGTTCAGGATCAAGATAGGATTGCTTGGTATAAACGGTTTGAGAGCCTTGGGTTGTTTGCCCTTGCGGTGCTACGCTAAATTGAATCAGTTGATAAGCCCCAACAAAGGCAAAACTTACAACTAACGTTAAAATGATTTCTTGCGTTGAAAATTTTTGTTCATCGCTTGATTTAAAGAAATGTCTTTTACAAAAAAACAGCAATCCTGCTAGGAGCAACGCGAATAGTACAGTCGTAAAAAACATTATACTTTTTCCATTTTAAATTTGAGCTGTGTTGGCTGCATTTATCTCTCTTATACCTCTTTGCTTATTTCTCTTACACCCTTCCCCTTGGGAGAGGTAAAAAATTTCTGCATGGGTCTACTTATAGACTGTATCGTCCGCGATTCCTTTCTTGCTAAGCTGTAAATATAAGCGTTACTCATATACTATTTTATAGGATATAAAAAATTAATTTGATAATGGTATAAATGATGCAGGGCTTTATCAGACCAATATTTGAGTCAAACGACTCATTTGATTTTGCAAATTTAATCCAGACTTTAAGCGACACGCCTGGATATAATCACAATAAAGGTCCTAATATGCTTAAAGCATCTAGCGATGCTGAAGCATTGCGTTCTTTTTTAATGGGTTATCAAAATACGTCTCTCACTTATCAAACCTATTTAAAAGAATTAGAACGTTTGGTGTTATGGTGTGCTCATGTGCAAAAAATATCCATTTCCGATATTACCTCCGATGATATTACGGCTTATCAACAATTTTTGATGTTGCCAGAGCCTAAAGCATTATGGTGTGGCAATAAACGTTCCAAGCGCTTAAAAAGCGGAGAAGTGAATCCCGATTGGCGTCCTTTTGCCAGTGAGTTAAGCCCTACTTCTATCAAAAAAACCATGAGCATTTTAGATAGTTTTTTTAACTACCTCGTTCAAACTCAATATCTTAAAGGGAATCCTTTAAGCGTCAATAAACGACGCAAAAAAAGAACACAGCCACAAACGATTGAGCGCTGGCTTGAGAAGACAGAAATCAATACGGTGCTTGAAGCCTTATCTGAAATGACAGAGCCGCAAGCCGATGCCTTTTCAATCATTCGAGCAAAATATATTATTCATACGCTCTTTTATACGGGGTTACGTTTATCAGAGCTTACCAATCATCGTATGGGCGATTTTACCCTAATTGAGGGCGCATGGTATCTTAAAGTTATCGGCAAAGGCGAAAAACCACGCAATATCGTAGTGGTCGATGAATATTTAGATGCATTAACAGAGTTTAGAAAAGCCATTGATTGTCCTGGTTTACCTGCTTTTAATGAAAAAATGCCCCTTATTCCCATGCAAGATAAATTAAATCCCATCAAACAACGACGTATCGATCAGATCCTAAAATGGACCTTTGAAGCAGGCGCCAGACGTTATGAGACTTTAGCCAATCAAGAGATCGAAGAGGGCCCTAAACATTTAAGACGTGCCTCAAAATTAAGAAAAGCTTCAGCTCACTGGCTCAGGCATTCTTATGGTACCTACCTGGTAAAATCCGGCTGTCCTATTGAAAAAGTCAAAACCCTCATGGGACATTCCGATATTTCTACCACTATGATATACGTTCATATCGCAACCAATGATTTATTAGATTCTGCTCAAGGCTTAAGTTTACAAGAAGAAGATTAAATGACGACAAAATCTCCTATTATTGTCTGGTTTAGACAAAATTTACGCTTGCACGATAATCCAGTATTACATGCTGCAGCTACCCTTGGGGCTCCATTAGTATTAATTTATATCGATGATAATACCTCTCATCCTTGGCAAGCCGGCGAAGCGAGTCGTTGGTGGCTCCATGAAAGTCTATTAAGCTTTGAATCAGCTCTGGCGAAAAAATATCAAGCACCACTTCTGATTTACCAAGGCTCTCCGCTTATAATTTTACAAACCTTGTGTCAGCAAACACAGGCCGAGCATGTTTTCTGGGATCGCTGTTATGAGCCTTACACAATTAAACGCGACACGGAAATTAAGGCCATGTTAACGAAGCAGAATATCACCATTAAAAGCTTTAATTGTGCTCTTTTGAAAGAGCCATGGGAATCGTTAAATAAAACGAAGCAACCGTTTAAAGTATTTACCCCCTTTTGGCGTAATTTACAGAAACTGCCAATACGCGATATTTTGCCTCTTCCCAAAAAATTTGAGTCTTTATCTTATTCATCGGATTCAACGATTGCAGACTGCATACCACTCCCGACAATTCATTGGTATGAGGAAATGGCCAAGTTATGGCAACCAGGTGAAACAGGGGCCAAAAATCATTTGGCACATTTTCTAAAAAATGCTTTAAATGATTATAAAACGCAGCGCAATCGCCCTGATCTCAAACAGACCTCTCGTTTATCACCCCACTTACATTTTGGCGAAATCAGCCCAGTCCAGATCTGGCACGCCACACAAAGTTGCCAAGCACCTCAATCTGAGCAAACCTGTTTTCTATCTGAAATTGCTTGGCGCGAGTTTTCTTATCATCTGCTGTATCATTTTCCAGATTTACCTTCATCTCCGTTTAAAGCTTATTTTAAGGATTTTCCTTGGAAAAAAAGCAAAACCTTATTGAAACAGTGGCAACAAGGACAAACCGGTTACCCTATTATTGATGCCGGAATGCGCGAATTATGGCATACCGGTTGGATGCATAACCGTGTTCGTATGGTGGTTGCTTCTTTTTTAATTAAACATTTATTACAACCCTGGCAAGAGGGTGAAAAGTGGTTTTGGGATACCTTAGTCGATGCAGATTTAGCGAATAATGCTGCATCATGGCAATGGGTTGCAGGAAGTGGTGCCGATGCTGCGCCCTATTTTCGGATTTTTAATCCCGTACTTCAAGGCGAAAAATTCGATCCTAACGGTGACTATGTAAAGAAATGGGTTCCAGAAATAGCCAAGCTACCTATTCCATATCTTCATGCCCCCTGGGATGCCCCTGAAGATATTTTGACCAAAGCTGGGGTGCAGTTAGGTAAAACCTACCCACTCCCCATCATAGAGCACACTAAAGCCCGAGAACGAGCTTTAGCGGCATATCAGACAATCAAGCAAACACCTTAGAAACATGGGGTGTTTCTTGCTTTATGATTATGAGTAAGTTCAGGTTTAACTAGGGCTGTAGCAGCCGGTGTAGAGTGCAGATTGAAAGCTGACAACAAGGTTTTTCCTGTTGCTACTTCTATTGATTCCTTCGCAGTTGAACTTAAGTGTGAAGTTAATGCTTTGATGCTCTCTTTATCTTTTTGATCTGCTTTCACTTCAGGTTTTTTTGCCCAACGTGATTTCGCAGCATCGATTACTTTACTACCGCCATTAACAATGGCTTGACCTAGTTTTAATGCTAATTCAGGTACTTCAACAGCAAGACGCGCAGCAACCCCAATTGCGACTGGCAAAATAAAGGGGCTGGCCATCAAAGCAGCTGGCACAGTAATCCCTGCGGTTAACAAAGTAGAAGCAATCGCGGGTGCGCCAACATACAAAGCAGCCCCTGTTGATGCTAATGGCAAACCATTTTTAACCGCATTTTTTGCACTAGGAATATATTGACTGAATCGGCTTTTTACCGGTGTCGCTTTTTCTTCTGCTTTGCTTTCTTGCTCTTTCTTATTGTCATCATTCGCTTTTTCGCTTCTTGGCGCTAATGAAACATTTTTATAAGACTCATCAATGTGATCTAAATAGGCATCGGTGACCTTAAGATCATCTGTCGCAAATTCAAGCGCTTCGATCTCTTCGTCTGTCGACAATGTAATAACCGCTTCTCCACCTGTAATGCTTTCATCGATTTCCACTCTATAAATAGGGAAAAAACGGGTTTCATGGTCATTGTCTAGCGCTATTACTTTTGCATCATCAATATTTTTAACAACCGAAATATGTTTCTTTTTTGTTCTTGCAGCAGATTCCAGTTGTTTTGATGTTACTTCCAACCAACCTTCTTTGCCCTTCATTTTGATGTCTTTATTAACTAAAAAATATTCTGTCATAACCGCACCTTTCATAATGAATAAAATATTAGCCGCTTAAAAAAAAACCCTGCTACCAATATCCATCAATAGCAGGGTTTTAACTAGTTCAAGAAAAATGACAATTAAGGCTTAGGAGCTGGCTTTGGCCCATTGCGCATTTCGTCCATCAATTTTTGACGATCTTCAGCTTTAGCTGCTTTAACCGCTTCTAATTGCTTGTGTTCCCATTGAGCTAAAGCGAGTTTATCGCCGTCTTTCTTGGGTTCATCTTTAGCAAATACGCCTTTTTCGTCGAATTTAGCTTCAGGCGCATCGGATAGAAGTTTATCAAGTCTAACAACAAAAGAGCTGTCTTCTTTCAATTCAAGCTGCTTTTCTAAAGATTTGATTGCTTCAACTTCAGCAGTTAAATCATCAGTATATTTTTCTTTGTTGGTACGGTTAAATTTCTTCCAAGCAGAAGAAATACCGTTAACCGCTGCTTTACCAATCGTCCAAGCTGCAAGGCCAACTGCATAGGTAGCTAAACCAACAACGGCAGGAATTGCAATTTGTGTTGCTAATGAAGCAGCTGGTAATGCTAAACCTAATTTAGCTAAAGCAGCTACAGCAGCAGGAACGCCGCCCGCATACCAGAAACCGGTACCAACAGCAGCAGCAGTAACAACAGGCGCAGCAATTCGTTTCAAACCGTTAACGAAAGAGCTTGAAGTTTCAGCTGTAACTTCTTTTGAGTTAGCAGGAGCGTCTACAAAGCTGACATCTTGCGCTTTATCATCAGCATATTTGAAAGAAGCGTTAATCAATGTGAATTGATTAGCAGGAACGGTGTAAACTTCCATTGTCTTCTTGGATTTTTTATCACCTTCAATAACAAGACTCTTTTTAGGTTTATTTAAACCTTCAATTGATTCGAGCTTGCTATCTAATGTCAAAACAGCGTGTTGCGCTTTATCTTTAGCGTCAACGCCGTATGCTGCCCATTCATTTGCTTCTTCTTCGCTAACAAATACATTGGCATTACCTTTGTCATTACCATCAAATTTCAGCGGTTTTTTTGTGCCCTTAGCAGAGATGCTAGCGTAGATTGCGTCTTTGGAGACTTCAATCAATTCATTTTTGTCATTTTTGTATTCAACTGGAACTGTACTTACATAATAAAACTTCATAGTCAACCTCTTTTATCGAACATCTTGAAACAGCAACTACCAAACATAATTCGTTTAATTTCCATTTATTTTCTGAACCAAACCTCCTTTTTTTAGCCTATTTCTAAACTAAGCTTTTTCTAAGGTTCTCTTAGAAGACCAGTCAATTTGAGTTTGTGGTCTTCTTGCATTACTGTTAGTTGACCAAAGTGGTAATAATATAATGAAGATAACTGCGGAGCTTAATAGCATTGCTGTAAAGAAGCCATGCCAACCCCACACTTCAATCATTTTACCAACAGGATAACCTGCAACAGCTGCACCAAAATAACCTAACGTTCCCGCAAATCCATTAGACGTTGCTGCAGCACGCTTATCGACAAATTCGGCAGCAGCTAAACCAACAATCATTTGCGGACCAAAAACAAAGCCGCCAATTAAGGCTAACAATGTCATATCTAAAACAACATGGTTGGCAGGAACATACTTTAACGCTAATAACGAGAAGATAAGTCCAAGTGCACAAACGACCATTGCTGGCACACGGTTACCTTTCCAGAAATAATCAGATCCCCAACCGGCAGCTATCATACCAATAAAGCCACCTACTTCAAACCAAAACACGCCACTACTTGCCAATAAATCATCCATATTCTTGGCTTCAGTTAAATAAAAGAATGTCCAATCATTAATAGCGGTTCTGACAACATAGATGAAAAAATAGGAAAGGGAGAAAATCCAAACATATTTATTGTTTAATACTTGGTTAAATAATATTTCACGAACTGACAATAAGGGATGCTTAGTTGCCTTGCATTCCTCAATATTTTGTAAAGGCTCATTTCGGTATTCTTCAACTGTTGGTAAACCTAATGTTCGAGGAACATCGCGTAAGCGGTTCATCAAGACAAATCCCATTAAGATGCTACACACCGCAGGGATAAACATAGCAAAGCGCCAACCGAATTGAATCGCACAAAACACGGCAATGATAGGAATCAGCGCTCCCCCTAAATTATGAGAAGTGCTACAAATGCTATACCAAAGACCTCGCTCAGATTGCGCAAACCAATAATTAAGTTGCTTACAACATGCAGGCCAGCCCCAAGCTTGAAACCAACCATTCAATCCCCAAAAAATAGCAAACATCCAAAGCGAAGAAGAAAGACCAAATAAAATATTTAAAATCCCAGTGATAATAAGCCCAACAGCCATGAAATAGCGGGGATTGGAGCGATCGGACATCACGCCACTAATAAATTTACTCACACCATAACTGAGATAAAGTATGGAACCTAACATTCCTAATTCAGATTTGGAGAAACCCAGATCGGCACCAATGTAAGGCATCGCAAAAGTAAAGCTCTTGCGTGTGAAATAGAAAAAAGCATAACCAAGAAAGATGGAATAACAGATGCGCATACGCCAATATCGATAATCTGCTTTGATTTTGGCTTCATCATTCATTACAGGCTGATAAGGCGCGGGTTTTAAAAAATCCAAGCTCATCCAGCTCACTATTCATTCTCCTTTGTAAGGTCATTATTATTATTGTCGTGAATTATTGATAGAAGCGGGTATGTATGTGGCATAGGGGATTTAACACAGCAATGAGAATCGCCAAGATTCTCAGCTAGGATAGAATTACCGTTGATTTGGCTACAAATTAAGTTACTCAATCAAATAAATTTCTATCAGTGTTTGATGGCGCAAAAGATATCACGGACACCCCCAAAGAGCCAACACTAAGATTCAATAAAGTTGTTTAAATGACCGCTATAGCCTCTATTTCGACTAAAGCATCACGAGGTAACCTGGAAACTTCGACCGCTGAACGCGCAGGATAAGGAGTCGCAAAATATTTCTGCATCATTTCATTTAAAACCGTGTAGCTCCCTAAATCTTTTAGGAAGACAGTAACTTTAACAATATGAGAAAAATCTCCCCCAACTGAAGCAAGTACGGCTTTCAAATTACGCAAACATTGCTCCAACTCAGCTAAGATCCCTCCCTCGACCATTTGCATGGTTTGTGGATTAAGACCAATTTGACCTGATAAAAAAACCCAATTACCAGAACGAATGCCTTGAGAGTAACAACCAACTGCCTGGGGTGCTTGTTCGGTTTGAATACGATGTTTTGTTACCATGCCCTATACCTATTGCTTTTGCCGACCTGGGAAAGAAAAAATATTATCGGTACTTGTGCCATGCACTTCCGGAAAACTATTATCCTTCAACATAAAAATCAACATAATGGTATCCGCTCGCAAATAAGTATCGCCTGTATATTGAGGCGCACTATCTTCTCCTTTGCCCAACACGTAAACGGCATCATCTAAAAACCAATAAGTTTTTTCTAAACGGATTGCACAATCCGTTAATTCTCCACGAGTCCAAGCCTCAAGATCGGATTTGGCCATTTGACCACGAAAGACGGTGATCCCGTCCGTGTATTTATTGACCTCAACTTCAACCCAAACTTTTTTTTCTGTGCTTTTAGATTTATTTTTCATCTAACGTGGATCCTGATAATAGTTTTTAAAGCTAACTATTAGATAATACTAAATAATGGGAAGAGTATATACCCATTACACTTCAAGATGCGAAGCATGACTTAAACAATGCTTGCGTATAATAAATTTAGAGTCTCGCCCCCAGTATTGGCCCTGGATTGGGGATTGCAGGAAATCCCGGGGCGGGATTTTGCTCATCGCTAGCTAGTTTTCTAAAGTAAGGAACCAAAGCTTTATTGGCGATACACTGCTTTAATCGAGTGTCTATTAACTGTGTTTGCAAATCACAGGCACTACGATAAATTTTTAATGGCGTATCAAAAAAATGCGGTAAGAAATCTCTCTTATGAGTATCGTCATTTAATCCTGCAGCAACAATCTCTCTCACAACCGTCGAACAATTATTAAAAATTTTGTGAAAATCAAAGCCATCGTCAACGATATCACGCATCGCTTTTAGCATTTTGAGGGGCGAAAGTTCATTACCATATGACA
The DNA here is from genome assembly GCF_001431295.2 of Candidatus Berkiella aquae. Taxonomy (NCBI): domain Bacteria; kingdom Pseudomonadati; phylum Pseudomonadota; class Gammaproteobacteria; order Candidatus Berkiellales; family Candidatus Berkiellaceae; genus Candidatus Berkiella; species Candidatus Berkiella aquae. The sequence goes on along the minus strand of NZ_LKAJ02000001.1, from coordinate 1,629,884 downwards.
TAAATACTCTTTGTGGCACACAGCCAGCAGTCGCCACATCATGATAATACTGTCGGCAAAACTCATTATATTCTCTTGCTAAGACTTTATACCTTTTCATTAAAGGTCGCATTTCATTTTCTAATAGGTATAAACTGCCTCTCACCTGCGCGCAACGCTCTGGCTCCGCAGATTCTTGACATGAAAGCAAAAAATTAAGCCGTAATAGCTTTTCTGATCGTTCCATGAGAGGGATTAATCTCTTTTGAATATGTTGTAAAGCCGTTCTTTTTGCTTTTAACATTTCTGTTAATGCTTGCGCATCTTGATCTTGTCTTGTTGGATGAATAATTTCTTCGATAGGTTGAGGGATAGCTGCCGGTTTGCCGAATATCCAATCATAAAAAGTATCACCGAATATTGATCTTAATTTACCACTGTTTGAAATCATCGTCTTCGTAAAAAAGTCTTTCCATTTTTCATCATAGTTAATATGTAAAGTAGCATTGGCAGAAAAACGATCTTGATATTCTTCTGAAAGCTCTCTTCCTGGCCACCAACTAAAATAAACAACCCAACAGGAATTATTTTGAATTCGATAGTGTGGGATAAGGCTTTTTCCTTTTTGATTACAACAATATTGCTGAATGAGAGCCGCATTTTCAGGATTGCATGGTAACGTGAGTTTTAAGGCTGCGTGACCGACACTACCGCCCCCCCATAAATAATGATAAATGGGAGCATAATAGGGATTTCCCCCCTGTTCCGTGCCCCAGGTTAATATTTCCATACCAATCATCATTTTTTCTCTTATCAACAGATAAATTAGCATTGGGTTATACCATAAAATGCTTTGGGAACCATCTTTTTACCTGCCAAGTCTCAAGAGTGACGAAGAGTCATTTTAGAAGGAGTTGTTTACGCTGAATAAAATAATAGTAGCAACAGCAATACTCTTCACGCTAGCCAACCCACCGAGTATCTTTGCTTCACAATTTGGTAGCCATTTATGTACAAATCCTGATAGAGCTTTCTCCTTTACCTCGCCAAGGCTCCCCTTCTTCAGTCATGGGATATGAGCGATTTGGCTTGGGGCGCCTATGATCCCCAAGACAACTGGATGGCTTAATCAAAACTTTGTTCATGTAGGCGCAACTCAAGTCAAAGTTGTTCCTTAAAAGCCATCATTTGCGCAGGGATGCGTGTAAGCTTTACAGCACACATGAGAATGAGTATCATTTGCGTCCATTTAAAAAACCAGAAGATGCAAAAAAATGAAGTTAAATAACACAGAAATGCTTTCTTTATCAAATGAACAGACGCTCGCGGTAGGTGGCGGATTCTCTTTAACCACTTTATTAATGCTCATCGAGATCCCACATGCGATTTTAATCGCCCGAGAAACAACCAATTATGTTGGAAAACTTTGGGTCGAAGGCTGCGAAGGCATTGCGCAAGATGACTACTTTACGCAGTTTTTCTGCCAGGCGTTTTAACCCTGTATTTTGACTAGATTGCTTCGCTATGCCCGCAATGACAAATTAACTTAAGCGTCATTGCGAGGAGTTTACGACGAAGCAATCTAGGGAATCAATTAGCCTCTGCTGGTGCTTCTGATGACCAACGCGTCAACACATCAATAATCTGCTGTGCTTGATCTCTGCTTGAAATATTGAATTTGGATTTTGCGCGATATTCGTTGTTCTTCTTCTGATAACGACGAATGCTATACTTTTCAGGACCGTAAACTTCTTTTTTCTTGTCCCAATCTTGATACTTAAACATAATCGTTGCCCAAGCACCTTTGGTTAGCACAACTTTATCTAATTCTTTGATAGTGGTTACACCGCCGTCAACGTATTCAATCGTGATTTCATCAACTGTTGATGCCATATTCAATCTCCTTAATCATCACGCGTTGCTTGGCTTCGACGCGACACTAAATAGCAAGTTAGTAATCCAGAAAAAACTGCAAATATAAGGCCACCACGTAAAACAAAAAAGATCACCTCTTTAATGCCAACCGCAGTGCCCTGGGAAAAGAGGGTGATAATAGCGAGTATTGCTAATGGAATAAAGGCACCTATTGCGAATAATTTTCTAAAACGCCATGAAACGGCAGATAGCACGATGAGGCTAACTACGATGGCAAGAATGTTAATAATCACTAATATCGGTGGCATTTAAGGTGTTTTTTTCGTATTGCCTGTTGCATCATAATCTTTAGCAAGAATGGTCTGTGTAATTTTCTCAGCTAACTGTTGCCCCTCAGCTAATTCCTGAGGGCTTAACCGTTCCAATTGCTTATCACGAGCATCCATAATTTCCGCACTTCCCCCAATGGAGGCCACTTTTAGCCAAGCATAAGCTCGTGCTTTATCAACTGCAACCCCTTTGCCATCACGATAGCATAAAGCCAGCTGGTATTGTGCTCCACGATCGCCCGCATTCGCCGCTTCTGAGAACAATGCCGCAGCACGCTTTTCATCTTTAGGGAGCAAGACACCTTGCAAATAAATCATGCCCAATTCGTAAGCAGCAGCAGAATGCTTTTGTTCGGCTGCTTTAGAAAAATAGTCAATGGCTTTTTTCTCATCTTTAATGACCCCCTTGCCCACGCGATACGCCATTGCAAGTTGATATTGAGCATCGGCATTCCCTTGTGCCGCCGATTTATCAAACCATTTCATGGCTTCAACATCATTTACTTCTGTGCCCAGCCCATCAAGATAAATATGCCCAAGCTCATATTGAATTTCAGCAACATTTCCCACGGCATTTTCTTCTAATGCTTTAATAAATAAATCTCTTGCTTTGGCATAATTTTGTTCCCCCCCCAAACCGCTTTTATAACAAGTTCCCAAGGGATAATAGCTTTCTTTTATTTTGTTATCTGCTGCTTTTTGTAGCCATTCACATCCTTTCTTAGGATTCATTTCAATTCCTTTTTCGCCTTTTAAATAAGCATTACCTAAATAAATCATTGCTTCGGGATCATTTTGCGCTAATGCAGACTTTAAAAATTCTTGTGTTTTTGATTGTTGCTTGGTGGTACCGTAACCTTCATTGTAATACTGATAAACCTTAAATTGCGCAGCACCATTACTCAGTGCAGCAGCTTTTTCAAACCATTCCAAGGCTTTTAGCCTATTTTGTGGGTATCCCTTACCATGCTCATAACCCATTCCTATTTGATACATAGCGGGAGCATAATTTTTATCCGCCGCTTTTTTCAATAATTCATTCGCTTTGGGGTAGTTCACGGGGACCCCGACGCCATCTCGATAAGCCACGGCTAAGGCAACGATTCCCTTATTGTCATCCAATTTTGCAGCTCGTTCTAGCCATTTTACATACTCAGCGTTATCTTGCTTAACGTTTCTACCCAGCTTATAAGAATCTGCAATAAAGAAAATTGCTTCGATATTATTTAGATCTGCTGCTTTAACGTAATATTCAAGCCCTTTATTGATATCTTTGGGTACGCCTAATCCATTGTAATAAGCCACACCCAATGCAAATAATGCATAATCATTGTTTAGTTTTCCCGCCTTTTCAAATAATTCAATGGCTTTGGCTTCATCAACAGGATAACCTGCTCCCTTGCTATAGTTAACGCCCAAAGCATACATTGCTGGCGCATAATCTTTAGCAGAAGCTTTTTCAAACCAATCATTGGCAACTTTAAAATTTTTATCAACGCCAACCCCTTGGTTATAAATCACCCCTAGATTATACATTGCCGGCACATTCCCCTTTTCAGCCGCTCTTTCAAACCACATAGCGGCTTGCTTCTTATTGCTCGTCATACCGATTCCCTTTAAGAAGCAGATCCCAAGATTATATTGGGCATCGACATTACCCGCTTCCGCTGCTTTTTTAAACCACATCACGGCCCGAGGGATATCCTTATTGACCATTCGCCCTTCGTAATAGAGCATTCCCAAATAAAATTGGGCATCAGGGTTATCCGCATTGGCCTCGTGTTGAACATCTAAAATATCGGTTTTATCAAAGTTACCTGTTTTAGGTGCTTGAGAGCCAGGCTGAGGTGCTGTTGCCTCGGATTGTTGAGCCGCAGCTGGTTGCGAAGCTGTTGCTGGCTGAGCTGCTGCTGGCTGAGCTGCTGCTGGCTGAGCTGCTGCTGGCTGAGCTGCTGCTGGCTGGGGGGGCAATGATGGCGCTGCGGGTTGTTCTGCGGCAGGCGCTGGCGGCGTCGCAGGATTTTGCTGCGGTGAGTTACTGGTCGCAAATAAGGAACTGCTTACCATTAGTGCATTGATAAAAAGCAACCCTTTTTTGGAAATTCGCATAATAACACCTTATAAGCAACTGATAATGGTATAAATAAAAAGGCTTCTTCGCTAATAGCAAAAATCGGCAGTTCGAGCTATTTATTAAGGAATAGATGGAAATAAACGCCACTGTATGGATTATTCAAGGATGAAAAAAATACAGCTTCTTATCCTGTCGCTCATCATGGCGCCCCAGGTGTTTGCTGATTCTTTAATGGTTTTACCCTGTGATAGAGCAATCTGTACCGATTATTTAAAAGTGGATAGCTGTCGTCTTGAACGGTGCACTTTTCATTTACATGGGCTGAAACCTGTCGATAAATATTTTCTCATTGGCGAAGCCCTATTACCCACCCAAAAATATGAAGGGCGAGAATGGCTAAAAAGTGCTGCAGCCCTTGGCTCAGTGGAAGCCATGTTCTTGTTAGCCCAAGACGATGAACAATCTGGCAATATGAGCTCTGCCTGGTATTGGTATGAGCAAGCCGCCCATAATGGGCATATGTTGGCGCAAGCACGCCTGGGTGATCGCTATTTTTATGGTCAGGGAACATCAGTCAATATTCCTGACGCCATCCATTGGTATAGCGAAGCCGGCAATCAAGGTTACCTACCCGCACAAGTCCGATTAGGCGATATTTACTTTGATGGTATCTATTGCGAACAAAATTTCACCCAAGCAGCCTATTGGTATCACCTGGGAGCGCTTCAAGGTGATGCGCATTCTGCTTATCAATATGGTGCGATGCTCGCTGCTGGCAATGGCGTTGCTCACGATGAAAAAGAAGCGATTAAATGGCTCACGGTTGCGGCAGATCAAGATGTCCTTGAAGCGCAATCCTTACTCGGACGGATCTATTACCAACAACGCCAGTTTGCACAAGCTTTATGCTGGCTAAAAAAAGCGGCGACTAAAGGTGATGTGGCAGCTGTCACAACATTAGGTCGTATGTATCGTTATGGTCACGGTGTAGTACAAGATTTTCGCCAATCCGCGGTTTATTATCGCCGCGCAGCAGAATCAGGCCATACCCAAGCACAAGCGATACTTGGCCTTTATTACAATCAAGGACTCGGTCTTCCTAAAAATTATGCCTTAGCAGCAAGATGGTATGAGCAAGCAGCGATGAAAGGCAATGCACTCGCGCAATTTAATCTTTCTACCCTTTATTTTAATGGTAAAGGGGTCGAATGTGATTACATTCATGCTTATGCTTGGGCCAGTATTGCTGCCGATAATGACTTACATAGCGCCATTGAAGCAAGGCGTTTACTGAGCAATCAAATGACCGGCGCCCAAATCCAACGTGCACAATTACTGGCTAGCCAGTTAGTCAGGTAAAGAATAGGATTGATCTTCTTTTTATATCCGCTTAACATGAAGCCTGCATTGACCTTCGGGCAGTGACAATAAATTTTAACCGCGTTAGTCACAGTAGATGGCTACGAAGACTATAAGGACTTGATCGTATGCGACAGGTACCCTTCACACATTACTTAGTCATCGGCGATGGCCGAATGGCACGTCATTTCTGTCACTATTTATCGTTGCTTAATCTTCCTTTTCACACCTGGAATCGCCGTCAACACGATGAATTTTCATTGCAGCAAGCTTTGCTAAGGGCTAGCCATGTCGTGGTACTCATCAAAGATTCGGCCATAGAAAGTTTTGTAGCGCGTTGGCAACGTCCCGAAAGACTTCAAATATGGGTGCATTTTTCAGGTCAAAAAATCATCCCAGAAGTCTTTGGTTGTCATCCTTTAATGACATTTGCCCATCAATTATACGATTTAGCAACCTATCAATCGGTTCCCTTTATACTGACCGATCATTCGGTGTTATTCAGTGATTTATTGCCTCATTTACCTAATCAAGCACAGGTGATCTCTGCTGATTTAAAAACGTTTTATCATGCTTTGTGTGTCATCAGTGGTAATTTTACTTGTTTAGTTTGGCAAAAGTTTTTTCATGAACTGACTGAAACTTTTCAGATCCCTCATACTATTGCTATCCCCTATTTTAAACAGATCATGCAGAACATCCTGACTGATCCTACAAATTGTTTAACGGGGCCGTTGGTAAGAGGTGACAAGCCAACCATTGACGCACACCTTCAAGCCCTACAAAACGATGATTTTTCACCTATTTACCAAGCAGTACTTCACTATTTTAAGGAAAGAGAAACAGCATGAATATTACAGATTTTAGAAAAATGAAAGCATCTAGCCAGAAAATTAGCATGATCGTTTGTTATGATCATTGGTCAGCACAAATTGTCAATCAAAGCAAAGTCGATTGCATTCTAGTTGGCGATAGTGCTGCGATGGTGATTCATGGTCACAATACGACTTTGCCTGCAACAGTGGATATGATGATTCAACATATTCAAGCGGTGGCTAAAGGCGCTCCGCAAAAATTTATTGTTGGTGATATGCCGTTTTGCTCTTACCGCAAAGGACTCACCGATACCATGGAAACCGTGGATAAAATGATGAAAGCCGGTAGCCATGCCATTAAATTAGAAGGAGCCGATGACAATGCCTCTATTATTACCCATATTGTCAAATCAGGGATCCCAGTCATGGGGCATATTGGTCTTACGCCACAATCTGTTCATTCCTTGGGTGGTTTTAAAGTACAAGGCAGACAACAAGACGCTGCTGATAGAATTCTAGAGCAAGCCCTCACGTTACAAGATGCCGGGTGTTTTTCATTGGTCTTAGAATGCATCCCTTATGAGCTTGCTAAAAGAATTTCTGCTGAACTGACTATCCCAACGATTGGCATTGGCGCAGGTCCCTATACCGATGGCCAAGTCTTAGTGTTACAAGATATGTTAGGGCTACAAACACACAAACCTAAGTTTTTAAAAACTTTTATGGAAGGATTTTCGCTCATTAAAACTACGTTAGATCAATACGATAATGAAGTAAAAAGCAGCACTTTTCCAACGATTAATGAACATAGTTACGAGCATTCCGTATGACCGAACTCATTCATTCTATCGAAAAATGGCAAGCTCTACGTCATACATTCCACCCTCATGACTCGGTTGGCTTTGTGCCAACCATGGGGAATCTTCATCAAGGCCATGCCAGTTTACTCTCCTTAGCAAAAGTGCAAAATAACATTAGCGTACTGAGTATTTTTGTTAATCCAACCCAATTTAACGATCCCCAAGATTTGCAAAAATATCCACGTACCCTAGAAGATGACTTGAAGATGGCAACCGCATTAGGTATCGATTATGTGATTTGCCCCCATGCCGATGAACTTTATCCTGATGATTATCACTATCAAGTCCATGAAACCACGATAAGTCATCTATTAGAAGGAGTCAGTCGTCCCGGTCATTTTACCGGCATGTTGACAGTTGTTTTGAAATTACTGTTACTGGTTAAAGCAACACGAGCCTATTTTGGTGAAAAAGATTACCAGCAGCTTCAGTTAGTAAAGGGAATGGTGAAAGCCTTTTTTATTGAAACTGAAATTATTGCATGCCCAACCATTCGTGAAACCACTGCCCTTGCAATGAGTTCTCGCAACCGTCGTTTAAATGAGGCAGAACGAACACTGGCTGATTGCTTTGCGAAAGGAATGTTGCAATGCCAATCCACCGATTCGCTGAAAGACTTCCTTCAACAACATAACATCCCGTTTGATTATGTCGAAATCTGGCAGAACCGTTTATTAGCGGCGGTACAAATTGGTAATATACGCTTAATTGATAACGTTGAAATTAGTTAGATGTTTTACAAATCAACTATGAACGTTCATTTTTGAGACAAGTTTTAATGAAAAAGGTGTCGAAAAAGCACAGCATAAAAGGTATGTGAGCATTTTGAGATGCGTTTTTCATTTATGTGGCCAAAAAGGGACGTTCTGTTAGGAGGCTTAATGCTTTTATGCTTAGATATTGGTAACTCTCATATCTACGGCGGAATTTTCCAAGGGGAACAGCTTTCCTTTCAATTTCGCTATCCAAGTACGAATCGCTGCACCTCGGATGAATTAGGTTTATTTTTAAAAACGTATTTACGTGAAATGCAAATCCCAATCGAACAAATAGCTGCCGTGGCTTACTGCTCTGTCGTTCCTTCTTTAGACTATTCCGTGCGCTCAGCGTTTGTTAAATATTTTTCAAAAGAGCCTTTTGTTTTGCAAGCGGGCGTTAAAACAGGGTTGCAAATTAAGTATAAAAATCCAACGGAAGTTGGCGCAGACCGAATTGCCAATGCTATTGCTGCCCATCACCTATTCCCGCAAAAAAATATCATTATCGTGGATTTGGGCACAGCGACCAATTTTGAAGTGATTTCAGCCAATGGGAGTTTTCTCGGCGGGGCGATTATGCCTGGGTTGCAAATGCAAATGCGCGCACTCAATGAGCATACCGCTAATTTACCACCGGTACGGATTGTCAAAACCACAACGGCTTTAGGACAAACCACAACCGCTAATATCCAAGCAGGACTCTATTATGGTCATCGTGGCGCTATACGGGAAATCTTAGCGGCTATCAGCCTCGAGATGTTTCCAGATTCACCGCCAATTGTGGTTGGCACCGGCGGTTTCTCGCAACTTTTTGAGAACGATCAACTCTTCGATGCCATTTTTTCCGATCTGGTTTTACAAGGGCTGCGTATCGCTTATTTGAAAAACCACTAACCTTTGCGACCTCTGCTCTTGCGTGAGGGATGCGTGTTTGCAATAAACACCGGTTGCTCATCATCTTCTTCCACTACAATGGGCTCATTTGCAGGATTCGATGTCGTGCCAGTGGCAACGATCGTTGGGGGCAGCGCTGTTGTCGATGTGGCAACAGTAGCTACCATCGGTAGCGCTGCTGTCGATAGGGAAATAGCTGCAGTTGGTATTGGCTCTACTGGCACTTTGCTCCTGACATAAGCTTTAAACCCAGCAAGCGTAAACGCATCTCCTGTTGCTTCCTTATCATAATCTCTAAATAAGTCTCGTTGTTTGATGAAATCATCTGGTGCCGCTTTTGTTACGACTTTGCGAAATTTTGCAATCACATTACTGTCGGTGATGCGATGAACATGGCGAAGACTTGTGACTATCACACGCTCAACATTCATTTGTGCAACAGCAGCGTCTTGTTCAGCCGCTAACAGTGTTTGAAAAGCCCCTGCTTCTTGATAAAGCGATAGTAAATAGTCTCGCTGTTCTGTCGCTGCTTTGGCCGCCACTTTTCTGGTTAAACAACGTTTAACCGATTCCTGTTTCTCTGGTGCAACGGTTTCATCAATTTTATCATTCACCGCGGTTAACAATTCTGCTTGATTCAGCGTTAAACCAAAAGATTGCCACACAAGATACTGTTTATTTTCTTGGCAAAGTGCTTCGGTTTTTGCCGTTAACCAGGCTTGTTTATCTTGATTGCTAGTGATGCTTAATAAATGAGCATCAACAAACTGTTTTAGCTCTTCTAAACGTTCTGCATCAAGCAATGCTTCTGCTAAATCTAGCAATAATTGCTTAGCAACTTCCACTTCTCTTTCTTCAATCGCTCTGACAGCTAATGCTTCGCGGCAAGCTGCTAGATCTTGTTCAAAAAAACTTCTCAACTGCGTAATCGCCGTGATTTGATTGATAATGGAAGCAATTTCACGCGCACGCGCAAGTTCATTTTCAATTTTTTCTTTGAACCAATTTTGTTCTTCACCACTTAATTCAATTAAACGCAGAGAGATAGCTTGAGGATCAAGTCGTTTCAAGGTTTTAATGAGCGTATGCTGATCATTTTCAAAATTTTTAAAGGCATCATCCGTAGCAAAAATATGATTAAAGTGAGCAATTGCCTCTTCACTAATATTTAAGTTGTTTGCAATTATTCGCCAATTTCCTAAAATTTGCTGTATTTGTTCGGGGGTACGGGGATAACGGTGGACTGGGCCTTGACCTGACATAAGCTAAACAACTCACTAATTTTAATTAAAATAGGAAGTTAGATTAGCAACATTTTATATGGAAGGAAAGCTACACCCCCCTTCCGTTTATCTGATTTTAGTCTTCTCAGCTGCCCGTCTTCGCTAATACTGTGCCGGGAAAGGAAACTACGCCGGATCAGTCACTGAGAGACTGAGAGCTAGATGCGACTATATTTTTGCTCAATATAGTGTTCAACAATTTCGATGAATTCTTGAGCAATATTATCACCGCGCAGAATCTTATATTTTTGTCCATCAACAAAAACCGGTGCAGCGGGCGACTCCCCGGTACCAGGCAAGCTAATCCCAATATTGGCATGCTTACTTTCACCTGGGCCATTTACCACGCAGCCCATAACGGCTAGGTTCATGTTTTCAACACCACTATATTTTTCACGCCATACTTGCATGTTATCACGTATATGATGTTGAATTTTTTGCGCTAGTTCTTGGAAAACGCTACTGGTGGTGCGACCACAGCCTGGACATGCAGTTACCATGGGTGAAAAAGCTCGTAATTCCATACTTTGCAAAATTTCTTGGCATACTTGCACTTCTTTGGTGCGGTCGCCACCTGGCACCGGCGTTAAAGAAGCACGAATGGTGTCGCCTATCCCTTGTTGCAATAAAATCGAAAACGCAGCGGCGGTTGCAATAATCCCTTTACTATCCATCCCGGCTTCGGTTAAGCCTAAATGCAAAGCATAATCACTGCGGCGGGCTAATTCTAAATAAAGCGCAACCAGCTCTTGAACCTTGCTCACTTTGCAAGCAAGGATAATCTTATCTTTGGTCATTCCTAATTTTAAGGCTTGCTCAGCACTGGCTAAGGCTGAAATCACTAGCGCTTCACGAGTGATATCGGCAACGGGTTTAGGCTCAGCTAGTTTGGCATTTTCATCCATTAAACGCACAACCAAGTCTTGATCTAAACTGCCCCAATTCACACCAATGCGTACGGGTTTATTGTGCTTGAGTGCAACCTCAATCATGGTTGAAAAGTTGCTATCGTGTTTATCACCAAAGCCAACATTACCTGGGTTGATACGATATTTCGCAAGCAGTGCCGCACAATCTGGAAATTGGGTTAAGAGTTGATGGCCAATGTAATGAAAATCACCAATTAATAAAGGCTCATCCCAGCCCATTAATTGTAATTTCTTGTAGATTTCAGGAACCGCTTTGGCGGCTTCTTTATTGTTAACGGTGATCCGAACTAATTCAGAACCTGCGCGATAAAGTTCAAAACATTGTTTTGCGGTTGCATCGGCATCTGCGGTATCGGTGTTTGTCATCGATTGCACTACAATCGGCGCTCCACCCCCAATCACAACCTTACCAACCTTTACGGGCACCGTACGATGACGCTTTTGTAAAAGGGCCCCTGAAAATGCTGATTCAGTCATGAGATACCTCAGAGTTATTTGAATAAGTAAATTAAAAAAAACCACCTTATTCTAGCACTTTGATTCAAACATGACAGTAAAAATAAACCTAGGTGCTACCCCTTGAGGGTATAAATGTAAACTGGTTCGAGTATGTGTTATTAGACTTAAATCGGATTCTAGACCTACTATTTAGTTAATAGCTAAAGGGTGGCATATGAAGATAAGGAATATCCCATGCATTCTGCTGATCAACAAATGTTAGAAATCCTCAAAGTTTACGAACACCATATCACGCAATTTGATCGCCTCATGCACGTTATTGATACACTCAAATTAGAAAATAAGCGCTTACGGGAATGTTTGATGAACCAAGTGTGCGACAAACAACCCGCTAAACCGCGAGTTGTTTGCCGTCCCTTAGTGTAAAAAGGCGTGGTATTTAGGTTTTAATACGCTTACCCTGAGCTTTAGGTTCATCAGAAACCAAACCATCATTTGAAGCCGCAGCTTTTCTTTTTCCTTTTACTGGCAAATCAGACTTTCCTGCCGAAGCTGCGCGCATTCCTCTTAATTGGTGATACTGACTCGTTACTTCTCGTAGACGATCTTCTGTTTGATTAAGCGCTGTTTCATATTCTTGACGTTGTTGATCGCTTGCTGTGGTCAGCTCACCGAGTCGATCCTGTAATGTGTTTTTTTCTTGTTCATGTTGTCTTTTTAAATTATCGCCATGACGTTGCGCATTCGTTGCAATCACTTCTGCTAAGGGAAACAAAAGTGTCCCTCTTAAGATGAAAGAAGTTAGTACCCCGACAGTTGAGGCAATGGCAGTCGTCACTGCGCCAAGCGCAGCAATGGAAGTAAACCCTTCTAAAGTGCTAAAAAATGCGGGACCCCACTTTAACATACCAAAAAAAGCGGGCATCGTGACGGTACCGGTTAACATGAGGCCTGCACCCACCCCTGTACCTATTGCTAGTCCTAGTGGTAATCCCCACTTAACTAAACTGTACCACCAAGGAAACGTTTCTTTCTCTAAAAATCCAAACATACTACTACCACCTTAATTATTTTATCATTCCTTTACGACTGCACATTGCACTTAGTCTCTACTGATCACCAACTGAATGTAACAGCAGCCTGTAGTCTAATAAACCCTTTCTGACTTGTCGATAAACGATTCATCATCCAGTGTGTAATCTGAATTTAAACACAACCAAGTGGTACAAAATGATGAAAAATTTATATGCCTACAATAAATTTTTACAAGCGCTAGAGAAACGCTCTTCGGGTGGGCTGTTTTTTCATCGAATCAATGAACAAATCTACATTACCGATTTCACCCATAAGCTTCTTGGCATTTGGGATCTCATGGAGGGCACCGTTATTGATTGGCGGCCTCCTAAAGCCAGCAATACATCATGCCGACAATGACTATAGTCGAAACAGTTTTGCGGTTCAGCTAGCGATAGAGGCCTTCGTATATGTACGATAAGTGGAATTTTGGCGCAAAAACCAATCTGAAGGCACGCGCATTGCAATCCAAGGCAGTGGAGGAAAATGCCAGCAATGAGCAGCCTGAATCGACTGAACAACCTTATGAATATCAAAGTGAACCTGTTGACTTAATTGAACAATACTACAAAGAAATTCGTAAAGCCCCATTGCTGAGCAAAGAAGAAGAGATCCATTACACCAGACGCTTGCGTCAGGGTGATGAAGCGGCTCGTCAGCAAATGATCAAATCCAATTTAAGACTCGTGGTTAAAATTGCAAAGCGTTATATCAAGAGTGGGATCCCGATTCTCGATCTGATTGAAGAAGGAAATCTGGGTTTAATGCGTGCAGTTGAAAAATTCGATCCTGAAAAAGGGTTTCGTTTTTCAACCTATGGTGCTTGGTGGATTCAACAAACCATTGAACGCGCCATTATGAACCAATCAAGAACAGTGCGCGTCCCCATTCATGTTGTCAAAAAAGTGAACGCTTGTTTGCGCAAAGGGCGTGAATTAACCAAAACACTTGATCACGAAGCAACCCCCAGTGAAATTGCGATGGCAATGAAACGTGATCCCGAAGAAATTGAAAATATTCTTGCGCTCAATGAAAAAACGGTTTCAATTGATTCCCCTATTTCCGATATTTTTGATAAGCCTTTACTTGAAACCTTAACGGATCAGCAAGAACACGATCCACTCGATAATTTTGCGACACAAGATTTGCAGGAAAATGTTGAAAGATGGTTAGGCAATCTTTCTCCAAAATTACGTGAAGTGGTCATTAGACGTTATGGCTTGCAAGGTCATGATGCAACGACACTAGACCAAACCGGAATGGAAATTGGCTTAACACGTGAACGAGTACGCCAACTGCAAGCGGAAGCGCTCAAACAACTCAAACGTCTCATTGAAAAAGATGGTGAAAACGAACAAACGTTATTGAACTAACCATTTATTTTCACTGCCCTTTTTTCATTTCAAAACGCGACAAAAATTGCTACTATGGGTCACCTTCTTGTCCTTGCGGTCTCTCATAAAAACCATGATAAATTCAGACCTTCTGCTCATGTTAGTAGGCGCAATTCCAACGCTATTGCTCCTCATCTTGCTGCTGCAAATGGCACGTCTTGGCCCTAAAAACCAGACTTTTCAGGAGGCCCTTGAAACACAATTAACTAATCAATGTCAGCAAATTATCCAACGCATTTTAAAAGAGCAAGTTGAACAACAGCAGCGTATGAGTGAGTCGCTCATCAAATTTTCACAACAAAATAGCGAAGCGCAACAACTGAGTTTGCACCATTTACAAACAACACTGCGAGATAACTTTTCTGAGTTGGATAAGCAAATTCACAATGTGTTACAACGAACTACAAACCACCTTTCAGAGCAATTTGATAAACTCAATCAAGGTACATCACAACACTTGCTCAAAATTAGTGAAGCGGTCGAAATTAAATTGAGTAAAGGCTTTGAAAAAACCAATGAAACCTTTACTAATATCGTGCAACGTTTAGCTATCATTGACGATGCACAAAAGAAAATCACGGATTTATCGCAAAATGTCGTCGGCTTACAAACGCTGTTATCTGACAAACGTTCACGAGGCGCTTTTGGTGAAGTCCAACTGAACGTACTGATTAATAACGTTTTGCCTGCGCATTGTTATCGTTTACAACATACCTTATCTAACAATGCTCGCGTCGATTGTTTATTACTCTTACCTGAGCCTACTGGAAAAATTGCAGTTGATGCAAAATTCCCCTTAGAAAACTATCAGAAATATCTTGATCTGACGAATGATGAAACCGTTCGTTTAACTGCTAAACAACAATTTAAAATCGATATCAAAAAGCATATCCAAGATATTAGTCAAAAATATATCATCCCGGGTGAAACCAGCGATGGTGCAATCATGTTTATTCCTGCAGAAGCCATTTTTGCCGAGATCCATACACACCATGCCGATTTAGTCGAATATGCATGGCAAATGCGAGTTTGGTTAGCCTCCCCTTCGACCATGATGGCTATTTTAACGACTGCCAGTAGCGTATTGAAAGACTCTGCCACTCGTCAGCAGGTGCATGTTATTCAAGAACATTTGCGACTACTTGCTCAAGATTTCACGCGCTTCGATAAACGTATGAATCATTTATCACAACACTTACGCCAAGCGAATGAAGATGCAGAGCAGGTTCATATCTCTTCGCAAAAAATCACCAAGCGATTCCAGCAAATTGAAAAAGTGGAGCTTGAACCTCTGCTGGAAACCAATCAACCGCTTGTTTTAGAGGAAAAATAATGAAAAAGGGCCCAACGTCCACACTCAATAGCAACGGTCTGTTTGACGTTATTTTCACGGGTCTAAAGTTAAATGGCTTGAACATAGCTTCTTTAGGGTTATTGTCTCAAGTCTCAAATTTTTATCGCAAACGACTTGAGCAGCAGGAGCTTATTTGGAACGCTTTTTTGCCTGAAGATGAAAGGGGAACCCTTGCCTTAAACCCCAAAGATAAAGTCAAAATTCATACGGCGGTTGAAAATTTAGGTTACGAAATCCCTTGTGCTCAACCTACCAGTACACAAGAGTGGGAGCAAGTTAAAGCCCCTGCTCGCATTATCAAAACAATCCTTAGCGATCTCTATCCACGCGTGGGTCCTGACTTACTCGATTATGTTCGCACCTTGTGTGAGCCTTATTCTAAAGAAATTCATGATTTACAATGTTGGCTAGAGGCTCTGCAAGCACTTTATAACAGTGCGAATGATGAATCCTATCATTTTCACGGTTTATTCCTTAACAATCATAATTTTGCCAGACGCGCTCATCAGCTAGCTAAAGCGACATCCCTCAGCTTTAGCACCATGGCCTTAGAAGTCTGTAGCGAATGTCGATTTAGTTCATTAACCATGAGCTCAGTACAACTGGATGATTTTTTCAAACAGCTTGAAGCCTTTTTTAAAGGGCATAATTATCAACTCGGGATGCGAAAAGAACCGATTACCCACGAAGAAATCAAAACGTTCATCAAAAAAACGTTTTACCCTAAATCCCTGTTGTGGCGTTCAAAGACAATAACCCCTCCTCTCTCTCCAGAAGGGAGTAGTCCCCAAAGCGCACCAGCAACTGAAGAGAATAGTCTCTCTCCTTCTCCTTTTAATTAGGGTATTGAGATTTACGTAGTGTCGTTAGACTAAATCCAAGCATGGCGAGGATCAACCAAATAGCCCAAGGGGCCGGTAACTCCATGAAGGCAAGATAACCAATGGTGGCATTCAGCATAAATTGGCAAATATCAAAAGGCGCCAAAAAACTGACTTCTGCATGAACCAATGCATTGCTCACACAGTAAATAGCTAACGCCGTGAGTAAGCCGGCAAAAACTAACCATGGCCAATGCACCAGAGCCGGTGTTACCCAGTTGAGGGAAGCGGGGATCAAAGAGACTGGTACAATAAATAAGAATAAATAATGGGTTAAGGTTTTAGCCGATTCTCCCAAATTAGCCAGCTGTCTTGTTGCTAATTTGGCAACCGCAAAAGCGCTGGTCGCAACGCATAGAGAAAGTAAACCGAGGGTATTCGATTGATTGCTTAACAAAGCAGAGCCTGGTTTGACGATGAAACAAGCACCGCAAAGACTGAGTAGAATAATAATCGTTCTTAACCAACCAAAACGTTCTTTTAAAAACCATTTAGCGCCCAACACTCCAAGCAGTGGACCAATCACACTTAAGGCAACGGCTTGCGCTAAAGGCATGTATTGAATCGTAAAATACCAGGCCATAATGGCAACAGCCGAAGCGATCACGCGAAACAGATGCAATCCCAGATGTTGCGGAAAAAAAGAGGCCTTAGCCTGAGGCAACATCCAAGGGAGTAAAAACAGCAAAGCAATAAAGTCCTGCCAAAAAACGATGACCGGTACAGGTAAATGATCTTGCAACTGGGTATTGGCGCCACCGGTTAAATAACGCGCTATCGCATTCAAGCCTGCATAACAAGCAAAGCCTGCAACCTTCCAAGATGCGCCATACCACGAGCGATGTTGTATATTCATGCAGCTTTTCCTAGCGGTCATTGCCAATCGCTGGGGATTATACGAAGGCATTGTATGTAAAGCTAGCCTTCTTATCTGTTATTCGACATGATTTAACTGACTGAACTACACTTAATGCAAGATAAGCCTTTTCATTGCCATAGGAACCATTTCATTATGTTTCGTAAGTTAACTCAAGGTATTATCAAATGGTTGACCGATGAGAGAGCCAATAACGAAATACCCCTGTGTGACTTTGAGCGCATTCGTTATGAATTGCGTCCTTGTGATGTCTTACTGATCGAAGGTCGCAGCCGTATCAGCGAAGTGATTAAGCAAATCACGCAAAGCTCTTGGTCGCATGCCTGCATCTATATTGGGCGCTTGCATGATGTTGATAATGTGGCTTTACGAAAAAAATTAGAAAAACAATTTAATGGCGATCCTAATATCCAATTGGTCATTGAAGGTTATCTGGGTAAAGGCACCATCGTTAGCCCACTCGAAAATTACAAGCATGATCATATTCGGATCTGCCGTCCTCGAGGGTTATCACGACAAGATGCCCAACAAGTTACCGCCTTTGCGATTCATAAGTTAGGGACCGATTATGATATGCGCCAGATTTTTGATCTTGCGCGCTTTCTCGTTCCTTGGTCGATTTTGCCACGTCGCTGGCGCTCAAGTTTGTTTGTCCATCACGCAGGACAATCAACAAAAACCGTTTGCTCCACCATGATTGCAGAGGCCTTTGCCTGTATCGATTTTCCGATTTTGCCGGTTATTAAACAACATGAAGAAAGTGGTGTTGAACTTTATGCCCGTAACCCACGCCTTTTCACACCAAGGGATTTTGATTATTCCCCTTATTTTGAAATTATTAAATATCCTTTTGTTTCCTTTTTAGAAAGCCCTTATCGCCACTTGCCTTGGAATAGACAAGGGTTAATGAGTCAAGACGGTGTCAATATCATTGATCCGATGATGGATATGGATAAACCGAAGAAAAAACGCAAATTACGTCTTAAAAATAAAAATGTCAGTACCATCGTTGAGAATCCTGAAATTGAACAAGAGATGCAAGCAGAATTAAAGGCACTCGATCAACAAAGTATTTTAATTGAAACCTCACCTGAATCAAGGACCACCAAAACCACGTTATTCAGTATGATTTTGCATCGTTTTTCGATTGGTTAACTATTTTAAGCAATGGGTACATTAGTAAAAGCGCTCTTGCAAATTATCTTGATTGGGTATGTCCTCGTTGCGTTATTATTTTGGACGCTTTCTGATGGCGTTTTATTTCAACCTCCGAACTTTCAGCCACAAACAATCCCGGGAATGATTCAGATCCCTTTAGCAAATCAGCAAAAGCTAGCCGCTATTTATTTACCCCAGCCAAGCGCACGGTATACTATTTTATTTAGCCATGGTAATGCAGAAGATCTTTCCACGCTCTACCCCTTTTTAAAGTTACTAACTGAACATGGTTTTTCGGTATTTGCTTATGACTATCCTGGGTATGGCCAAAGCACGGGTAAACCAAGCGAAGAAAGTACTTATCAAGCCATCAATGCTGCTTATCAATATATGACAACTGAATTAAATATCCCTGCTAATCATATTCTGGTTTATGGGCGTTCACTGGGTGCGGGTCCTAGCATTGAATTAGCAAGCTACTCTCCTTGCGCTGGCCTTATTTTAGAGAATGCTTTTGTCTCAGCTTATCGCGTTTATACACATTGGCCCCTCATCCCCTTCGATAAATACCGCAATTTGCATAAAATCGCTGCTATTACCGTACCAATCTTGCTGATTCATGGAACCCATGATAGTGTTATTCCAATTTGGCACAGCAAAAAACTATTTGCTCATGCAACATCGCCTAAACAAGCTTATTGGGTAGAAGGTGCCTCACATAACAATGTGCTATCTGTTGCCAAAGCCGCTTATTGGCAAGCTATCAACCGCTTTGTCACGAGCCTGACGAAGACTGGAAAGGAATAACACCTCCATGAATCATTGCCCCTGTGGTTATACCAAACCCTACAGCGAATGCTGTGGTCAATATATTGAAAAAGGCCGTGCGGCTCCTACACCTGAAGCACTGATGCGTTCCCGCTATAGTGCCTTTGTCGTTGGTAACCTTGAATACCTTAATCAAACCATGAAAGGCAAAGCGGCTGAAGAATTCGATATGGAAGAAACGAAGCGCTGGTTAACCAATGTAACCTGGTTATCATTGACCGTCACCTCTGCCAAAATTAAAACACCCAAACTGGGTTTTGTGATTTTTGAGGCACGGTATCAAGCGAATGGTCAATTACATGTCATGCGTGAAAAGAGTGAATTTCATTTTGATGAAGGGCACTGGTACTACGTCGCAGGGAAAGCTTTAAATCCGCATATAGGAACTAAATAGGTTATGCAACGCAATACAACCTTTCTTTTTGATTTTGATAGCACTTTTATTCAAGTTGAATCACTTGAGATTCTCGCTGAGATTGCCTTAGCAAACCATCCCGAAAAAGCAGAACGTCTGCAAGCTATTCAAAGCATCACCGAACAAGCGATGGAAGGCCGTTATTCTTACCAAGAAAGTCTTGCTGAGCGAATGAAGTTACTCGATTTGAATCAAAGTCACCTCACGCAAGCAATCGAATTGCTAAAACAAAAAATCACCCCTTCTATTTTAAGAAATCGTGCCTTCTTTCAAACCCATGCCGATAATATTCACGTTATTACTGGGGCTTTTATTGAACTGGTGTGGCCGGTCGTCAGCCCTTTTGGGATTAAACGGGAAAATGTTCATGCCAATCGTTTCATCTACGATTATGAAGGCGATGTTTTAGGCTATGACCATCATCAATTACTCGCACAAGATCAAGGCAAAGTTAAATTAGTGCAAAAATTAGCACTAAAGGACGATGTGATTATGATTGGCGACGGCTATAACGATTATGAAGTGAAAGCAGCAGGCCTTGCGAGTACCTTTGTTGCCTTTACTGAGAATATCACTCGCAATAATGTGGCAGATGCAGCAGATGCGGTGATTCATGAACTCGAAGGGCTGTTTATTACTTGCCAGCTCCCTTTTACCTCACCAAAATCGCCTAAAAAAGTCTTATTGCTTGAAAATATTCATCCCTTTGTTGAACTATATTTTAAAGAAAACGGCTTCTTGGTTGAATCCTTACCAGGAGCATTGAATGCCAAAGAATTACACAGCAAACTCCATGATGTCAGCATACTGGGGATCCGCTCAAAAACCGAAGTCACCGCTAATATCATTGAAGGTGCAGAAAAATTAGAGGCCTTGGGTGCTTTTTGTATTGGCACCAATCAAATTGATATTAATAAAGCTTGCGAACAAGGGATTGCGGTTTTTAATGCACCATTTAGCAATACCCGCAGTGTGGTCGAATTAGCAATTGCTGAAATTATTTTATTAGCGCGAAATGCAGCCGCCCTTAGCGGCAAATTAGCCAAAGGACAATGGCATAAATCAAGTACAGGTGCTCATGAAGTTCGCGGCAAGACATTGGGTATTATTGGTTATGGTAATATTGGTTCCCAACTTTCGATTATTGCCGAAGCCTTAGGGATGCGTGTCATATTTTATGATATTGCTGATAAATTACCGCTGGGTAATGCCAAACGCTGCCATCATATGGATGAAGTATTAACCCAGGCCGATATTGTTTCTATCCATGTGGATGGTCGCAAAGAAAATCATCATCTGATTGATGCAAAATCTTTTGCCTTAATGAAACCCGGTGTTATCTTCTTGAATTTAAGTCGTGATTTTACCGTCGATTATGAAGCACTCAATGAAGTGATGCGCTCAGGTAAAATGAAAGGTTGTGGTATTGATGTTTTTACCAACGAACCCCATGAGTCAAAAAGTGAATATCAAACGCCATTGCAGCAGTTTGAAAATGTCATTTTAACTCCCCATATTGGTGGTAGCACGGAAGAAGCGCAGCAACATATTGGGGAATATGTTTCGAAGAATCTTTGCTCGTATGTCAACGAAGGCAGTTCAACAGGCAGTGTTAATTTCCCACAACTCTCACTCCCCTCAATGAACTACCCACAGCGGATCATTCATATACATAAGAATGTGCCCGGCATCCTCGCGCAAATTAACCGCTTATTTGCGGAGTCAGGCAGTAACATTGAAGGACAATTCCTTAAAACCAATCAAGAGATTGGGTATGTGATTACCGATATTAATCGTCAATGTGATGATAAATTACTACAACAATTGCAGGCCATACCCCATACTATTAAGGTTAGAGTTTTAGATAAATAGCCCAAAGGGGGCGACTGTAGCAGGGTTGATAGCCCAAACAACGATAACGAAATTGGCCAAAAAGGGATGTTTACATGGAGTATAAGGATTTTTTCTACCAAGCGGCTATCTACTTATTAGCAGCAGTCCTTGCGGTTCCCCTTGCTAAGCGACTTGGTTTTGGCTCAGTTTTAGGTTATCTCATTGCGGGTATCATCATTGGTCCCTTTGTGTTAGGCACCGTTGGGAACACTGAGAGCATCATGCATTTTGCAGAATTTGGTGTGACCCTCATGCTCTTTCTGATTGGTTTAGAATTACGTCCTGCCGCCTTATGGCGCTTAAGAAGCCAAATTTTTGGCTTGGGGCTCATTCAAGTATTAGCAACAACCCTTGCCTTCACCGGCGTTTTTATTCTCTTAGATTTTTCCTTTGTCAGTTCATTCGCGATTGGTATGATCTTTTCGTTATCTTCTACTGCGATTGTGTTACAAATTTTTACTGAAAAAGGCTGGAACCGCTCCCCGGTAGGAGAAGCCACACTATCAGTCTTGTTATTTCAAGATTTAGCCATTATCCCCATTTTGGCTATCTTACCACTGCTCGGCTATCAAGTTCTCATTGAAGATCCTCATACCCTTACCGCTAAACTTAGTGGCTGGCACCAAGCCTTATTCACAATAGGCGTTATCGCCGCGCTTATTATCGCAGGTCGATTTTTACTACGCCCCCTATTTCGCTTTATCGCTAACTCCAATTTAAGAGAAATTTTTACGGCAGCCTCTTTGCTGGTGGTCATTGCCAGCGCCCTGGTGATGCAAGCGTTAGGTTTATCAGCTGCATTAGGGACCTTCTTAGCAGGTGCCGTTTTAGCTGAAAGTGAATATCGCCATGAACTAGAGGCAGATATTGAACCTTTTAAAGGGCTCTTATTGGGGATCTTTTTTATTTCAGTTGGGGCTAATATTAATTTTAGCCTTATCTATCACAACCCCATTTTAATATTAAAGATCGTTACGCTATTGCTCGTCTTCAAAGCAATGATCTTATTCGCCGTCGCTAAAGTCTTTAAAATCAATACGCAAAATTCTCTGTTATTTTCTCTCACATTAGCCCAAGGGGGAGAATTTTGCTTTGTTTTGCTCTCTTTCGCCGCCGGCATTAAAATCTTCTCCAATGAAACAGCAGCCCTACTGATTGCAGCGGTGGCGATTAGTATGCTACTTACCCCATTAATGATCATCTTTTACGAAAAGGTATTGGCACCTTATTTTGTGCGTAGCCAAAAAGATACCGATTTCGACAATATTGAACAACAAAAAAGCACGGTTGTGATGGCAGGTTTTGGTCGTTTTGGCCAAATTATTGGCCGCTTATTAATCGCGAATAAAATAAAAACCACCGTTTTAGATTTAGATGCAGAAGCGATTGCTATTCTTCGCCAATTTGGTTTTAAAGTCTATTATGGTGACGCCTCGCGTATGGATTTGCTCGAAATCGCTGGTATTAAAAATGCTTCTTTGTTTATTATTGCCATTGATGATTCAGAAAAAGCGCTGGAAATTGCTAAACAAGTGAGAAAACACTATCCCGATTTAAAAATCCTTGCCAGAGTACATGGACGCACCCAAGCTTATGATTTTCTTAAAAACGATTTTAACCATGTTTACCGCGAAACCTTTGATTCCTCTTTGGCCATGGGCTTAGATGCCTTACAATCATTGGGTTTTGATCAAGAACAAGCAGAAAGAATGGTTAAATTATTCAAAGAACACGATGAAGCATCCCTTGCACACCTCTCCAAACTTTATAATCGACCCGGTCAACCTGATCAGGCCTACATCAATGAAGCCAGAAAAAGCCGCAAAAATCTAGAAGATGCCATGATGGCCGATAGAGAAAAGCATTCTTCTTAACTTTTTAGCTCCCTGAGAGAACGAATGTTTTCGCTTGTCCACGACATCCATTATAAGTCTGGATTTCGCGGACAATTAACTGACTTTGATCAACGGATAAATGTCTAAACAATAAATGACCACTTATCGCAGATAAGTGTTTCATTCAAAATTAAACCATTACAAATCAAACCCTTTCAGCAATAAAACCCTTATTACTCAGTATTTTTCTTATTACTTATCTCGCTCTCATCGAATAACATATTGCAAACAATACATAAAGCCAACTTAAAAGGTTGCTATGATCTCAGGTACTAAAAATAGTAATGGCGAAACTGCGCTGCATTTAGCCGTAATAAACAACCGTCTTGAAATCGTTCTACTACTATTAAAAAACGGCGCCAATATTGAGGCTAAAAATAGTAATGACGAAACTGCGTTGCATTTAGCCACACGGCGAGGTAATTATAAAATTATTCAACAACTATTAAAGCACGGGGCAAACGTTGAGGCTAGAAATGCAAACGGCGAAACTCCTTTTCATCATGCTAAAAATAAACCTCCAATCATTCAATTGCTATTAGCTAATAAAGCCAAGATTAATGCTAAAGATAATGACGGAAACACAGTGCTGCATAAGACCAGAGGCTACCATACTGAGTTTTTATTAGATAACGGTGCAGATATTACTGTTCAAAATAACGACGGCAAAACCCCACTACAATTAGCAGCAGGTAGTGATTTCACAAGTATTTCCGAACAGTTTTTATCTATCATCATCAAAAAAATTTCTGCATTTGGACGCTTTGATTGTTTACAAGAAGATTTTTATCTCAGTTTCTTGAAAAAAACATTGAGTGCCGATAGTAAAAATTGGCAAGAAGAACTTGCTATTGCTGCAAAAGAAGAATCCATCGACACACCAGCAAGCATGATTAGTAAAATATCAACCTACACGAAAAATGAGGATAAACTCCCAATAATAAAAATCATTGAACGACAGTATGCTAATGCGATGGCATTAGCAAAAACATCCTCATTAACCAGTGGAATACTGCTCCCTAATATAGATTACAAAATACCGCTTTCCAGCATAGAAGAGGGTCTAAAAGCGCTATCTCTCAGTACCACATCAAGCTCTTCACTAGCAGAAGATGCTGTCACGCCATCTCCAACATTACTTTTATGGGGGAATCATCAAGCAAATGAGGCGGCAGCTGCATTAGATGCTAATGAATATTGCAGTGATGATGAATTAACTAGCGGAATTAGTAAAAGCGTTAGAAGATAATTCATATTGTTTCACTGCGACCGCAGTTCTTGAGATAGAGGTCAATCTTCCCCCCCATGTAGGCGCAGCCAAAATGGGGGGCTAGCTAATTTCCTCGCTGCCGCGAGGAGAAAATTCTGCGCATGTATTAAGGCATTTGATTATTTGTCTGATGAGCGAAGCGAATCAATCGCCCACTTTGTAAAGGGGGCCATTCGTTTGTAAAAACGAAAGGGGGCATTTTCCGGTGTCTTCTTGATCAGCGGACAAATGTCAAAACAATAAATGACCACTTATCGAAGATAAGCGTTTCATTTAAAATTAAACCATTATAAATCAAGCCATTTTAGCAAACAAACTCCATTCGTTAAGCATTTTTCTTATTACATATCACTCCGTTATTGAATAATATATTGCAAATTATATACAAAATAACTTACAGGAGATTGCTATGATTTCAGGTATCAGTGATTTAGAGAGAGAATTTAATACTAAAAGATTCTTCGAGATTATCGAAAATTTTCCCTATGATGAAAAAAATAAAACAACCTTAAAAAATTTAATTCTAGAAGGCATTCAGCTAGGCAAGCAAGATAAATTTGGCAGAACGCCACTGCGCGTGGCTGTAGTAAAAAAATATATTGAAATCGCTCAACTGTTATTAGATAGAGGCGCTAATCTTGAAATCGATCAAGTGCCATTACATAGATACTGTTATGTACTCAATAAAGATAGAGACGGTAATGTTCAATTCGATCAAGAGTTTTCAGAACTTCAAGAACCAGAAAATTTTACCCTTGATGATCTTGTGCCATCCCCAACATTGCTTTTATCGGGCAATCATCAAGCAAATGAGGCTGCAGCTGCATTAGATGATAATGAATATAGCAGTGAAGATGAATTAACTAGCGGAATTAGTAAAAGCGCTAGAAGATAATTCATATTGTTTCACTGCTCCCGCAGTTCTTAAGAGAGAAATCATAGCTTCCCCCCATGTAGGCGCAGCCTAATGGGGGCTAACGAACTTCCTCGCTACCGCAAGGAAGAAACATCTCCTCAGCTGCTGCGGTGTCACAAATAGGCAAATCTCATTTTATAAATGCCACAATTTATATGGCCTCATATCGAAAATAATCTCTCGAATCAAAATCAAATACTTATAAATCAAACAACTACCGCAACTAAACCCTTATTACTAAGCATTTTTCTTATTACTTATCTCGCTATCATCGAATAATCTATTGCAAACAATACATAAAGCCAACTTAGGAGTTACGATGAATTTAGCTGAAATAAGCATTTATTCTAAAACAATAGACATTTCCATTCGAGCTGGCTTAGACCGTGCTGCGGAATATAGCATTAAAGCCATACTTCTCCAGTTAATCAATGAAATTATTGCCGCTGGTCGCTTTGACTTTTTGCAGGAAGCACTTCAACTCCATTTCCCTGAAGAATCATTTAATACCCAAGAAGACATAGTTAATACAATACTGGCATCTTCTCTAATAGAGAGACTTAAAATAATAGAAATCATTATACAACAGTGTTCTAACGCTAGAATAATGGCAAAAGCTTGCTCATTAACCAGTGGGATACTGCTTCCTAATATAACAGACGACCACATTATCTCTACTCATACTAGAATTTTGGATAATGAACCATCGAGCATATGCCCTAGCCCCTCAGCTTGTTCTTCGCTTATTGACGATGCTCTCACGCCATCCCCAACATTGCTTTTATCGGAAAATCATCAAACAAATGGAGCTATAACTGCATTAGATGATAGCAATGATGAAGAAATAACTGGCAGAAATAGTAAAATTGCTAGAAGAGCATAATTCAGCGTGATACTTATCTAGATCCTGGCTCTGCGTACACTTCGTGTACTTGACTGGGATGACAGAAACCCTAATTTTGTCATCCCGGTCAAGCTTGCAAAGCAAGGTAGTACCAGGATCTCTACATATACTGCCGGACAGATGTCTGAATAATGAATGACCGCCCATCGCAGATAAGCTTTCCATTCAAAATGAAATACTTATAAATCAACCAATTTCCGCAATGAAACCCTTTTTACTAAGCATTTTTCTTATTACTTATCTTGCGCCCATCGAATAACATATTGCAAACAATGCATAAAACCAACTTAGGAGTAGCGATGATTTCTGGTGCCAATATAGATGAAAATACGCAAAAATTCTTTGAGATTATCCAAAAACCCCACTCTGATGAAAATACAGCCATATTAATAAACTTAATTCAGGCAGGCATTCATATTGAGAAACAAGGCCAATACTGTAGAACTCCACTACATTGGGCTGTAATATTTGGCAATACTGAAATCGTTCGATTACTATTAGATAACCGCGCTGATACTGAGGCTAAAGATATTACTAAAAAAACACCACTGCATTGGGCCGTAATACAGAAACGTCCTGAAATAATTCAACTATTATTAAAAAACGGCGCAAACATTGAGGCTAAAGATAATTTAGGAAAAACACCACTCCATCGGGCTATTTATCTTCATCAAAACTTTCAGTTCTTATTAGATAATGGCGCTGATATTGAAGCCAAAGATAATTCAGGCAGAACACCACTACAGTTTGTATCAACCAGATTTAACCCAAATATTTTTGAAAAATTAATAACAGACCTCATTGACAAAATTGATGATTTTGGACGTTTTGACTGTTTGCGAGAAGATTTTTATCTCAATTTCTTAAAAAAAACATTGAATGCTGATAGTGAAAATTGGGAGCAAAAACTAGCCGACGCTGCAAAAGAAGAATCCATTGACACGCCAGTGAATATGATCAATAAAATATTTTCTTATATGCAAAAAGAGGATAAACTCCAAATAATAAAAATCATTGAACGACAGTATACTAACGGTAGAACATTGGCAAAAGCTTACTCATTAACCGGTGGATTATTGCTTCCTAACATAGTAGATCGCCCTTGCACTTCTGCTCGCATTAGGATTCTGGATAACGGGCCAACGAGCATATGTTCTAGCTCCTCATCTAGCTCTTCACTTATTGATGATGCTCTCACGCCATCCCCAACATTATTTTTATCGGGGAATCATCATCAAGCAAATGCGGCGTCAGCTGTATCAGATGATAACGAAGATAGCAATGATGATGCATTAACTAACCGAATTAGCAAAACAGCTAGTATATAATGCAGCATGGCGTCACTGCTTTCGCAGTTCCTGAATGAGAAGCCATATCTTCCCTCCATTCTGGCTGCGACGGTAGTGGTGTCAAAAAGTGGCAAATCTCATTTTATAAATTCCGCAATTTCTAGTTAATATTTGCCATACTCTCGGCTGCACATAACATGTTAACTAAGGATTTTTAATCCAATTGGCATATGAATGCTCTGAATAATGAATGACCGCCCATCGCAGATGGGCTTTCCATTCAAAATGAAATACTTATAAATCAACCAATTTCCGCAATGAAACCCTTTTTACTAAGCATTTTTCTTATTACTTATCTCGTTCTCATCGAATAACCTATTGCACACAATACATAAAGCCAACTTAGGAGTGACGATGATTTCAGGTGCCAACAAAGCGACCAATACGCTTAAATTCTTGGGCATTATCCAAAAATATACACCTAATGAAAGTACAACGGTATTAAGAAGCTTGATTCTTGACGGCATCCATATTGAAAACAAAGATGGCTTAGGCATGACGCCACTTCATTGGGCGGTTTTGAAAAATAATCCAGATATTGTTGAACTTCTATTAGATAACACAGCAAAAATTGATGCTACAGATGACATTTACCACACACCGCTACACCTCGCAGCAAAGGAAAACAAATATGAAATTGCTGAATTACTACTGCGAAACAAAGCTAATATGGAAGCTAGAAGTATTTGTGGCCAAACGCCATTGCATTGGGCAGCAATTATAAAAAATCCTAAAATGATTCAATTGTTTATAAATTACAAAGCGAATATTGAGGCGACAAATATTCGCGGCCACACTACTCTACATTTGGCTGTGGCAGTATCTGATAATCTTGAAGCCATTCGATTGCTCTTAGATAACAATGCTGACATTCAGGCTGAAGACAAAAATGGCAATACTCCACTCAAATTAGCATTAGAGCATACCGTTAGGTTTGAAAATTTTTTATCTATCATTCTCGATAAAATTGCTGCCGTTGGACGCTTTGACTGTTTACAAGAAGACTTTTATATCAACTTTCTAGAAAAAACATTGAAGAAAAATAATGATGACAAAGGCTGGCAGAGTCAACTCGCTGCCGCTGCAGAAGTCGAGTCTATTGACACACCAGAGAATATGATTGCCAAAATATTAACTTATACACCTGAACAGCAATGTCGCATTATAAAAATCATTGAACAGCAATATGTTAATGCAATGCTAATGGCAAAATCATTAATCGGTGGAATACTGCTTCCTAATATAGACGACAACACACGGCTTTCCAGCATAGAAGAGGGTCTAAAAGTGCTATCCATCAGTGCCGCATCTAGCTCTTCACTAGCAGAAGATACTGTCGTTCCATTCCCAACATTGCTTTTATCGGGCAATCATCAAGCAAATGAGGCTGCAGCTGCATTAGATGATAATGAATATAGCAGTGATGATGAATTAACTAGCGGAATTAGTAAAAGCGTTAGAAGATAATTCATATTGTTTCACTGCTTCCGCAGTTCTTAAGATAGAGGTCATATCTTCCCCCCCATGTAGGCGCAGCCAAAATGGGGGGCTAGCTAATTTCCTCGCTGCCGCGAGGAGAAAATTCTGCGCATGTATTAAGGCATTTGATTATTTGTCTGATGAGCGAAGCGAATCAATCGCCCACTTTGTAAAGGGGGCCATTCGTTTGTAAAAACGAATGGGGGGATTTTTCGGTGTGCACTTTATAATGGACTCGCGAATTTCCTCGCACCGGAGGAGGAAGTATCGGCACGGCGGCAACAGTGTCACATAATTAATATACTCAACTCATTTTTTTGTCATACAAAAACCTAGATATCCTGCAAATCATAGCATTGTCATATTTTTCTTGATATTATTCGGGCTCAAATTATTAGTTAGTTTGAATTCTTTTATTTGAGGAAAAATAATGAAAACCATTACAATTCATGAAATGCAACAAGTTAGCGGCGGCGTTGTCTTATCATTCAGTGGCGCAAACATATATGTTGACACCACAGGCATCCCCCACCAATGCGCTAACGAAATTTCAAATATGACAAATGATATGCTCAGATTGGCTGAAAATCCCAATGCCGCCCCAAGCGCCTTCATGATTGGACTTGCTCCTCATATGGATCGAATGATAGCTTCAGGATGTGATGCATACCTTGATACTTTCAATGCACGCCTACAAACCGCTGTTGTTTACTAAAGAGTTGAAGATTCTTCTTACTTCTCTTACTTAGCGGATTCCTTTAAAATCCCGATTGCACATCTGTGTAACCGGGATTTTTTCTACCCTTTTCTAAAAAAATTGTTCACAATAGCTTAAGTTGATTGAAGGATCTCCATTGTGGCAAATATCATCGTTATTGGGGCAGGGATCGCAGGCTTAAAAGCCGCGCTTGATCTTGCAAAAAACAAACAGTGCGTTACCTTATTAGAAGCAAGAGAGCGTTTGGGTGGTCGCATCTATACGGTGAAAGCAAGCGATCATGCCACTGCAATTGAATTAGGTGCTTCTTATTGGGAAGGTTTGGAATCAAGCCCTCTTTACCAAGATTATTTTTCTACCCAAACCAACGATCCTAGTAAACCTTACACGAAACAATATAAAGAAACAGACTCCATTATCGTTGATCTCAAGGATCCTCATAAAACCCCCCTATCATCCGCTGATATTGCAAACTTCTATGATATGGCGAATGATGCATTACAAAAAGCTTATAGGACGCGTTTAGGTAAAACTTTCGAGCAAGTGATAGCCTCATGCGAATTACCTGCCGACCCCACTCAAGCCTATTGGGTCAAAAAAATACTCGAACTACAATGCATTCATCAATCAACGCCCTTATCTGCCATCGGATTTCCTGATTTTCTCATCCCAAATGATGAAGAAAAATTAAATGCATATAATGAAGCAACCGCCAATTTTTGTTTTGTTGGCAATGGCTATGGTTGTGTGATTAACCAAATAGCAGAACAATGTAAGAATGCCGGTGTCAAACTGATTACAAACTGCCCTGTTACTAAAATAACGACCCAAGAAAATGGTGGTATTGAGATAGAGACCAAACAAGGCAATTTCCACGCCGATAAAGTTATCTGCACTATGCCGCTTGGCGTATTAAAAACCCAAGCGCATACACTTTTTAGCCCTCCACTTTCTCCTGAAAAAATAGAGGCGATTAACGCAATGGGAGTCCATACATCTACGAGAGTGGTACTCGAATTTGAGACACCCTTTTGGGACAATCCACTCGCTCCTTATTTATTATTAAGCGATCCAGCGAGTCAAGGCATGAGAGAATTTCGCAATAATTGGGTCTTACATGGTAAAGCGATTTTGCAGACCCCAAGCTATGCCAATGAAGCGCAACACCTTTCTGATCGCGCTTTAATTGAACTGATACTATCTCACTTGCGTTTGGCCTTTGCACAAGCTGACGTTCCTTCGCCCAAATACGCCATTGTGCACCGATGGAGCGATGATCCCTATGCCCAAGGTGCCTATCCCTACCGTACGCTACAAATGAATGAAGAAAATCATCAAGCATTAGAAAAGCCCGAAGGCAATATTTACTTTGCCGGAGCAGATTTCTCACGCCATGGATTTTCAGTGCAGCATGCTTACGCCAAAGGAAAACAAGTTGCGGCAGAAGTAAATAGTGAATACCCCCCATATAAAATGTTATTTAAATGACTTTACATTGGCGATTTTCATCCCTATACTCATCCCTTTAAAACTATTCATCCGTGTAGATAGATATGATCAAAGCGAAAGCACAACAAGCATCGAAGCAGATTGGTAAAGTGTTAAAACGCTTTTCATATTGGGATTATCTATTAGGCTTGTCCACTCTCTCAACCCCCGCATTTTTAGGGTTACCCTATTATTATTTAGTACTTAGCGCAGCGGCGACTTCAGCTTGCCTTCTGATGCCAAGAAATGCAGGCACCTATCAGCAAAAAAGTGAGCAGGAATCACCAGAATATGTGCGTATCAATCAACTGGTTTCGAAGATCTGCGAAGAAAGAAACTTAAGTAAAATCAATCATATTATCCTTAGGCATAAACCAGGCACACCTGTTGATGTCGTTGCCAATATTGATAAAAATAATCAACAGTTCATCGTAATTTACGGGGATATTCAAAGCTTAACTAATCAGGATTTATCGATTTTATTAGAGCATGAAATAGCGCATTTACATTTTAAAGATTCTAAAGCAAAAAGCTATATTGATAGGCTTTATTACGCATCGGTAGGGCTCTCTTTGCTGGCTATTCCCAACAATCTTATTACTACCTTGATTTTAGGGACGTCAGTCACGCTTATTCGACAAGCCTGCATTCGTTATCGAGAACTCAGAGCCGATCGTTTTGCCATCGCAGATGCGCAAACCAATAAGATTAATCCAGAAAAAACCCAAGCGCTAAAAGAGGTGGTGGCTAAAATCAACCATGTTTCTCTTGATGCCCGTGCAAAAGCAGATAATGAATTTTTCTTTACGAAAGTAAAAACCCATCTAATCAACAGTTACACGCATCCTGAAACCATTTCCGAAAGTCTAACCCATAAACTGCTCGAATTGTGCTCCTCTCATCCAACCGTGCATCAGCGTTATTCATTCAAATAAACGTGATAGCACACCTAAATAACGATAAGCGGTAGTCAGTAGCATCTGAGCACACACACACTAATACCTCAATATTTGGTAATATAACCAACATACAAATATCGAACATTTTTGGGGCTTTATTTCATGATGTCATTTTTTAACGATTACCTTATCGCACCGGTTCAATCCGCCACAACTAATTACATCATTAATCCCACAATTAACTGGGTAACCAATAAAGCAAAAGAGATTTTTACCAAACAAGCTGTTTCTACCCTTTCAAAAAAGGCGGTCAAACCGCTCTTAGATAATGAAATCGATCCTATCGATCCTAATGGGAATGCAATGCATTTTAACCAAAATCCGCTTGAGAGGCTTAACGAACTACCCCAAGACATCAAACGCTTTGGTAAAGGCCTTGCGGTAGAACAAGGCGCTAATGTGGCATTTAAAACCTTGAATTACCTAAATCCAACACCTGGCGCAAAAGCATTAACTTATATAGCGCCAAGAGCCATGCGCCTTAGCAGTACAACCAATGTTCAATCTCCAAGCTTCGCTAAAACCATTTTATGTGGCGCAGGTAGCCATGCCCTTAGCACCCTTGCTCAAGAAAGTACTGACGCATTACTGCCTACATGCGCACCTTATGGCGGTTATGTGGCTTATGGCCTCACAAATGGCATCTCACAAATAGGACTGGAAACCATTTATAACAAAGCAACCGCACGTTTAGCTTAAGTCGTTTTTAAAAAAAGCCAATCATGAGTGATTGGCTTTTCTCATTTTATAAGGGTTATATCATGCTCTCAGGAAGTTCATCTTCAATATCAGAAGATTTCACCCCTTCGGTGACGATTTCAAAAGAAGAAATAACCCAAGCTTATCTACAATATCTGATTGAGCAGCATCAGTCTTATTTCCATACCGTACAAGGCTCTAACCCAGGTGATTCAGCACTTGCTATCATTGAAGCCGATTCACAATTTGAAGCAGAACATGTTAATGGCATGCTGCGCTATCTGATTGGCCAAAGACCTCATTTTGCTAATCAGATTGGTATTTTTCCCGTCTTCAATCAAGATGCTTTCTATCGATTAGCACAAGATCAATTAATCAAAAAAATGTTGAACCATCCTGATTACCAATATCTTGTCAAAGATACCACGCCTTTAATTGAGTTAAGCGATTGTTTAGATTTTCCTGAATTATGGGAAAAACGCAATACTGAAGAAGTACATCGCACTTGGCAAGATCAAGAAGCGATACGAGTGGCAGGAGATATTTTAGACCATCAGGGAACAACCGATGAAGTCATGTTAGAATGGTATTTAGAAAGTATCGCCGCCTCACCGCTTGCCTTTTTGGGTAATATGAATCAACAAGATATGGCTTTTAAGAATTGCTCGCAATTTATCATTCCCTTGCGAATCGATGGGGTACATTATACCGTTGCGATCGTTGACTGTACTGCAGAAGATACTGCCCACATAAAATATTATGATTCGATGGGCCATGATCTACAAGATTATTTAAAGCAACAATTAATCAACTTTTTTGAAAATCATTTTGCCGATGTCACTTATGAATGCGTTTCTAAACATGAGCAAAAAGATGGATATAATTGTGGTATTTTTGCTAGTTTCAAAGCGATAGATTTAATCAATATCAACACCCAACGATCAGAACGTTTATTACCTAATCTTAACACGCAAGAGTATCATGCATTATTTAATTACTTTCGCAATCAAGTCGCCGAAATGTTGAGATTATCCGGCTGTAATATTGAATTAGATCACAAATTAGCAAAAATGATCCAAACCGAACACCAGCAAAGAGAAGAAGCCAGCAAAAAAGCAGCGACACCTTCACTATTAGAAAGCTTCTTTAATGGGTTCTACTCAACAGCTACATCAATACTAGGGATCCATAAACCTGTTCAAAAGAAGGCATCGACTCCCCTATTCGATTTGTTAGGCGATTTACCAGAACATACAACTTACCATCCCAAAACGTCCATTGCACATCGACAGTGGAGCGCGCCTTCGGCTCTTTTCTTTGATTTAAAGAAGAAGAAGGATAAGCAAGATAGTTCTGAAGAATATGGCTGGGAACAAAAATCAAGTGACGACAAAATAGATGAAGGATTATCATCTAGTACACAAAAGAAGAAAACAGACGATAAAAAAAGAGCGCGCAGTAATAAAGCAGAATGCCCTGTTATTATCATTGATAACGATTCAGAAGAAGAGAGCTCTGATTCAATGCCATCTCGACCTGTCAAAAAGCAGTGTAGATAAAACACCGAGGATGCTCTGAGTGAGCATCCTCTCTTTTTGCTACAGCACCTTATCTGGCCGTTTGCATAAATCATATTATTTATCAATGTGTTATAATAAATTCCTCTAAAAATAAGCCTTTTTCTGATACTAAATGTTCGAACAATTTATCATACTAGCTTAATTATAATTGGAACATTTAGGAAAATTATCAAATCATGCTGCTATCGCCCATTTTTTCAAGAACATTTTTATCAGACAATCATCATGGTAACGTTGCTGCCATCCACTATGGTTCTAAAGAATGGCTAAAAGTTAACTCAACCATTGATTGGGCAACTCAGGATAATCGACAATGGATATCTGCAGGCTCATCACATAAGCGCGAACATCTGCTCTTTGATGAAAACAGTGAACTGATCCAAGATATTAAAGACTATGCCGTTTTAAAATGTCGGTCGTCACTTACCCATGATATTCCAGCAATTCTCTCTATAGTTAATGCGGTTGTGAATGAATTAACCACAGAGCCTAATAAAACAGTCCGTGAAGTTGAAGCAGAACTTGATAATAAATTACGTGATTATATCTTAAAGCAAAATACGCCCACAGGTGAACCCATCATCATAACCATGGATGAGTTAATCCGAAATAAACTCCTGGTATGCCGACATAAAGCGCTTTTAGTTGCCAGCATTCTTGGTGAACTTGTCAAACGACAAATTTTACCACCCGGTATTGTTAGACAATATCGTTCAACCCTCGTTAATGATGCAGGTAAAGCCATTGGCGCACATACCTGGGCTGTTTTTCGTGATCAAAAAACCAATGACCTTTGGATCTGTGATCCAAGAGCTCGTTACGTCGAAAACGTTACCACCCATCAAGCCGATGTAGAAGAAAGATTTTATGGCAGATTCGTAATTGAAAGAATGATGCAACGCTTGAATCAGTTAGATGTAACAGAAGATAAAAAGCCAAATGATCATTTTATGGGATACTTTCCCAGGCTTGTTGCCCACTTCAATCTCATGAGCATCCCTGCTCCAAGCCCTTTACGTAGATCTGAGCCACCAATCTCATTTCTGCAAGATAATGTACATTTAGAATATCGACAAATAGAGGCTGGCAATAATCGCACAACCCGTTTCTTTAAACACATCGGTAAAAAATGCTCCTCCAAGGCAGAGACGCGTTTTCATCAACTGATTAGAATGAGCGACCTCTTTAAAAAATTAAGCAATAATACCGAATTACCAAACAGTGAAAAAGCCAAAATTTTATATGCTTATTTACAAACGATTCGTATGAATATTGCTGATGAAAATAATACTTTCTACTCTTCTTTGGCAGAACTTTGTAATTACTATATCAATGAATTATGTTCATTTTCACTTGAGATAGGAGATATCGGTCTATTTACAGAAATAGAACTTAATATTGCAACACGTTTAGAATACAATCAACAAGCAAATGATATGATTAGCGGTAAACTCATCGATATAAACAATATGCGTTTTGGTGGTGAGGTCTCTATGGCGTAAAACACCAGCCATTTACCCCGCACCTCAAGCGCCGTAGGGGCGCAGGATAGGTCACCCGAATGAGGTTCACCTGCAAATACAAGCGACGTCTATCGGGCCATTCATCGCGCCATACAAGAATTATTTTATTATTCATCAAAAACTTATGATTTTAATATTTTTTAAATAAGCCTTTTCCTTATATAAAACATTCTTATAATTAATCACAATAACGTATATTGAGTATGATTAAAGGGGAAATGACGTATGCTAGCACTATTTTCATCACCACATCTTTCGCGCTCCTTTATATCCGATAATAAACATGGCAGTGCACCAACCTATCAATACAATGATAAAGAGTGGTACAAAACGAATTCCAACATCAATTGGGCAAATCATCCTAATCAGCAATGGATATCTCTGGGCTCATCCCATAAGCGTGAACATTTACTCTTTGATGAAGATAGTATCATTATTCAAAATATTAAAAGCTTTGCTATTTTTAAATGTCGCCCCCATACTCATGATATTCCCACTATTCTCGCGACAGTGAATGATATTTTAAATCAATTAACCCAACAACCTGGCAAAACTGATAAAGACGTTGAATCTCAACTGAATGAACAAGTCAATCAATTGATTTGTAAAAAAAAATTAGAAACCTCAGATAGTGAATCCCCTGTTATTTCAATTGATGAGTTAATTACTCGTAAACTATTAGTATGTCGACATAAAGCGCCTTTAGCAGCAAGCATTCTAGGCGAACTTGTTAGACAAAATATTTTACCTCCAGGTATTGTTAGACAATACCGAACATCCTTATTTGATGATACGGGGAAAGTGACAGGTGCTCATGCCTGGGCTACGTTTCGCGATCAAGCAACCAATGAACTTTGGATGTGTGATCCAAGATGGAAGTACGTACAAAATGTCTCAAAAAACGCCAGTGAAGTAATGAAAAGAAAATATGGCGAACTGGCGACAACAATGATGCTTCATCGATTAGACGCGTTAGATGACGCGGAATTCCAATCACAATCAAGCGAATCAAGCAGTTCTGAATCTTGTTCAGTAAGCGCGGTTGAACCTCATATCGAATTTTTAGATGATAATGTTCAGGATCAGTATCAACGCCTAAAACGGGATAGCAGTTTAGCAACGCGTTTTTTAAAAGCGACTGGCAAAAAAATCTCTGCCAAATATGAACGTCGTTTAAATGAACTCACTAGAATACAGGATTTATTTGAAAAAATGCGTCATAACTGGGAAATGCAAAGCTCGGAAAAAGCTAATTTACTCTATGCTTATTTACATAACGTTGAAAGAATGATTGCCGCTGAGCAAAATACTTATCATTCCAATTTGACGACGCTATGCGGTCTCTATAAATATCAATTGTATCGATTATTTAAAGATACGCCAGAACAACTTGATAGCTTTAAAGACATCAAAAGACCAGACTCACCTAGGTGTGTTGAACTTATTCAGCGTGCAAATCAGCTTATTCATGATGAGCAGGCACTGCCAATGAGGTTGATACACGGGTAAGTGAAACACTAGGATGGCAAGCGGCTTCTTACCTTTTTTGTCATTCGTTAATGAATTAAGATAAAAATCCCCCGCTCGGTGCGCCGCACCAAGCTGCCCCCTTTTATTCAAAGGGGGCGTCAAATAGTACATCTGATATAGGGTTGCATACTTTGAACTAGATGAAGGATAGATAGCCCCCTTTGAATAAAAGGGGACAGCTCGCACTTGTCCGGCGTAGTCCGGCGAAGCTTTTAGCGTAGACGGACGAGGACGGCAGCGAGCGGGGGATTTTATCTCTAAAGCCCCTCACAATAGTGCTTACATCCTTGTAACTGTCTGTAGCCCCAAAATGGTTAAGCCTGTCTTTAAAACGTGCGCCGTTAATTCACATAATGCCAAACGTTGATTTTGCTCTGGCACCCCTTCGACACGGCAATCCCTGAAGAAAGCATTAAATTTCTCGGCTAATTGATATAAATATTCGCACAAACGATTCATTAATAAATCATCCGCAATCGACAACAAAATTTCGTCAAATTGGGCTAAATGTAAGCCTAAATTGATTTCACTGGGGTGAACCAGATAAATACTTTCTTTGCTGACTTCACCTTGAATTTTGCGCTTAATGCCTTGAATACGCACAAAGGAATACATTAAAAAAGCTGCGGTATTTCCTTCAAAACGAAGCATGCGATCGTAACTAAAGGTGTAATCATGCGTTCTATTACAAACCAAATCGGAATATTTAACCGCATTAATGCCTAATACTTTAGCAATTTGCTTAATCTCATCGCTACTATAACTTTCTTTCGCTTCTTGATTACGCGCTTGTAAAATTTCTTCGGCTTTAGAGACTGCCGCCGTTAATAAATCAATTAAACGCTCTGTTTCACCGGAACGTGTTTTGAATTTTTTACCGTCAGGCCCTAAGACTAAGCCAAAAGGCACATGATCCACTCTGACCTTGCTAGGATCTAAATAACCTGCCTTTTGCGCAGCAGCAAATAACATCGCAAAATGAGTAGCTTGCCCTGCATCGGTGACATAAATAATGCGACTCGCTTTTTCATCTTGAATACGATGGCGTATCGCTGCCATATCGGTTGTCGCATAATTAAAGCCACCATCTGATTTTTGCAGCATAAAGGGCAATGGTTCGCCTTCGCGGTTATTAAATCCTTCTAAGAAGAGACATTTTGCGCCATCAGAGATTTCAATTAAGCCTTTGCTTTCTAAATCAGCCACAATCTCTGCTAATTGCGGATTATAATAGGATTCTCCCCGCTCAATGAGGTGAATATCAAGCAAATCATAAATCTCTTGATAAGCCTTACGTGAAATTTCGCAAATCACTTGCCACGCTTTTAAGGCTTCATTTTCACCTTGCTGCAATTTAACCACTTCCAGTTGTGATTGCTTTTTAAATTCAGCATCTTCATCAAACTGCTTCTTTGCCGCTTTATAAAATTGCACCAGTGTTGTTAAATCAACTTCTTTTTGATGGGTGATAATCCCTGGCTCATATTGCTTGATATACGCAATGAGCATACCAAAAGCGGTGCCCCAATCACCAATATGATTAAGACGTAATACAGGATAACCTAAATATTCTAATAATCTTGCCAGCGAATCCCCAATAATGGTTGAGCGCAAATGCCCAACATGCATTTCTTTAGCGACATTGGGGGATGAAAAATCAATGACGACTTGCTCATCGGTTTTGTCAGAATCCGGCCTTTTCTGTGTCATTTGTTGGCAATATTGGCTTAAAAAATCAGCCGACAAGGTCATATTAATAAACCCTGGCCCCGCAATTTCAATATGGGCGAAAGACCTATCTTGCTCAATGACAGCCGTTATTTTTTCCGCAATTTGTCTTGGCGGCATTTTTAGTAATTTCGTCAGTTTCATTGCACTATTGCATTGATAATGACCAAATCGCTCATGCGTGCTTGGCGTAATATCAATCGGGGTTACGGCCCAATCCATCTCGGTAAAAACTTGCGAAAAGGCCGCATGTAATTTTTTTTCAATATTTTGTTTTAATGTCATATTAAGATTCATATTTTGCTACTTCAAAATTAAAATAAGTGTCAGGGAATGGTTCGTTTTTCAAGGTAAAATGCCACCACTCTTGCGGGATCCCTTCAAAACCAAATTCTGCCATGAGGTTTTTCAAATGCTGGCGGTTCTCATAGGCTGTTTTAGAAACGGCTTGGTTATCAGGATGTGAAAGTTCATCCATAAAATCAAAAGGAGTACCAAAATCAACCGTTTGATTATTCGCCGTATCGATAATGGTGACATCGACTGTGCTACCACGTGAATGGCTAGAACGACGTGCCAGATAGCCAAGTGCAAAAAAATCTTGCTTGGCGATACGGGGATAATAGGCTTGCTTGGTTTTCTGGCAATCAGATTGACCCCAGGCCCAAAAATCATCGCCTGCCATTAAAGGTCGAAATGCTTCTAAAATGACGAGTTTTGGCTCTTTTACCTTAAAAGCTGCTTTAAAATGTGGATCTTGCAAGGTTTCTTGTATTTTTGCTAAGGCTTGGGCGCATTCTTGGGTCACAATGGCATCACCATCTTCGGCATACCCTGCTATTGGGCGTCCCACAAAATTATCGGATCCGGTATATTTCAAATCGATGACTAAACTGGGGACAGCACGGGATAAGACAACAAAGCCTTCAGGTAAAGTTCGCTTAAACATATTTAGTCACCACACTTATTTAATTCAACCTTTAATGCCTATAATAGTGCCTTTTATCGCCTAAAGGGCAGATTTTTATGTCTGAATTCTATACTATTTCTCCATTCGTACCCATGCGTTTTAACTAGCTATATTGAGGAAATACCGTGAGTTTGGATCCTGCTAAACAAGCTGAGATAGAAATGCAAACCTTATTGGACAGCATTCCTCGTTCCAAATATTTCCCTATGGCCCGTGAAGAAATCGTTGATAGTACGATTGACTCTTATGAGACGACTATTAAACGCCTCAAAGCCTTTGTTCGCTTCATGTCATCGCTGAATCCAATGCAGTATTTGAAATGGATGTTAGAAGCTTTTGCACGGTATGTCCCAAGCAAAACAACCAGCAGCAACGCACCTGCTGAAGCTAGCCTAAGCCAGCAAGCTTCGAAATCGGCAAGCCCCCGTAAAAAGGCACAGAAAGACTCATCGCACAAAGCGACCAAATCTACCCGGCGTCGTCATACCGTGTAAATTATTTGGAGGGCAGATCTGTGCGATCCCCTCAAATATTACTATAGTATCGTCATTGCGAGCAGAAGCCGCTGTTTTGTCTTCAGCCAAGGCGCTATATGTTCGAGCAGCACAGTTTACGTGGAGGTAAATGAGCAGCGCAGAACATATAGCAACGAAGGATCAAGGCAAAAGGACATTTTTTTAGTTGATGTAGCCCTTGATTTGGCGCTGTATGACCTCCGGCCCAATAAACATATCATCCACGTACCAACCTGCTCGTTGCTTAGCCGTGTTTTTAGTCGTTTTTACAAATTGGAATTCTAGCGGTATTTTTTGATCGCCAACCGCCACTTCTCCGAGAAGATATCCCGAGGTTTTATTTGGTCTAGTGACGCTCTTGAGCCATTTTACGTCGGAATATTG
Source organism: Candidatus Berkiella aquae (assembly GCF_001431295.2). Classification (NCBI taxonomy): domain Bacteria; kingdom Pseudomonadati; phylum Pseudomonadota; class Gammaproteobacteria; order Candidatus Berkiellales; family Candidatus Berkiellaceae; genus Candidatus Berkiella; species Candidatus Berkiella aquae. The sequence continues at coordinate 1,588,489 of NZ_LKAJ02000001.1, read as the reverse complement.
TTTGAAATTATATTGATCAACTTGTTGCTTAAAACTTTCTAAATCATGTCGCTGTTTATAATCAACACTAAATATGTCATAGGCGACGGGATAACTGCCTTGCTTGATATTTAATAAAAAACTGGTTCCTAGCATTTCAAAGGCGGGTAATGTTCCAATGACTAAGGAGCCAATGAAGCCTACAATCGCACATCCTATAAAAAAGTAGAGTATTTTCTTCATGGTATCCTCTGATTAAACCTTTTCGGATTCATTATAATGGATATTTATCAAGCCTTCCAAACCTATCCGCCTTCGCTAATCTGCCTTCGCTTTCAGCTACGGCGTGATTATGCTTCGGCGTGACTCTGAGCGGCAAGTCACGCCGTAGCTCATGTTTGGGCGAAGACGGATAGCGGAGAGTAATTACCATCGATGATAGGCAGGATGTCCCGCCTTCACCGCCACAAATAACCCTTCACAGGTTGCACAAAGTTCATCATTTGAAAACAACTTGGCTTCGATCAATGCTCTATTTGCGCTGATCTCTTTTACAGTCGCCTGTAAATCAACCACCTGGCGACTATTCGTAGGACGTTTTAATGTCACATTAAAAAAAGCCGTTACGGTGCAAGGTGGTTTCGACTCTTCCGTCATTTTCATTAAATGATAAGCTGCCGTCCAATTTGAATGGCAATCTAATAACGTGCCAATGATGCCACCATTTAAAACGCCAGGGAAAGCTTCATGAAAGGGCAATGGTTGCCAAGTCGCTACCACGATTTCACCTTTGACAAAACTTTGGAGACCAAGACCTTGAGAGTTAGCAGGCCCACAGCCAAAACAGGCATTATGCGGCGCAAATTGCTTTTGCAGGCAAGTATCCATGAAAAAGATCTCTTATTAGCAGATAATTCATCAACAGGCATTATTTTCTGTTAACGATATCATCTTTAATACCCAAATCAACACAATGTCGACGTAATTGTTTGAGAATTTGCAGTTGGATCTGGCGTACGCGCTCGCGCGTTAAATTCGTGCAATCACCGATGTTATCTAAGGTCATTACCTCACAACCATGGATCCCATAACGGCGCTCAATAATTTCAAGTTCGCGCTTGCTAAGCGTTTTAAGCCAAGACTCTACCATTTCATGGAGATCTTCCGTTTGAATGACATCAACCGGATCTTCACTGTTTTGATCAGCTAAGGTTTCCAGTAAATAAACATCTTGCTCATCATTAATCGTTGCATCAACTGAAACTTCCGGTTTATCAAGACTAATTAAATCATTCAGATTTTTTTCTGAAATGCCCATCTCTTTTGCCAGTTCTTCCAGGTTAGGCTCATCGCCTTTTTGCAACTTTTGCTGCAATACTCGTTGATACTTACGTTGCTTTTTCACAAGGTGAACTGGCAAACGAATCATTTTAACTTGATTCATAATTGCCCTTTCAATCGATTGTCTAATCCACCAAGTAGCATAGGTTGAAAATCTTGCACCATTTTCTGGATCAAATTTCTCAACGGCATGAATTAAACCTAAATTACCCTCTTCAATAAGATCAGGCAAAGATAAGCCTCTATTCATATAACGACGTGCAATACAAACAACCAGTCGTAAGTTAGCCTCAATTAGATGATTCTTCGCTTTTTGACTGCCATTTTGTAATTGAACAGCTAGAGATTTCTCTTGTTCTGGAGAAAGTAATGCAATTTGACCAATTTCATGAAGGTATTGATAGATTGGATCAGGGCGTCCATCTGATGCTGAACTAAATGCCATGATTGACCTCTTACTTCTTTTACAATTACCTGTTGGAACAAAAAGAAGACCTCAAAGTTCAACATAAAAATACTGACAATTCACAACCTAGCATTTTGTACAGCGATAAAAAATTAGGTAACCTTAGGTAAAAAAAGTATCGGGTTGACAGGTTGGCCATTTTGACGAATTTCAAAATGCAATTTAACTTGATCGGTATCGGTTTGTCCCATTTCTGCAATCGCTTGTCCTTGTTTAATCGTATCCCCTTCTTTCACAAATAAACGATGATTATGTGCATAAGCTGATAAAAAGGCTTCATTATGTTTGATAATGATCAGCTGCCCATAACCACGCAAGCCACCGCCGCTGTAAACGACTTTGCCTGATTGCGCCGCTAACACGGGAGCTCCAAGATTGCCAGCGATATCAATCCCTTTATTAAACGCATTTTCTTTGGTACTAAAGGTTTTAACAACTTTTCCTTTAGCGGGCCACTGCCACCCTGATAAGGAAGGCGTCATCGTCGCTACTGTTTTGGCAGGTTGTTTTAACACGGGTGCAACTGTAGCCGATGGTATTGCCACAACCGTTTGCCGAGCGCTTTGTTGCGGTGCTCTCTTTTGCACTTTAATCTGGCCATTCAAGGCAATTTTTTGCCCAGGATAGATGCGATAAGGTGGCGCAATATGATTCACAACCGCTAAATCTCGGTAATCATGACCATATTCCCATGCAATGGCATAAAGTGTTTCTCCTGGTAAAACAGTATGATGGCCTTTGGTAATGGGCTGACGGGCTTCTAATGAAACCACCGGGGCTGCTTCTTGACTCTCAAAAAGGGTGCTACAACCAGTAAAACACGGGAGCAGTGCCATCGTGAGCAATCGCAACTTCATCGCCAATTCCTTCCTTGTTAACAAAACAACCAATATGCTAAACCAGCTAAGACGACTAACAATACCGTTGCCCACCCTATTGCATCAATATAGCGAACAATAACAGGTTCTAAACGTTTTCCAACATAAAGCACAATACCAGCAACCACAAAGAAACGTATACCTCTTCCTAAAATGGAAGCAATCACAAAGGGAAAAAGCGCCATTTGGGTTGCACCCGCGGCTAAAGTAAACATTTTATAAGGGATTGGTGTAAATCCGGCTAATAATACCGCCCAAAATCCATAATGTGCAAACCAGCTAACAATTCGAGCATAACTTTCTTCATAACCAAAAGCTTTGACTAAAGGCTCACCCAGCAATTCAAAGCCATAGTAACCAATGAGATAGCCTAAAATTCCACCAAGAATTGAGCTAATCGTGGTAATGGTTGCAAAATTCCACGCTTTTAATGGTTTACTCAGTACCATTGGAATGAGCATTACATCCGGAGGAATAGGAAAAAATGACGATTCGGCGAAACTGACACCCGCTAAATAATAGGGAGCATGCCGATGATGCGACCAATTAAGAACCTTGTCGTATAAGTGTCGGAATATCCTCACCGTTTGCTATCCTTATATACTTAAATGCGAAGTCCACGTGCTAACAGTTTCTAAAGCAGAGTAATCCGTTAAATCTGTTTTAATCGGCGTAATTGAAATATATCCTTGGTTGACAGCATGAAAATCCGTGCCTTCTCCTGCATCTTGTTCCGCACCTGATGGCCCTATCCAATAAACCGTCTTTCCTTTTGCGTCTTTGGCTTCAATAATATTTTCAGCCATATGACGATGTCCTAAACGCGTTACCTTAATTCCTTTGATACTATCAAAGGGAACATCTGGTACATTCACATTCAATATGGTTTCTTTAGGCAAGGGAATGGCTAATAATTTTTCAAATAATAATGCCGCAACGCGTCCTGCCGTTTCAAAATGATTCCCTTCCGGCAGAGATGAGGCTAATGAAATTGCAATGGCAGGATATCCTAAAAATCGACCTTCCATGGCAGCGGCAACAGTGCCAGAGTAAAGAACATCATCACCTAAATTCGCATTAGCATTAATACCTGAAATAATCATTTCAGGTAATGTGGGTAAATAACCTGTTAAAGCTAAATGCACGGCATCTGCTGGCGTACCATTGACCGCAAAAAAACCATTATCTTGCTTGGTAATTCGCAGCGGCATATCCAGTGTTAAGGAATTACTAACAGCACTTCTATCCCTATCTGGAGCAACAACGGTAATATCGGCTAGAGGCTGCAAGCATTTTGCCAACATCGCTAAACCTTTAGCATTAACCCCATCATCGTTACTTAACAATATTCTCATTCTTCACCATCAACAATACAACAGCGTGAGCAGCAATACCAAGCTTTTGACCAATCGCATCTAAATTTTCATGGGTCGTCGCTTTGACATTCACTTGCTTAATAGAAACCTCTAAATCTTCAGCTAAATTTTCACACATTTTGCTTTTATAATGCGCCAATTTAGGGGCTTGTGCGATAATTGAAATATCGGCATTGCCGACTTGATAACCATTTTCCTTAACTAACTGCATGATATTGCGCAAGAACAAACGACTATTGGTATTTTTGTATTGTACATCGGTATCGGGAAAATGTTGCCCAATATCCCCAAGGGCAAGCGCTCCAAGCAAGGCGTCACACAAGGCATGGATAACCAAGTCACCATCTGAATGGGCTAATAAGCGCTTTTCATAAGGTATTGATACCCCACCTAAAATGAGTGTTGCATCGGTTTTCTCTTCTGCAAAGCGATGAATATCATATCCATGGCCAATTCGTATCACAGCAGTACATCCTCCATTAATTTGCCACTGAGTAAAAATTCAACATATTTTAAATCTGCTGCATAAGTTAGTTTAGGATTAGGAAATTGTGCTTCAACCACGCAAGGCGTATAGCCAAGATATTCAATCGCGCTCGCTTCATCTGTTATCGTATAATCTGAAGCTTTCGCCTTTTCTAAGGCTTTTTTTAACAAATGCACCCGAAACATCTGTGGCGTCTGCGCCAACCAAATTTCATTTCGATTGATTGTTTGTACAATCTGATTTTTTCCATCCACTTTTTTAAGCGTATCTGCTGCGGGGCTTGCTAAAATACCACCGACCGTATCATCACGAAGTTCTAGTAATGCGTAAAGATCTCGTTCATCTAGGCAGGCTCTAGCAGCATCATGCACTAAAACCCAATCATTTTGTGCAGACAAAGGCAAATACGTGAGGGCGTTCATCACCGATTGTGAACGTGTTTCGCCCCCAACTACCCACTTAATCTTATGATGGGTTAAGGAAAGTTGTTTGAAATAAGGATCCGACTCTGCGACAGCAACAATAATCTGTTTGACCCAAGGCTGTTCAACAAATAAATTAAGCGTATGTTCTAATATCGTTTTTCCATGTAAAGACCAATATTGCTTTGGTTTTTCTTGGCCAAAACGGGAACCAAAACCTGCAGCAGGGATCACAATCCAGTATCCTTGGCTGATTTGCTGCATGTTGACTATCCCCTTCTTAAATCATCTGCTGTGGGTATCTCCTGAGATGACGCCGAATGTTGGAAAAAGGTTTCGTTCTTACGAATCATCCCTAAATCAGAGCGCGCCCTTTCTTCCAAAGCACCTAAACGATTTTTTAAATCTTGTACTTCTGCTTCCAAAGTTTGATTGCGCTCTTTTAACGTAGTCACTTTTTCTTGCTCAATACTGATTTCTTGGCGTAAATGGTGCACTTGGGCAAGTGAACCATCCCCACGCCACAACCGAAATTGTAACAGCAATAATAAACCAATTAAAAACACCACAAGGTATTTCATGGTTTGATCCAACGCTCATAGACCGTCTTACCTGCGTAAGAAGCGCCAGTTACTTTAGCAATTCGCAGTAATTGATTATATTTTGCGGTTCTATCGCTGCGGCAAGGAGCGCCGGTTTTAATTTGTCCCGCATTGAGCCCTACTGACAAATCAGCAATGAACGTATCTTCTGTTTCACCAGAGCGATGTGAAACAATGGCGTTATAATTTGCTTGCTTTGCCATTTTTACAGCTTCTAACGTTTCCGTTAACGTTCCGATCTGATTCAGTTTAATCAAAATCGCATTGGCTAAAGAAGCAGCAATTCCTTCTTTAAAAATTTGGGGGTTTGTTACAAAAAGATCATCACCCACTAACTGTACGCGTGAGCCTAATTGCTTGGTTAATTGAGCCCAACCATCCCAATCTTTTTCATCTAAGGCATCTTCAATTGATAAGATAGGATATTTATCAACCCATTGCGCTAGCGTATCGATAAATTGCTGAGAGGTCAGTGATTTATTTTCAGAGGCCAATTGATAGTGACCTTCTTTATAGAATTCACTGGCAGCAACATCTAAACCTAAATAAACGTCTTTACCGGGTGTTAAACCTACTTTTTGAATGGCGGCCATGATCATTTCTAATGCGGCTTCATTAGAAGGTAAATCGGGCGCAAATCCACCTTCATCACCCACATTGGTATTCAAGCCTTTTGCTTTTAAGACGGCTTTGAGACTGTGATAAATCTCAACGCCATAGCGCATTGCTTCTTCAAAATTAGGCGCCCCACAAGGCAATATCATAAACTCTTGGATATCGACGCTGTTATCTGCATGAGCGCCACCATTTAAGATATTTAACATGGGAACAGGCAATGATATCGGGCTTTGTGCCATTTCAGAAAGATAATGAAACAGAGGAAAGCCTTTTACACCAGATGCAGCATGCGCACAAGCAAGCGATACCGCTAATGTCGCATTTGCCCCTAGATTTTGCTTATTCGCGGTGCCATCTAAGGCAATCATGGTTTCATCAATTTCTGCTTGATTTAAGGCATCTTTGCCGGCTAGCGCAGGCAAGATTTTTTCTTCGATATTTTGTATTGCCTTTAAAACCCCTTTGCCCATGTAACGATTGGGATCTTTATCTCGTAATTCTAGTGCTTCGCGAGAGCCAGTTGAAGCGCCACTTGGTACGCAAGAACGACCGAAATGTCCTGATTCTAGCAACACGCCAACTTCAACGGTTGGAAAGCCACGAGAATCTAGGATTTCTCTAGCTGCAATTTGTTTAATTTGTGACATTACTCTTTCCATTTTGAGTTTATACTTTGTTACCTTCGCTTCTCACCCCAGTCACATACCAAAGCGTACGCTCCTGGAGATTCGTTCGCTCGGCGCCTACCCGTCAAAATCATCTGCTGTGAGTCAATTTATAATAAAGCCTGTTTTTTAACAGCGAGATCAATCTCTTTTAATGTTATTAATAAGGCTTCCATTTGATCGAGCGGCCAAGCATTCGGGCCATCACTTAAGGCTTTATCAGGATCAGGATGCGTTTCCATAAAGATCCCCGCAATACCTGCTGCAACAGCAGCTCGAGCTAAAGTGGGTACAAATTCTCTTTGCCCACCAGATCGTTCACCTTGCCCACCTGGTAATTGCACTGAATGGGTTGCATCGTAAACAACAGGACACTGCGTGTTACGCATGATGGCTAATGAACGCATATCAGATACTAGATTGTTATAACCAAAAGAAGCACCGCGTTCACATACCATAATCGATTCATTGCCAACGGCTTTGGCTTTTGCAACCACATGCTGCATATCCCAAGGCGCTAAAAATTGCCCTTTTTTAATGTTGATAGGCAACATGGTTTTAGCCACATTTTGAATGAAATTCGTTTGGCGGCATAAAAATGCAGGCGTTTGTAAAACATCAACCACCGCAGCGACTTCATTTAAAGGCGTGTCTTCATGCACATCCGTGATGACCGGAACACCCACTTCTTTTTTTACTTTTTCAAGAATTTTTAAACCCTCGTTTACCCCTAAACCTCTAAAGCTGTTATGAGATGAACGATTCGCTTTATCAAAAGAAGATTTATAAATAAAAGGAATAGCTAATTTTTCGGTAATGGCTTTCAACATTCCCGCGGTTTCAAGCGCTAGACTTTCGCTTTCAATAACACAAGGGCCTGCAATTAAAAATAAAGGCTTGTCTAAACCAACCTCAAAGTGACACAGCTTCATACAGTCGCTCCTTCAAGTGCTCTTGTTTTTTTTTTTGCCTGATACGCATTTGCCGCTTGGATAAAATGCGAGAATAATGGATGGCCGTCACGAGGAGTCGATGTAAATTCAGGATGGAATTGACACCCAACAAACCAAGGATGATCCGGCAACTCTATCATTTCAACGAGTGATTCATCTGCTGAACGACCGCTCACCACAAGACCCGCGGCTTCTAGTTTACCTAATAATTGGTTATTCACTTCGTAACGATGGCGATGTCGTTCGATAATGGTTGCTTGGCCATAACTTTGTGCTGCCTTAGTTCCGGCAACCAACTTACAAGGCTGCGCACCTAAACGCATCGTGCCACCCATGTCAGATTGCTCTGAGCGAAACTCTTTACCACCTTCTTTTGTGGTCCATTCTGTAATCAAAGCCACCACAGGATAAGGCGTTTCTAAATCAAATTCTGTGCTGTTGGCATTGGTCATACCTGCACGGTGACGAGCAAATTCAATTAAGGCCGTTTGCATCCCTAAGCAAATACCTAAAAAGGGAATTTGTTTCTCTCTGGCATATTTGGCTGCGGCAATTTTACCTTCGATACCTCGCGTACCAAATCCACCGGGAATTAAAATTGCGTCAAGCCCTTCAAGTAAACTCACGCCTTTTCGTTCTAATTCTTCTGATTCAATATAAACAATTTTGACTCGGGTACGGGTATGAATACCAGCATGAATAAGCGCTTCATTCAACGATTTATAAGCATCCGCTAAATTGACATATTTACCAATTAAGCCAACACGCACTTGGGTATTAGGATTATTTAATTTTTCAACAACTTCATCCCAATCGCTTAAATTAGCATCGGCAGCGGTTAAACCTAATTTCTCAATAACAATTTGATCTAAATTTTGTTGATGTAATAATTTTGGAATTTCATAAATCGAATCTAAATCAATTGAGGTAATGACTGCTTTTTCTTCCACGTTCGTAAATAAAGCAATCTTAGCGCGCTCAGATTGTGGCAAGTCTTTTTCACTTCGACAAATAAGAATATCGGGTTGGATACCAATAGAGCGTAATTCTTTCACTGAATGTTGGGTCGGTTTGGTTTTAATTTCACCCGCAGCCGATAAATAAGGCACTAGGGTTAAATGAATGAATAAAGAACGTTGCGCTCCCAATTCTACTCGTAATTGACGAATCGCTTCTAAGAACGGTAAGGATTCAATATCACCCACCGTACCACCAATTTCCACCATCACAATATCCGCGCCATTAGCCACTTTGAGAATACGCGATTTAATTTCATCCGTAATATGAGGAATGACTTGCACGGTTGCGCCTAAATAATCTCCACGACGTTCTTTTTGAATCACTTCAGCATAGATACGCCCCGTGGTCACATTGCTTTTTTGTGACATGGTTCTGCGTACAAACCGCTCATAATGCCCAAGATCAAGATCGGTTTCTGCACCATCTTGCGTCACAAAGACTTCACCATGCTGAAATGGGCTCATGGTACCCGGATCCACATTAATATAGGGATCAAGCTTGAGTAGTGTGACCGAAAGACCACGTGATTCGAGGATAGAAGCTAAAGAAGCAGCGGCAATACCTTTTCCCAAAGAGGAAACCACACCACCAGTAACAAATATAAAGCGAGTCATTGCTTGAACCTTCATTTTTATGAGAATTTATTACTCTTCGCATTCGATTTTTAATCGAGTGGGGCGAGCATATGTCAGCGAATTTGATGCTATAGACGGGAGCGTATTCTAACAGATCTAAAGTGAATAACCAAGGCTTCAACATAGCCAACGAACATTAGTTATTTAACTCGCTCAATGACCCAGCCTAACTCACCCGGATTGCTCACTTGCCACCCTTCGCAAATAAACGCATTACCAACACCTACCAAGCAATTTGCCGCATAAAATAGAGGGATTTGCTGGCGTTGCCAATAGGGGATCCCTTGATTTTGCAAAATCTTTTTCAAAGGGCGACTCAGGGTTTCACCGGCTATTTTACACCGCTCCCCTCCTTGGCGTTTCCTGACCGTTAAACTGCCTTGAGTGAGGCCCGATGCTCGAATTCCCTTACCCAAGGTTTGCTTTGCCCGCCATATTTGTTCGCCAAAATACAAATCCGCATGCAATGCCCATTCTTGCGCGGCTAGATCTGGTACTTCTTGGTTATCTAAAATGACGTAAAGCTTATCTCGATAACGTCGTATACTAACGCCACCAAACTGGATGCATAATTTCGCATCTTGTTTCGCATTTAGTGCTTGCTCACACAGCGTCTGTAAACGACGGGTAGAAGGGCTGCGAATGCTTAAATTAGCAAACCACTGCCGCAAAATGGCTGACTGCTTTGCGCAGTTAAAACTTCTGAGCCTCTGCAGATCTAATGCTCCCTCTTCATCTACACAACTTGCCAAATCAACTTTAATGTAATCATCGAGTAATTGTTGGGTTTGGGCAAAATGCGCCGCGCTTCTTGCAATACACGCGCTCATCCCAGGAAAATGGGCTTGTAAGCGTCCAAATACTTCATGGCGCACAAAATTACGAGCAAAGCGATGGTTTTGGTTAGAGGGATCTTCTACCCAGATAAGCTGATGTGCTCTGGCATAATCTGCAATGGCTTTTCGAGGGACGCTCAATAGTGGCCTCATCAGACGAGCCTGTCCTAACTTTGATGACTCTCCCATCCCCGATAATCCCTTAGGGCCTGCCCCACGAAATAATTGCAACAGGATGGTTTCAGCCTGATCATCTTGCGTATGCGCCGTTAGTAACAAATGACCCGGTTTAAGATTATTTTTAAACGCGGCATAACGCTGCTCTCGAGCGAGCTCTTCCACGCTTTGCCCTTTTGCAGGCTGAAGCTGTAATTCGAGTTCACAAAAGGCTGCGCCCAAGGATTGGGCTTGAAGTTTGCAATGCAATGCCCATTGTTTTGCTTGCGCCTGCAGACCATGATTAATGTGAATCGCACGAAGGGAAAAGGGGTATTGGGTACGTAAACTCGCAAGGGCGTGTAATAAAACGTGAGAATCACGCCCCCCACTATAAGCAACTATCAGTTCAAGTGCTGGCAATGGTTGCTCAAGACTTTTTAACCATTTCACCAGCGTTGCTTGAATATCGTTCTCGCCGCTGAATGTTGCTTTAAGTTTCACCCATCGCCATCCAACGTTTATAACGTTGTTCAACCAAACGATCTTTGGGGATCTTTTTCACAAGATGCAGATTATTGATCAAATGCGTTTTTAAAATGTTCGCCATGCGATCAACATCTCGATGTGCCCCCCCCAGTGGCTCAGGGATAATCGCATCAATAAGCCCTAACGATAATAAGCGATCGGCTGTAATACCCATAATTTCAGCTGCTTCAGGCGCTTTCTCAGCACTCTTGAATAAAATAGTGGCACAACCTTCAGGAGAAATGGTCGCATAATAGCTGTATTGCAGCATTAAGACGCGATCGCCCACTGCCATACCTAAAGCACCACCGGAACAACCTTCACCAATCACAACAGAAATAATGGGGGATTGCAGCTTTGCCATATCGAATAAGTTGCGTGCAATGGCTTCACTTTGGCCACGCGCTTCTGCATCGATACCGGGATAAGCACCCGGGGTATCAATCAAGGTGATGACGGGTAAGGAAAATTTTTCTGCTAATTCCATCAACCGCTTCGCACGTCGATAACCTTCAGGATGCAACATGCCAAAATTTCGTCGCAATTTTTCTTTGGTATCACGGCCTTTTTGTTGACCAATAACCATCACAGGTTCGTTTTCTAAACGCGCAATACCGCCAACAACCGCTTGATCATCGGAGAATGCACGATCACCATGCAATTCTTCAAATTCAGTAAAAATACGCGAAATATAATCAAGGGAATAAGGTCTTAAGGGATGGCGTGCAATTTGGGTAATTTGCCATGCGCTTAAGTTACGGAAAACCGCTTCGGTTAAATCGCGGCTTTTCGCTTTAAGCCGTTCGATTTCATCTCCAATGTTGATCTCACTATCTGAGCCAACTAACCTAAGCTCTTCGATTTTGGATTCTAATTCAGCAATGGGTTGCTCAAATTCAAGGTAATTCGGATTCATCTGTACCTATATTCAATGCATATCTAACTTAATCCTGCAAGGCGCGCATTTTAGCACCCCGACAGCAAGCCAACCAATCAATTTTAATCTTTTTTATCAATTTTTAAAAAATTCCTTTAAAACCTTGTAATTACTAAATTATGTTGTCATATTTGATTTAATGGATGCGACAACAACTTGCTATTCATTGGGTATTATGGATGATATCAAGCCCGCGTTCAGGTTTAGTACTAACTTAAACTCACATTTAGGAGTTCTCTAAATGAAACGGACGTCCAAAACAGCTCTCGCTTTAGCCGCTGCTGCTGCAGCATTATTCGCAACAGGTTGTTCCACCATGTGTGGCGACTCACATGAAGCTCTTGTTAAATGCGCTGGTTCAAACGCATGCAAAGGCTCAAGTGAATGCGCTACCCCAGATAACTCTTGCAAAGCTCGTAACTCTTGCAAAGCAACTGGTTGGTCCTACATGACCAAAGGTGATTGCTCAGCTGCTGGTGGTTCCGTTGTTGACTAATCGTCACTAACGAAATCGCTATCTCTAAGGCAGGAAGCTTGATATAGGTTCTCTGCCTTAGTTTTTTCCCCTTTCTACTATCATATGTGAAACCCCATGAGCAGTTCAGCCAATCATTTACAAAAGAAATTTCCTTATTTAGGTTTTGGTTTAGGTCTTCGTACGCCTCATTATGTTGATATATTGGAAACCAATCCTGCGATAGATTGGTTTGAAATTCTAACTGAAAATTATTTAGTGCCTGGCGGAAAACCCCTTTATTATCTTGATCAAATTAAAGAACGCTACCCCGTTGTTATGCATGGCGTTTCAATGTCATTAGGCAGCACACAAGATCTTGATTGGGATTATCTCAAACAAGTCAAAAATTTAGCAAAACGCATTAATGCTCGATGGATTTCTGATCATGTCTGTTGGACGGGTGTGCATCGCACCAACATGCACGACCTATTACCTTTACCTTATACAAATGAGTGTATTGAGCACATTGTCAATCGTATCAAACAAGTGCAAGACTTTCTTGAACAGCCCATGCTGATTGAAAACGTCTCCAGTTACTTAACCTATACACACTCAGCAATGACGGAATGGGAATTTTTGCGCGAAATTACAGAACAAGCTGATTGTTATTTATTATTAGATGTTAACAATATTTATGTAAGCTCCTTTAACCATCATTTTGATCCAGAAGATTACTTAAAAGGGATCCCGCTCAATAGACCCAAACAAATTCATTTAGCAGGTCATTCGAACAACGGCGATCATATCGTCGATACGCATGATGCATCTGTTATTGATCCCGTCTGGAAGCTTTATGGTAGTGCTTTGCAACGATTTGGCCAAATCTCCACCATGATCGAACGAGATGATCACATTCCTCCCTTAGATGAACTGGTAGCAGAATTAGCTAAAGCCAAACATATTGCAGAAAAAGTACATTTTCCACACTCAACGGCACTTGCAGAATTGACAGGCGTGTAATTATGAAGCTCAGTTATCTCCAGGAATCCTTTCAACAGTATTTAATGCATGGCGATGAGTCGTTAATGTTGCCATCGATTGCCAAGGACGATACGTTTAGCGCGCAGCGTCGTTTAAAAGTCTATTTTGATGCATATCGACTGAGGTTGTGTGAAATATTACAGTTAGACTTCCCTAAAACTTATATCTTAATGGGTGATGAACATTTCTCAGAAGCTTTTATCCAATATTTAAATAAGCATCCTTCACAGCATTTTTCGGTGCGCTATTTTGGGCAATATTTTAGTAACTTTCTTCGTCATACTGCTCCTTATTCTCAATATCCTGCCTTAGCTGAAATGGCGGATTTTGAATGGGCCATTGCATTTACTATTGATGCAGAGGATGCCAGTATTGCGAAAACAGAAGATTTCACTAGCATTTCACCTGAAAATTGGCCCGATCTTGTCTTTAATATCCATCCTGCTGTGGTAAGTCAATATTTTCATTTCGATACACCATTGCTTTGGCAAGTGATTGAAAATGAAGAGCCGATGCGTGCGCCTATCAAGCAACTCAGCCCTGTTCGATGGCTATTTTGGCGTAAAGGGATTAAAAGCTACTTTAAATCTTGTAATGCAGCGCAAGATAAAATGTTTCAAGGCGTTTTAGCAAAGCTGCCCTTTGGCGAACTATGTGAAAACTTATTATCATTTTTACCCGAAAATGAAATTGCCGCTTTTGCTGCACAAACATTATATCAATGGGTACAAGATGAGATGATTTCTAGCATTGAGCTTATTAGAGAAGACGTGCTTTCACTATCTTGCTAGGTTCAGATATTACAGATAAAAGTGCAAGAAAATGAGAACTGTTTTATTAGAAAAAGGCTTTGTCTTGATGTGACTTTTCTTATTAGTCGATTTAAAGGTCAGAAATAAAAGGCTAATAAATAGAAATAAATAAAATAAAAGGATCAGGATCACAAAAATATGATTCATACTAGTAGGTATGACATGAAAAAACATATTTATCGATTTGAGATCCCAAGGGGCAAATGCGAAATAGGCGATCATCGGAAAACAAATGAAAAGCAGCCACCAAGGTGAAGCACCGTAGTCTCTCATCCTTTTTGCGCTTAAAACGAGAAACGAATAGATCCAAATGAAATAGCCAAATATGTAACTAAAGATAGTAAGGAATTTTTCCATAAAAGTGAGAGTTTCGCCGTGATGTCCTCGGACAATACGAAACTGTGGGTGAATCTCGTAATAATAACTCTCGCCACCACTTATCCAATAAGCTAATTTGATACTCAATAAACCGAACAAAAAGGCTATTGTGAAACCTATCAGGAATTGTATCCTGCCAATTCTACCTATTGGTGAAAATAATAAAGAGAATAATTTCATGTTTATATTTTTAAGTGTCCTTCCTGCTAGTTCTTAATAACACACTTTACTTCATTACCATTCCCTAAATACTCTATTCGATCAAAACTGAGATTATTCGCAAAAGCAATGCCACGACCATGATTATCTGTAGAACGCTCAGGATCAAATTCTAAATATTTATTAAAATCGAAGCCATTACCTTCGTCTTTAATATGTAACACAATTTCATCATTACTTTTCAGATAAGATATCGTTACAAATTTATCTTTGTTTTCAGGAAGATTCAATCGGGTCTCGATTTCATCTTGCCATTTACAACTCATATTTAATTCGCTTTTTTTGTCATATGAAATTTGTAAATTTCCATGTTCTATAGCATTGATAAGCATTTCTGATATACCTAATACCACTTTATCAGGTTCAGGAAATAAGTTTGCTAGACTCACGCTGATTAAATTAGCATCTTCTATGCTTCTTATTTTAAAAATGGCTTTATCAACATATTTAAATAAGGTTTTAGTATTGCGAACTTCAGCTGTTAATTCGCGTTGTTTGGTATAAAAATCAATCGCTGATTTTACAATAGAATTTAAAACGGTAGGAGAATAGGGTTTCACTAAGTAGTGATAAACTCCTAATCTAAATCCTTCTAACAGATGCTCAGGTTCGTTAGAAGCTGTTTGCATAATAATCGGAATTTTTTTCAACTCAGGATCTTCATTGACTTTATGGATAAAGTCAATGCCAGACATAATCGGCATCATTCTATCTAGTAATATCAGATCGATTAAATCTTTAAATTTAACTAATTCTTCATAAGCTTCTTGACCATTCCTACATTTTATTAATTCATGTGACGAATTATGACCCAATTTTAAAAAACCTTCAATAATTTCAATATTATTGGGTTCATCGTCCACCACCAAAATTATTCTAGACACATGCCCTCTCAATAAACATTGTAAATTTATGAAGTAGAAAATTCATACAATCAATATTAAACGTATAAGGTCTATTCTTTATAGTATACATAAAATTTACCACACCTATCGTGTTGAAGAGTAATAGGAATTTATCATATGCAAGTAAAAACTTTTCATTATAAAAAGGGAACTGGCTGGTCTTTGAATGACTTTCCAGAAATGAACTCTAGTAATACGTTAATACTTGCCTTTTGTGCACCTGAATATTTTAACAATACTAAACCCTTCGATGAATTAAGAAAAGCTTACCCTACTTCACAAATTGCAGGTTGTTCAACTGCCGGCGAAATCTACAATGAAGAGATAAATGATCACAGTATCAGTGTTGCAATTACAAAATTTGAAAAGAGCACTATTCAGGTTATCACTGAACACATTGAAAACCCACTACAATCTGAGGAAATTGGCATAAAACTAGGTATAAAATTAAACAAAGATAATTTAAAAAGCGTCATCATTTTATCAGATGGTTTAACGGTCAATGGCAGCTCCTTGGTTGAAGGATTAAAATCAACGCTAAAATCATCGGTTATTATCACAGGTGGCTTAGCTGGGGACGGCAGCCAATTTAAAAACACTTGGGTCGTGGCAGAGGGTAAGCCTATAACCAAAAGTATTACTGCCATTGGAATTTATGGCGAACATCTTGAGGTTAACTATGGCTCTAAAGGCGGCTGGGATATTTTTGGACCAGAAAGATTAATTACACGTTCTGAAGGTAATGTTTTATACGAAATTGATGGTGAACCTGCATTGGAAATGTATAAAAAATATTTGGGTGAAAAAGCGAAAGAACTCCCTTCTTCAGGATTATTATTCCCCTTAGCTATACGTGAAAAACCGCTTAGCAGTAACCAAGTTGTCAGAACGATTTTAGCAATCGATGAAAATAAGCAAAGTTTAACATTTGCTGGCGACATTCCCCAAGGGTGGTATGCACAATTAATGAAAGCAAATTTTGACAGGCTGATAGAAGGTGCTTCCATTGCTGGGCAATTGGCTGCTAGTCAAATACAAGTTCCTAATTCATTGAATCTAGCGATAAGTTGTGTTGGAAGACGTTTAGTACTCGGTGAAAGATCGGAAGAAGAAATTGAAGCAACTCTTGACTCTATTGGTAGAGATTCTCCCCTTGTCGGATTTTATTCATATGGTGAAATTTCACCGAGTGGTTTACAAAGTTGTGATTTACATAATCAAACAATGACCTTAACAAGCATTAGCGAAAGATAATCATGAATGAGTATGAATACAATAAACTATTATTAAAACAGCTGAAGCGTTCTGACATCTCATTAGAAAACGATGATCTCCCTCAAAATTTTATTAATTTACTACAACGTGTTAGCAATGCCTATAACGAAGCAGAACAAGGACGTTATATCATTGAACGCTCTATGGAAATATCATCTGAAGAAATGCTGAATTTAAGGGAAATATTACAAAAAGAAAAAGAGATCATGCAATCAGTCATGTCAGAAGGACTATTAGTCATTGATCCATTTTGGAAAATTTCAAATATTAACGTAACAGGTTGCAAATTATTAAGCTCATCCTGCGAAAATCTTATCGGCAAATCATTTTATGATGTTTTTACATTATATGAAACTAAAAAAGATGTTCAATATAAAATTGAACTGGATGAATTAAAAGCTAAATGTAGCGAAGGTAAGATATATCACTGCGATAATGGTGCTTTAAAAACGTTTACAGGCATTCTCTTACCAGTGAGATTTTCAATTAACCCTCTACCACTTATTAATCACTCACATTTTGGTGGTGCTGTTATTATTTTGCAGGATATTACAAAGCGTTTAGAAACCGAACAAGTCTTGTTAAGTTCTTTACAGGCAGCAGAACAATCAAATAAAGCTAAAACACAATTTTTAGCTAATATGAGTCATGAAATTCGTACTCCTATGAATGGGGTATTGGGTATGCTTCAACTATTAATGCATACCGATCTAAATGAAAAGCAAAAAAACTATATCGATAAATGTTACGAAAGCGCCAACTTACTATTAAGAATTCTTGGTGATATATTAGATTTCTCAAAAATTGAAGCGGGAAAAGTTGAGGTTGAAGAAATTGATTTCAAAATAAAGGAAGTTTTCGAATCGATGCTAGCCATATTCAAAGCACAATGTAGAGAAAAATCCATAGATATCAGTATGGATTTTGACCCACAGATCCCGCTGATGGTCAGTGGTGACATTTTTAGAATGAAGCAAATTGTCACCAATCTTATCAATAACGCAATTAAGTTTACGGATCATAATGGCGAAATACATATCGACGTCAAAAAAATTCGCGAACAAGATGAACAAATAACCTTAAGCTTTTCTATTACTGATAACGGCATAGGCATCCCTAAAGTGATGCAAGATAAAATATTTGAAATATTTTCACAAGCAGATGAATCTACCACACGTAAACATGGTGGCACAGGATTAGGTTTAGCTATCTGTAAGCATCTTGTTGAGTTATTGGGTGGAGAAATTCATGTTACATCAGAAGTCAACGAAGGTAGTACCTTTGTTTTTACGCTTAAGTTCAAAAAAATTGAGAAGATACAAGAGCATGCGGTTACCACTGAGGCTAAGTTTATTATCCCACAGTTTAATGCGAATATCCTGCTAGTAGAAGACAATCCTCTCAATCAAAAAGTTGTCAACGATATGCTTAATACCTTGGGATGCAAAATTGATATCGTCGACACAGGAAAAGCAGCAGTAAATGCCTATCAACAACAAAAATATGATTTAATTTTCATGGATTGCCACATGCCCGAGATGGACGGTTTTGATGCAACCAAAAAGATAAGAGAAATTGAAAATGAGAAAGCAATTAATGCAAAAACCGTTATTGTGGCATTAACTGCCAATGCCCTCAAAGGAACCAAAGATAAATGCCTTGCCGTAGGCATGAATGACTATTTAAGCAAGCCCGTTAATTACTCGCAATTATGTATGACCTTAATCAAACATTTGCCTAATTTGCAAGGGCCGTCGCATTAGTCCCTTCTTATATCAATGTGAAACAATCCTTGCTTCACTGCTGCCGCAGTTCTAATGAGAGAGCACTTTTACACCGGGTTCCACTCACTTGCCTTACGGCTCGTTCGTTTTACCCGGGGCTATTAAATATCGCAGCTACCGCTGCTAAGATAGCTTTCCAGACCTGAATGCGACTTGCCAAGGCATCCGCCACATCTATGATATGCTCTCGATCCCACGGATAAGTCCTGATTCCTGCGCCCCTACGGGGCTTGGGTGTGGGGAGATGCGCTCATAACCCCACGTTGCGGCCCATTCGCATCCGTCTTCGCTCTTCGAGCTACGCCGGACAAGCGCGAATGGTCCTGACGCGGGGCTATTATCCTACGCGGCTACGCCGCTAATAAATAAACATCAACAGCCCCATCGGGGCCCCGCGCAAAATTGAGGAGCAAAGCTCATCAATTGCAGCGTGGGGAAATTGTGTATTAGAATCAAATATCACCGTGATGATAAAACCAGCAAGGATGCCATAAGAATGAAAAATTTAAGCAAGTTAGCTTTAACATTAGCTTCAACCTGTTACTTTACAATCGGAACTGCGCATACGCCATTAAACAGCCCCTCTTTAGTAACGATTCCGACACTCACTAAAGCATATGAAATAAGCGCTTCAGCACTTTGGTTGCAACCTTCTAGTTCAAGCCTCGATTATGGTATTCATACACGACCTTTACCGATTGAAAATCCTCATTGGGTTATTCGCTCGATTAACCACAATTATAAATTAGGATTTGATGTGGGCCTTGGTTTTATCTTTCCACAATCTGCAAATAATATGGAATTAACCTGGGCTCATTTAAGCCAAAGCAAGTCTTCTGCTGATAGTGATTCATCGCCTGATTTTATGGGTCCTTTTTTCCAAATCGGCCCCGATGCCAATACCATCCATTCTGTAGAGGGCCATTCCAAATTTAAGTACGATGTCATTAATTTTGAGATAGGCCAATTTGTTAACTTTGGTTGCCGTATGCAAAGCCGATTTTTCACCGGTATTAGCGGAACATCCATCCAACAAAATTTAACTTCTATTTTTGCCGGTGATTCAGTAGATCCGCGTTTTAGCCTGAAAACCGATAATATTTCAAAATTTACAGGCGTTGGCCCACGATTTGGTATTTCCAACCTTTATCATTTTACACCCAGCATTGGCTTAGTCGCTGAGATTGCAGGTAGTGCTTATCTGGGAAGAATGCGCTCCAGCTTGGAAAGCGTCGGTACTGCTACCGTGCTTGCTGCTGCAGGCATTAATGCTAACCCTCAATCTATTAATACCGATAATGCAACACGACTGGTACCTGCTGCAGATGGTAAGCTGGGCTTAAATTATCATTTGGAATTTGATAAAGAAACGCTATTCAAGCTTGAAGCAGGTTATAAATTTGCGGCCTACTTTAATGCTATTAGAGAAGTCTATCCAAGTACGCTTGCTGAAGTCGGCGGAATCATCACCCCTATTCAAACAGGTGGGATTTTTGTAGGCACAATGGGACAAAGTCAAAGCAATTTTGCTGTTAACGGACCTTATTTGAATGGCTCCGTGTCATTTAGCTAATTGCTGATAAAAAAGGTGGTCACTCTCTGTGACCACCCCCCCCTTAAGGTAACCAAAAGTATTTTTTGATTACCTTCTTCCCCTTTTTCTCTGTAATCAGACCTTTCTCAGAAAGTATTTCTATTGTTGTATGCATCTTTTTAATCGATGCATCAATATCAATACTGATATCTAATTCTTTCCATTGCTCGTTGAGTTTCTCAAGTTCAGCACGTGCTTTATCTTCATTACCATTAACAAGATAATTAATGGCACTTGCGTAAGCTGAATACCCACGAACGCGTTCACTATCAGCTTTTGATGGTGATGTTAACATATTTCCCCCTTAGTTTTGTAATTACTTTTTTTCTTTTTTCTTCTTCTCTTTCTCTTTCTCTTTCTCTTTCTCTTTCTTCTTATTCTATTTTTATGGCCACTTTCTTCCCTTTATTTGTTAGAAGCGAGGGCGTATTCTTGCAGAATCACTATGTAGTTTTTGTAATAATTGATAATTCTCTTTGCGAGATGCATTCCTACATTGTGGATGCCAAGTAACGCAAATTGGCTTGTGTGCGAGTGCATCTTTAATTATTTTGTTTTCATTGTTTTGCACTTTAATAGGCAATTTCATTAGTTTTTGCTGACTAGGATAAGGCGGCACCCCTGGAATTTGGAATGCCCAATCAATATCAGGGCCCACCTCATTTTCATTGGGTTGCAAAGATCCTTTTGCTACTTTGCCATTAATAGCCATTCGCAAAGACGTATTGTCGACATGGTCAAAATAAGCATCATGAACGGTTATTTCACCTTTAGCTCCTTTAACTAGCACGATGTTATGATCTTCAGGCAAACACTTTGCAAATTCACTCTGAGTTGTACCATGAGCCATTTTTGTATAAAGGATTTTAGCTTGCTTTTTGGAATCTAATCTCGCATAACCTATATTCAACAACGCAGCAAATGTTGCATTGGTTGCTCGACAATCTGCCGTACCAGCTTTAATCAAAGTATCAGTCGAAACACTTGCATCAGCTTGTGTACCATCTTGTGCTGGCTCATTCGAATACATGGCATTGATTAATCCACCAGTCAAGCCAACATGTTTATAATTTCTTCCTCTTATTCTTTTATCAGTAGCTAGCCAATAATCACTTGAAACATCTGTTTTATTTAGCAATGTTTGTGTTAATTGCTTTACTATGTTTTCTAATTTTTTTTCTTTTTCAGAAATACTTAAGCGTGTATCATCCTTAAGTTGTTGAGAAATGCATTTCACAAGCTCAAGTATTGATAAATTTTCAATATTTGCAAGAAAAATATCATTCTGATTCAAAATAGACATAATTTCATTTAATCGCTGGTTTTTACCATGCATTAATGACAAAGGCATAGATAGTTTAATTTTTAAATTTGGCGCATATCCACCATAGGCAACATTATTATATCCAATTGTTATATTACCTTCTTCAATGTCCTTTACACTTAATGGTGTTGCGCCTGAAAATATTTCATCATCACTAAAGCCTGACAACGCATGTGCAGTCGTATTTAAAAGATCCCCCTTGTTAAATACGAATGGCACATTATCAACAAAAACAGTTGATGCAACATTTCCACTTTGTACAGAAGCTACTTTTTTATTAAGAGAATAGTGATTATCGACATAGGCATTTTTTGCCAAGTTATGTTTCTTTTTATACATTCTGTCAAAAACCAAACCATTATCTGCAAGTTGTTTTACTTCGGCATACATCAATTCTAATGTTGCATCAATATCAATATTGATATCAGACTCTTTCCATTTTTCTTTTAACTTTCCTAACTCTACTCGAGCTTCACTCTCGTCACCATTTAAGAGATGGTTAATTGCTCTTGCGTACGCAGAATATGCACGTACTTGTTTTTTTATTGTTTTTGATGGTGATGAAAGCATTAGCTCCCCCTTGTGTTTTTCTAAATTATGAAGCTATTTTAAAAAAAACAAGGAGAAGAAATAATGTAAAAAAGTTACAGGATTAAAGTAGTTTATCGGAAAAAAATGACCGTTTAAGAGGTTATAGAATCAATGAGATTTGTTTTGTAAGTAATGTATTGGGTATTTGATAGTGGTAACCCAAATCTATGGCACGACCAATGAGTTCTGATTTTGAATCGCAATGTAATTTATATTTCAAATTTTCCACGTGTTCAACAATAGCTCTTTGAGAAACTTTTTGTATCTCAGCTATTTCTTTATACGTTTTTCCTTGAATAAGAAAGAAGAGTGTTTCTTTCTCTTTTCTAGATATTTTATCATTTTGGTGTGTGTCGATGATAATGCTAGATTGATTTTGACCTAAAAGCGGTATTTGTTTTTCAAGCGCTTGAGACATTTTAATGCCAAAATTTTGCATTAGTTCATCATACTGAACAATGATGTGAAATAAGATTGAAGCTTTATTTGTTTCAACATTATTCATTGGCGTTTTGATCAGTCTAATAATTTTCCAATCATTATTGGCTAATTTTACAATATTAAGAAATTGCATCTTCTTATTGCTTTCAAAAACTCGATGATCTTCTTGCCAGAAAATTTCTGCACATTCTGCTGCTTCACAAGGCAAATCGGCCACGGTTTTACCAAGCAAAAGTTCAGGTTTTGAAACGCCAACCAGATTACAATATTCTTGGTTTACATAGGTAAACCTAGATTGCTTATCTACCTCACACCAGATGCCAGGTAATTGATCGTAAATTTGTTTTGCCATAATCTGCCTATTTGCCTTTAAATCATTGTATTTACATTAATAAATACACTCTTCATTGGTCAGCATGCGTTTACCTACCCCATTGGGATCAGGGAAAACCCTTATATTAGAAAGCTATTATGTAATAAAGGCTCTTTGAGGAAAATGTTGTTTATCTTTAATTTCGAACCATTTATCAATGATAGCCAAATGGTACTGAGTTCACATTAATTTGTTCGAATAAATATGCTATAAATAAAGGCATTTAAGAACAGGTGTTCAGCGTTTTTTTTAATGTTAATATTTAACGTTATTTTGATAATAGGATGCAATCATGTCTACTCAAGGCCCTAATGACGTCCTTACAGGACTCTATGAAGATGAAAATCCTGCATTTGATAGTTTAGCAACGGATGTACCGCTGTTATTCAATGATTCCGCTCTTTTACCTAGCTCTCTCGGCTTTTATGAAGCGAGTTTCTCCCCCTTTCCTAGCGAGGGCTTGTATGAGCCAGATACGATGGCGCTATTATTCACTCATACCACTTTTGAAGAAAGCGCACCTGAAAAAAAGCCTGAATACACGACTCAAAGTAGTAGTACGACATTTAACCATGCAACCGTCAATAGCAAAGAATCCTCTGAATATTCAGAAAATTCTGAATATTCAGACTCTGATTCTGACTCTGAAGCCATTGATAGTAGTTATGATCTTGTGAAAATTAGGCAGATCAAAAAGAAAATTCTCAGTGCAAAAAAAGCTATATTAGAATATCAAATAGAGAAAAACGACGCTAACACCATTGAAAATCCATCAGGTCGTAGAAAGGAAATCAATAGAATTTCAGCAGGGATCTCACGCCAGAAAAAGACTATCTTCTCATTGAAGCAAGAACTCAAAATCATGCAGTTGATCAAAGAAAATATTGAGTTAAGGGAACGTGTTGCAAAATTAGAACAAGCGATATCTGCCCCGAATGAAACCATGATAAGCCAGTCTTTATTGTTGCCCCAATATCAAGCGTCTCAATCTCCAAAAACATCGAAGAATATTCCTTTAGTTCCCTCCCCAGCTAAAAAAAGACCTCGATATTCTGGTGGCCATTAAATTTAGTCGCGACGACCACCTTTTAATAAACGACGCTTCTCTATGACGGGAGGCGTTTTTTCTTGGTCATTTGTTGGTTGTTCTTCTGCCGGTAAGTTTTCGGTAACAGCAGATTCAGCTAAGGTAATAATGATTTTTCCTCTTGCTCCTTTTTGGCTACTGCTGCCATTGATTGCATAATAATCAAATTCACCTGGCTGATGGGGAGAAAATAGCCAAAGAACTTTGGCATTAGAAGGAACCGTCAAACTATCTTGAGTGACATTGGCTGCACCTTGCAGATATTGCGTTAAGATGCTTTGTGCAAACTCTCCAAAATACCAACTCGTGCCATGAGGATTGTCATTATCAATGACTAATAAGTAGTCAACGCCCGTTGTAAAACGTAATTCAGTGGTGTCATTAACTCGCAAATCAATCAAACTCGGATTCACAGCATTGGCCTGATTAGCCATACCAAGCATTGTGACTAACAGGACAGTGTTAACCCATCGTGAACCCTTTATATAATAAGGTAGCAACAAACGTAGAATAAACTGGCATTTTAACATAAGGAAACCCATACAACTTATAGAGAATATTACAGACTGTTAAAACGATGATCGCAGGATAGCAGACCGACATAATAGGATTTAAAAATGCCATAATTGCTGCAAATCCTAAGTTAGTAAAGATAACAGTTATTACCATGGTAATAAACATCATCCAACCATAGCTGTAAGATAATTTTTTACCTAAGGATGTATTCATCACTTCGACATGAATAACATCGACAACAGCCACCGCTAAGCTCATCACCGTCGTTAAACATGCAAGGACAATCGCAATATTTGCGACCATGGCTAATTTAGAACCTAAAAGATGTATTGCCAAGGTTGCGAGCACTTGTTCAGGTGCTGTATTTTGTAACGCGGCTGAATGAAGTGCAGCACTGAAACTTAATCCAACATAAACCAATCCGAGCAAACCGCCCCCGACGATACTTGCCCATACATAGGTAGGAATTAATTTTGTTTTGATATCTTTATCATCTTTAATACTGAGTTTTTCTTGTAATAAAAGCCAAATGCTGACAGAAAAAATAATGGAGGCTAATAAATCCATTGTATTATAGCCAACAACTATCCCCTCTTTGATTGCCATGAAGGATGAATAAGGTTCAGAGACCATCGGTCCCCCTTTGGCAATCCCGGTAATCATAATGACGACCAAGCTTAATAACAAAACCGGGCTTAAAAAATAGCCTAAAACAGGTAAAATAAGATTTCTTCTGGCAATCAAAACCAATGTCACCAAACCTGCAATAAGACTAAATATGAAAAGACTCAAATCCGGTAGATATGGTTTAACAGCACCATAAGCGACGATAAAACAGCGAGGCATCACCCCTATCGGTCCAAGTAACGCTAAAATTAACATGACAGCCAAATATCCCGGCAATTGGCCAATTCGATAAAAAAATCGTTTGCAATCACCTTCAAATAACACACTACCTAATAAACCAAGCAATGGTGCGCCGACAGCCGTGATAGTGAGTCCCAATAATGCCCAAGTGATCTGATTACCCGTCTGCGCGCCCAATAACAAAGGAAAGACAACGTTGCCGGAACCAAAAAACATGGAGAAGATTGCAATGCCTGTCGACCAAATGATTGCCAGAGAAGATAATCTCATTATGTCACCTTGAACTTTATTTACGTGGCTTTGTAACGGATAAATACAAAGATGGATCGCAATGAGGGGATTTTATATAACCATTACACCCTAACATGATAATTTAGGGGTGACAATGATTTATTGATAGCCATATTTGTTTGATAGCTTCATTATGCTTTAGGCTGTTTCTGCAGCCCACCTAAAGCCATAAAATTACCCTCGTAATCTTCTTGTCCTTGATGAACCAAATTAATACTTAAATCCGCATAAATATGCCCACCAATGCTTTTATAACGACGGCAGAAGCTGTAATCTTCTGAGTAATATTCACCGTTTTTTCCCACACTTAATTCGAATAAACAATACAACTGTTTTTTAACTTCCTCAGGTAAGTCATTGCCAGGATTTTGTATTTTTAATTCTGGAAACGCTCGGTGCAGCTGTTCAACAGCCTGACGTGAAATCAACATAAATGCAGTTGCAATATGCTCAACTTCAATTAATCCACCTCGCGCTTCACGTGAAGGGCCAAAATTAATTGCGTATTCAACGAGATTCGCTTTTATTTTTTCCCGAAAAGCTTCTGGTGAAAGCGTATCATCCATGACAATATCGCGCACAGCAGGCGTACGAAGTTTATCCCAATAATACTGCTTTTTAGGAAACGTTGCACCAATAATCGGCTTATTCGCAGCAAGGAGTTTTTGAATATCGGTGGGTTCCCACTTCATATCAGAATCAATAAATAAAACATGCGTAATTTGGGGATCAGCCATTGCAAAGGCAATAAAGTGATTTCTTGCCCTAGGAACCAGACTTTCATAAAGAACAAACTTATGTGCAAATTTGACCGTTTGCACTGTTTGAAAATACGTCAAGGTTTTTAATAAAGAAAGCGTATAGCCTGCATGACAAACCCCATTGTAACAGGGCGTTGCAATTAATATCTTCTGGGTTTGCTCCTGTGTCATGATATACAGCTTCCATAGAAAAAGTATCTATAAAAAGTATACACCGTATATACCGCTCGTACTTCTCCCCCTGATAACTCCCTTCGCGTAAAGAAACACTTCAAGTCATGCTTCGCATCTTGAAGTGTACTGAGTATATCTTGCCTAGCTGCTGCGCTTATCATCAAGAGGAAAATCATAATTCTCCCCCTGATAACTTCAACTTTTACTTAATATTTTTTTTTCTGCGCGACACTGTTTGCATTTTCAGGATCGAGACACTGGATTGCTGAGAGTGATGTGTTTTGCCATCAGAAAGACGTTTTTTGTCATACCTTGGTGTAAAACATCGGGATAAACTGCCTCTTATTAGCTTTGTCGCCCCATTCATTTTCGCATCAGGTAATATTTTGGATCCTTTAGGCGATTCTCGATTGGATTTTACACTCTTTTTCGGTTGCTTATTTTGAACTTCAACCGCTTCGCTTGCGGCTGTAATACGCACTGTTCCTAACGTACCATTGCGTTTAACCAATTTCATTGCCTGAAATGGCATCAAACCAATTGGAAAGTAGTTTTGTCGATTCATTCTATCAACAACGCTTTCATGCACTAACGGTAATTCGGCAGATATACCCTCTGCTGTTTTAACAATGACTTTTCTTGCTTCGCGGAGTTTAACAGGAATGTCATGTCGACTTTGATTATGTACTGCGCTGACAATATTACATCTTTTCTGTGCTTCAAGTTTGTCAATAAAGCTTTGTTTAAATTCCAAACCATTTTGGCTTGCACGCTGCACAATATATTGCAAAGGATCATCAGAGACAGTGGGAACATTCGCATAAGGGATCATATGACCACCCCCCACCCCTAAATGGTCACCTGCAAACCAAACTTCTTCTGTTTTTCCTGCCACTATATCCAGTAGCGCTGGTCGATTGACACTATGTACATCATCTAAAGCTACCGCATGATAAGCTTTTGTTTCTTGTGGGATATCTAAACGATAATAGCCACGAGGGTAATAATTCCTCAATGAAAAAGGAGATAAAATTGAAACGGTCACTGGGGTTGATAACTGCACGCTATCTAATAAGTATTCCGCATCTAATCTTACTTTAATGCCATATTTTTTTAATTCATTGGGCATGTTATCAATAAGGCGTTTTTTAATAAATTCCATTCCAAAATGTCTTGCTAAAGAAGCACCTTCACTAAAACCAAATAAAGAAATATCAACCGTGCCATCTCGACTAAGATCATTACTGGTGATCGCGGAGCGAATGCGACGAATCACTTGCTCCAAAACAGAATCTAAAAAGAAAGCATAGCTATGCCCTGAAAAATGCATCGCCAAGCGAAATAAAAAAGGACGAGATTCATTAATCGTTTTTAAATTATAATAAAGGATTGATTGATTTTGATTTGATTGTAAACCTGATTCAATCTGTTTTAGGTTGCTCAACTTTTCAAAATAGTCAATACCCTCAGCACCATTTAACATAACCGCAATACGGAAATTCTTCATACTACACCTCACTATACTCATTTCACTTCCAGATAAGAAACATCACTAGAAATGATAACTACATTAATATGCAATCGTTGCAGCTTGTGCCTCTAATGCCGTATTAATATGCAAGACAAGTTCCTGAGAAGGTTTCACATTCCATTGCTGGCCTAATTTAATTTTTACTTTTGCATTTTGATTTTGATATTCAACATAAATAGGGCAATTACCGCGTTCATAAAATGTTAAACATTCTTTCAACATTTCCAAACTGTTTTCCTTAACATCATTCGAAATCTTAACAATAATTGCCTTTGCATACATTTCTCTTGCAGCATCTAATCCATAAAGATTTTGAGCACGGATCTTACGTGACCCACTCGCTGGATCCACGGTGATGTTGCCTTCAATGATTAAGAGTTGATCTTTTACTAATAAATCTCTGCATGTTTGATAGGTTTGAGGAAAAATTGCCACCTCAAATCGTTCATCGCCTTCATCAAAACCAATGATGGCCATTCTTTCACCATTTTTGGTTTGCATTGTTTTAATCGACAAAACAATACCTGCTATAAGCGATTTTTGTTCCTTCTTATTGATGACGACCTTACTAAATTTGGACACACCAAATTTTTGTAATTCATCTTGAACCAATAATATAGGATGACCAGAGAAATACATGCCTAACGATTCATTCTCAGCTTGTAATTTCTCTTCTTGAGTCCAAGGATTAATATTGGTTGGAATATTTATCTCTTTTGTCTCTTCGATATGTTGGAATAAATCATGCTGGCCATGAGTATTATTCTTTGCTTGTTGAACAGCTTGCAACATTGCAGCATCTAATATTGCCATCATTAAAGAACGTTCTTGCAAGAAACAGTCAAAAGCACCCGATTTGATAAGCGCTTCTAAAACGCGTTTATTCACCTTTTTATTATCAACGCGTTCACAAAGTTCAAATATGTTTTTGAAAGCGCCTTGCTCTCTTACTTCAAGAATATGCAAAATAGCAGCTTCCCCAACCCCTTTTATGGCTCCAAGCCCATAAACAATTTCATTTTGGAAATTGACCGTAAATGCGTAAAAACTTTCATTAATATGAGGGGGTAATACTTTAAGCTGACAATGCTTACATTCTTCAATTAATGTGACAATCTTATCCGTATGGCTCATATCTGCAGAAAGCACTGCCGCCATAAATGCACTAGGGTAATGTGCTTTAAGCCACGCTGTTTGATAGGAGACTAGAGCATACGCTGCGGAGTGAGATTTGTTGAAACCGTAACCTGCAAATTTTTCCATTAAATCGAAAATATAGGTAGCTGTTTTTTCATCAACACCATTTGCCACAGAACCTTCTGTAAAAATGGTCCGTTGCTGCGCCATTTCTTCAGGTTTCTTTTTACCCATTGCTCTTCTCAGTAAATCAGCACCCCCTAGCGTATAGCCCGCTAACGTCTGAGCAATTTGCATTACCTGTTCTTGATATAAAATAACACCGTAGGTTGGTTTCAATATGGGTTCAATGGCAGGATGTGGGTACTCTACCTTCTGGCGTTTATGTTTACGGTTAATGAAGTCATCAACCATCCCTGATTGCAAAGGACCTGGTCTAAATAACGCAACCAAAGCGATAATTTCTTCAAATTGATCAGGCTGCAACCGTTTGATCAATTCTTTCATGCCTCTTGACTCTAACTGAAAAACGGCTGTCGTTGCACAGCGCTTCAATAAATCAAAAGTCATTGCATCATCGAGTCTTATCGATTGAATATCAACATTTGGTTCGCCACGTGCTTGTAAAATTGCATTGGCATTTTTTATCGCCCAATCAATGACTGTTAAAGTTCGCAGGCCTAAAAAGTCAAATTTAATCAAACCAATGGTTTCAACGTCATCTTTGTCAAATTGAATAACAACTTGATTGCTGTTTTTTTCACAATAAAGGGGGGCAAAATCGGTTAACGCCGACGGTGCAATGACGACCCCGCCCGCATGTTTACCGACATTTCGGGTTGTTCCCTCTAACTTGCTAGCAAGATCAATTAAGGTTTTTACTTCTTCCTCTTCTTGATAGCGTTTTTGTAAGGTTTGCTCTTGAGCTAGGGCTTTTTCCAAGGTCATGCCAATTTCAAAGGGAATTAACTTGGCAATTTTATCAACGAATCCATAGGGATGACCCAAAACCCGTCCAACATCTCGTATAACCGCTTTTGCTGCCATCGTGCCAAATGTGGCAATCTGAGACACATTATGGCGTCCATAGCGCTTAGCAACGTACTCAATAACGCGATCGCGATTATCCATGCAGAAATCGATATCAAAGTCAGGCATCGAGACCCGTTCTGGATTTAAGAATCTCTCAAATAGCAACTCATACTCAATAGGATCCAAATCAGTGATTGCTAAGGCATACGCCACTAAAGAACCCGCGCCCGAACCTCGTCCTGGTCCAACGGGGATATGATTTAATTTTGCCCATTGAATAAAATCAGAGACAATTAAAAAATAGCCTGGAAATCCCATGGAGTTAATCACTCGCAATTCAAGGTGCAATCGCTCCAAATAGGTTTGCGTCATTTGCGCTTGCTGATCTTCTGGGATTTGTTTTAAGGCAAATATTTGCACTAAACGTTGATGCAAACCATCTACGGATGCCTTTTCTAAATAAGATTCCTCTGACATCTCCTCGGGCACCGGAAATGAGGGTAAAACGGTCTTATCTAGTGTCAGTGCTAAAGAACAACGTTTAGCAATATTAATCGTATTTTCGATCGCTTGTGGCAAATCAGCGAATAATGCCGTCATTTCTTCGGGCGATTTAAAATACTGTTCGTTAGAATAGCGATTGGATTGTGCTGATTGCTCTAAAGTCGTACCTTCTTGAATACAGACACGCGCCGTGTGAGCTTCAACATCATCTGCTGCAAGAAAAACCACATCATTGGTTGCCACAATCGGGCATTGATGTTGTTCTGCTAAGGCTAAAACATGTTTTTCGTAAATTTGTTCATTTGCACGATTGGTTCGTTGTATTTCAAGATAAAAACGACCCGGAAATGCTTTCATCCAATCATTTAAAAAAGCATTTGCTTTAAAAAGAGAATTTTGCAGTATGGCTTGACCAATATCACCGGCTTTAGCACCTGATAAAGCGATTAAGCCGTCTGCATGCTCAATAATCCACTGCTTTTTGGCTAATGGCACAGAAAGCCTTTCTCCTTCTTGATAGGTTAAGCTAATCAAGCGAGTTAGGTTCCAATACCCTTGCATATTTTGACAGAGCAATATCAGTTTATAATATTCGTTTGGTTGTTCCTCATTTTCAATAGCAATTTCAGCGCCGACAATAGGCTTAATGCCCTGCTGCAAACAACCTTTATAGAATTTAACCATGCAAAACAAATTCGCGACATCGGTGACAGCAACCGCTGGCATGCCATATGCTTTTGCTTTTGCACACAATTCCGGGATTTGTACGATACTATCGACAATCGAATATTCGCTATGCAAACTAAGATGGACGAACGATGTCATGATTAACCCACTTCTAAGCAAAGCGCCTTAACGGGGGCAAAACTTTTTCGATGTAATGGTGTTACACCATGCTTTTGTAAAGCTAATAAATGCTTTTGTGTGCCATAACCTTTGTGCTGACCGAACCCAAAATCTGGATAGGATTTATCGAAATAACTCATAATTTTATCCCGCGCAACCTTTGCAATGATAGACGCTGCGCTGATTTCAGCAATGAGATCATCTCCACCTATAATGGCTTCACTTTTGATAATAAGGTTAGGGCAACGATTTCCATCAATCAATGCCAGTTTTGGCGTAAGACTTAAATTTTCTATTGCTCTTTTCATTGCTAACAATGACGCATTTAAAATATTGACGCTATCAATCTCAGGAACACTTGCAATACCAATAGCCCAACATCTAGCTTGTTGCTTAATGAGATGAGCAAGCTCTTCACGCTTTTTATCGGTCAGTTTTTTAGAGTCGCGTAACCCTTCAATCGGTTTGCGGTTATTCAGAATCACTGCCGCCGCTAATACGGGTCCTGCTAACGGACCCCGACCGACTTCATCAACACCTGCAATGATTGTCATCTGTTTTCCTTGATTACATCTACAATAGCATTAGCAGCAGTTAACCCTGCGTTTTTTCTGAGAGATTGATGAAGGGTCAAAAAATGCTGACTCACTTCTTTTGAAAGCTCAGGGTTTTGTAAATATTCTAAAATAGCACTTCCCATTGCCGCTGGCTTAACCTCATCCTGAATAAATTCTTTCATCAGTAATTTGCCTGCGAGCAAATTGGGTAATGCAATATAAGGTACTTTGATCAATCTTTTGGCTAGGGCAAAACCCCATTTCGACATTTTATAAGCAACAATCGTGGGTCTTTTTACCAGCATTGCTTCTAGTGAAGCTGTGCCCGATACAGTTAATACCACATCAGCCGCTGCCATCACAGTACGCGCATTTCCTTGGTATAATTTGATGGTAATATCGTCATAAGCTTGTAGATATTCTTGAAATTGTGCTTGCGTGTTCTCGTTAGCACTAGGGGAAATAAATTCAATATCAGTAATTTTCTTTTTTAACCACCTGGCTGTTTCGATAAAATCTTTAGCTAAATAGACAAGTTCTTGACGGCGACTACCCGGTAATAGTGCAACTATTTTCTTATCCTGTGCTAAATCAAGCTGACTGCGTGCTTGCGCTTGCGAAAAATGCAACGGTATAACATCGGCCAATGGATGCCCCACACAAGTATTGGGCACCAAATGAGTTTGATAAATTTGGGTTTCAAAGGGAAATAGACATAGCATTCGATTAATCGCTTTTTTAATCTTATGAATTCTTCCTTTGCGCCATGCCCATACGGTTGGGCTTACGTAATGTACAGTGCGAATACCCTGTTTTTTTAGAGAATGCTCAAGCGACAAATTAAAATCAGGAGCGTCAATGCCAATAAAGACAGCAGGTGGTTGTTGTATGAAATATTTCTTTAAATGGCTTCTTATTTTAAGCAGCTCAGGAAGTCTCTTCAGGGGCTCAATAAAGCCCATGACCGAGAGTCTTTCAAGTGGATAAAGACTTTCCATTCCTGCTGCAATCATACGCGCACCACCAATGCCAATAAACGTAGCTTGGGGATATATTTTTTTTAAGGCTAAGATTAAATCTGCGCCTAAGATGTCACCTGATTCTTCACCAGCGACCAATCCAAAGCGGAAACTTTCCTCTTTAGCCTCCATTAGCGAGCTATGCCGCGCTTAGATTTCTTAATAAAATCAACAATAACTTGAATATGTCTGCATTCAGGAATCATTGCTTCAATTTTATGTACCGCTTCTTCCAGCGTTAGACCTTGTCGATACAAAATCTTATAAGCACGTTTTAACACGGTTAGATCATCTGGCGTAAAGCCGCGTCTTTTTAACCCTTCAACATTTAATCCATAGGTTTCTGCAGGATGTCCTGAAACCGTAATAAAGGGTAAAACGTCTTTGACGATAATACTGCCACCTGCACAAAAGCAGTGACTGCCAATATTGCAAAATTGATGAACGCCAACAAAACCACCTAAATTGGCATGATCATCAACCGTAACATGGCCTGCTAATGATGCATTATTAGAAAACGTTGTAAAGTTTCCAACATGACAATCATGCGCTATGTGTACATAAGCCATGAATAAGTTGTCATTACCAATTTTAGTAAGCCCGCCTCCAGAGGTCGTTCCTCTTGAAACCGTCGTACATTCGCGAAAGGTATTGTTATCTCCGACTTCCAATCGAGTGGGCTCGCCCGCGTATTTTTTATCTTGCGGATCTTCTCCAATCGATGAAAATTGAAATATTTTATTGTTGCGACCAATCTTGGTCGGGCCATTGATAACTGTGTGAGGGCCTATCCAAGTTCCTTCGCCTATCTCCACATCAGCTCCGATAATGGAAAAAGGAGAAATTTCGACGTTCGCAGCGATTTTTGCACTCTTATCGATAATTGCTTTATCCGAGATCACTGGCCAACTTCCTCATTGCGCTTAAAATATCTACCGAGCAAACAAGTTTTCCATCAACTTTTGCTTCACCATGGATCTTCCAAAAGTTTCCTTTGTTTCCCACTATTTGCACATCCAAGATTAATTGATCTCCTGGAATGACCATTTGCTTAAATTTAGCGTTATCAATTCCTGCAAGGAAAAATAAGTGTTCTTTTGGGCTACTACCTGTTTTAAGGTAAGCTAAAATAGCACCTGCTTGCGCTAATGCTTCTGTAATTAACACCCCTGGCATAACAGGGTTTTCTGGAAAATGTCCCATGAAACAAGGTTCATTCATGGTGACATTCTTTACGCCCACAAGCGACTCTTCTGTATACTCAAGCACCTTATCAATCATTAAAAAAGGATAACGATGCGGTAACATTTTAATCAGTTCATGGATATTGAGTACTCTACTTTCCAATATCACTTAACTACCCTCCTTTTCTTTTAATTTTTTTTCGATTTCTTTTACACGACCCGCTAATTGATCAAGTCGATGAAATCTCAAGAGGTTTTTCTTCCATTGATGGATATCGGTTGTCGTTATAGCAGAAGCGTACGCTCCTGGAGTCGAAATAGATTGGGCAACGTTTGAACAACCAACAATTTGAACAAAGTCGCCAATATGGATGTGACCGTTAAACCGTGTTCCACCGCCAACCATACAATGTTTGCCTAACGTCGTGCTGCCTGCAATACCCACACAAGCTGCAATTGCTGTGCTATCGCCAATTTTAACGTTATGACCAATTTGAATCAGATTATCTAGGATGACATCATTACCAATTTCAGTATCTTCAATTGCACCTCTATCAATGGTGGTATTGGCGCCAATTTCTACTCTATCGCCAATTTTAACACCACCCACTTGCGGTACTCGTACCCAATGCGCTTTATTTTTAACAAAACCAAAGCCATCACTGCCGATAATAACCCCTGAATGGATAGTGCAGTTTTTGCCAATCTGGCAACCATGATAAATGGTGACACGAGGATACAAAATCGTGTTTTCGTCGATGACCGTATCATTACCAATTGAACAGCCTGCTTGCAAAATGACATTGGCACCAATTCTGACACGATCACCAATCACACAATTTGGGCCTATGTAAGATAAAGGATGTATATCGGTCTCATTACCAATAACAGCACTTTCATGGATTGAAGGCAGAACTGATTGATTGGGATACAAACATTCAACGACTTTAGCAAACACCAATTTGGGATCTTGACAGATAAGCGCATGGGTTTTGCATGCCTCAATATCTTTCTCGGTCAAAATGACGGCTGTTGCTTGTGTTTTCTCAAGCATTGCACGATATTTTGCATCCGCTATAAAGGTAATATCACCTTCTTTTGCATTGGATGTCGTGCCTACACCAGTCACTTCAACGTTCGGATCACCCTTTAGGGTTGCGCCTGTTAACTGTGCCAGAGCGCCCAATGTCATCACATTGGGGCGCATCATTTTTGCTTTATGTTCAATACTATTCATGATTATGCGTTAGGTGCTGTCGCTTTTAATACTTTGTCGGTAATGTCCATTTGTTTAGAAGCAAAAGGTGCCGCTTCACGAACAAATATCAAATCGTATTTTTCTTTTTTCGCGATTTCGTCAATGGCAGCGCTCACTTTATCAATGACTTTCTTCATTTCTTCTTGCTGGCGCATTGCTGCATCTTCGCGATATTCATTTTGCAGACGTTGTAATTCACGTTGTCCTGCCATGACTTCTTTTTCTAGTTTAGCTTTTTCAGCTTCACTCATGACAGCGCTATTTCTTTGTAGTTTTTCAGCTTTTTCTTTTACTGATTTTTCTTGCGCCATGATTTTTTCTTCACGAGCTTTAAATTCGCTCTTCAGTTTTTCCATCGCAGCTTTTGCTTGAGGTGAATTGCTAACAATTACTCGCATAT